>CAZKJB010000195.1:0-7818 GCA_964552975.1 uncultured Occallatibacter sp. | reverse complement strand
CGAGGCCGCGCATCCCGCTACAGGGGAGAGCTTCGAGCTGAACGCGATTGCAGCCGTGGTTCTGGGCGGAACTTCGTTGATGGGCGGCAGAGGTTCCGTGACTGGGTCGCTCATTGGCGCGTTCGTCATCGGCGTCCTCGCGGACGGCCTTGTGATGCTCGGCGTCTCGGAGTTCTGGCAAATCGTGATCAAGGGCGTTGTGATTGTTTTGGCCGTCGGGCTCGACCAGGCGCAGGTCCGCTTGCAGGCGAGACTGCTGCCGTATCTGGAGGCTGGCGACTAATGCGTTGTCGAACCATTGCCGCCGCCGCACTTGCAATCGGTATTTTGATCGCATGCGCTGGATGCCATCGAGCTGACCAACGACAAAAGTTGATTGCCATCATCGTTCCTTCCGAGGACAATCCCTACTTCAAAGCTGAGGCCGACGCTGCTGCCGCGCGCGCCGAGGTGCTCGGCTATCGCGTTCGCGTGGATGCCCACGAAGACGACGCCTACAGGCAGGACAACCTGGTTGACGCCGCCATCGCATCGAATGCCGCTGTGCTCATCCTCGATAATGCCGGCGCAGATGCGTCTATCGCGGCGGTTCGCCGGGCAACCAAAGCCGGCATTGTGGTTCTACTGATCGATCGCGAGATCGAGGCCACCGGCATCGCCAAGGCGCAAATCATCTCAGACAACGATCAGGGCGCGCGGCTTGTTGCTGCGGAGTTCGCCCGGGTATTGGGAGCGAAGGGAAACTACGCGGAGCTGCTCGGGCGCGAATCCGATACCAACGCGCAAATCCGCACCAGGGGTTTTCATGCTGTGCTGGATCGGGATCCCGGACTGAAGCTTGTGGCCGCGCAATCGGCAAATTGGTCTCAATCTAAGGCATTTCAGAAAACAGAAACCATGCTGCAGGCGCACGGAGACATCGCAGGCATCATCGCCGGGAACGACACCATGGCGGTTGGCGCGGCGGCTGCCGTTAAATCGGCGGGGCTTACGAAGATACGCATTGTTGGCTTCGATGGCAGTCCGGATGCGATCGATGCAATCCGCAGTGGCCAGATGCAGGCAACAGCTTTGCAACCTGCTGTTTCGATCGCGCGGCTTGCGGTTGATGAAGCCGACCGGTTTCTGAGGACCGGCACGACAGGCGAGCCAGAGCGGCAGATCATTCCCTGCGACCTGGTGACAAAGGAAAACGCAGACAACTTTCGTAATTTTGAGAAGGTAAGGTGAAGCATCATGGCGAATAAGACTTGTCTTGGCGTCATTATTGGCAACCGCGACTTCTTCCCCGACGTGTTGATTTCGGAAGCGCGCCGCGATCTGACGAAATTGCTTGCCGAGCTTGCCATCGAGCCGGTTTGGTTATCCACGGAAGAGAGCAAACTGGGCGCGGTAGAAACGTGGGCTGACGCACAGAAGTGCGGTGAACTCCTTCGCCGAAATCGGGACCGCATCGATGGGATTTTGGTTTGCTTGCCTAACTTCGGCGATGAGAAGGGTGTCGCCGACTCGATCCGCCTTGCCGACACGCGCGTCCCTGTTCTGGTTCAGGCTTGCCCCGACGATCTCGATCAGTTCGGTCTCGACCGACGGCGCGACGCATTCTGCGGCAAGATTTCCGTCTGCAATAACCTGCGCCAGTACCGCATCAAGTACTCGCTTACGCGCGACCACACAGTCGCGATCCTCGATCCGCGCTTTCGCGAAGATCTCGTCCAATTTGTTCAAACCTGCAACGTGGTGCGAGGGCTGAGCCGCGTAAGGATCGGCGCGGTGGGCGCCCGTCCCAACGCATTTAACACCACACGATTCAGCGAGAAATTGCTTGAGGCCGCGGGGATCACGGTGAATACGATCGACCTCTCAGAAGTTTTCGGCAACGCCGCCAGGATTTCAAGCGATGACGCACGCGTTCGCCAGCGGATCGAACAGATCCGTTCCTATGCCGACGCGTCAAAGGCTCCCGACGAAGCAATCGTGCGCATGGCGAAGTTCGCTCTCGTGGTCGACGATTGGATGCAGTCGCTCTCGATTACTGCAACGGCGATCCAGTGCTGGAGCTCGCTGCAAAAGAATTTCGGCGTCAACGTATGCACCATCATGTCGATGATGAGCGAGCAGATGCTGCCATCTGCCTGCGAAGTGGATATTGCAGGCGTGGTGGGGATGTATGCGCTGCAACTCGCGAGCGGCACGCCAAGCGCGCTCGTGGACTGGAACAATAACTACGGCGGCGATCCCGAGAAGTGCGTCTTCTTCCATTGCGGCAACTGGGCGAAGGATTTTCTGCCTGACATTCGCATCGCTACGGCGCCGATTCTCGGCACCACGCTCGGTGAGGAAAACACTTTTGGCGCGTTGGAGGGCCGCACGCAAGCCGGGCCGGTGACATTTGGGCGCATCAGCACAGACGATTTGGCTGGCAAGATTGCTGCCTATGTTGGCGAGGGCGAGTTTACCAACGACCCGCTCAAGACTTTTGGCACTCGCGCCGTGGTGCAGGTTCCCAGACTGCCGGCGCTGATGCACATGATCTGTCAGAACGGGTTTGAGCACCACGCCGCAATGAATCGCAGCCATACGGCAGCGGCAGTCGCCGAAGCTCTGGGCAGATATCTCGGCTGGACGACGTACCACCACAACCGCCCGAGCGACCTACCGGCAATGCCATAAGACTTCAACGGCGAAAAGGGGACGTGATGGGGAGTTCGAATCAGCCCCGGGTGCTGGACAGAATCGGGCCGCTTGATCCAATGTTGAGGAGATGAATCGCCGAACCTTTTGCCTCTCTGCCACTGCCGCCGCGGCCGCTCAAACGAACATTCTGGCCGCTTTCCCTTTGCCGGAACCTTCCAACGCACCGCTGATTACCCTGGACGAGATCGAGCGCATCGACCGCGAGCGGATTCTGCGCGCGGCCAACGAATACCTTTCGCAACCTCCGGTCACGATCACCGCTTCGTCTTCGCCGCGCAGCAAGGGCGGCGAGCACGACTATTTTTCTGAAGGCGACTACTGGTGGCCCGATCCCAAGAATCCTGGTGGACCTTACATCCGGCGCGACG
This sequence comes from uncultured Occallatibacter sp., assembly GCA_964552975.1. Classification (GTDB taxonomy): domain Bacteria; phylum Acidobacteriota; class Terriglobia; order Terriglobales; family Acidobacteriaceae; genus Telmatobacter. The sequence goes on along the minus strand of CAZKJB010000195.1, from coordinate 4,753 downwards.
GTTACTCGAATCCGCAGAATTTCAACGACCACCGCGAGGCGCTGATTCGCCTGAGCCTGATTGTGCCCGCGCTGACGGCCGCGTGGCTCATCACAGGCGAGAAGCGCTATGCCAGTCACGCCGTTTTGCATTTGCGGGCCTGGTTTATCGATCCTGATACGCGGATGAATCCGTCGCTGGAGTTTGCGCAAGCGATCTGGGGTGTTTCGCCCGGCCGCGGCACCGGCGTCATCGATACGCTGCACCTGGTTGAAGTGGCCCGAGCGGCGCGGCATCTGGAGGCTGCGCAGGTTATGCCGTCTGGTGATTTTGCCGGCGTGCGCAATTGGTTCGCGGACTATCTGGATTGGATGCGCACCTCAAAAAATGGCAAGGAAGAAGAAGTGGCGAAGAACAACCACGGCGCATGTTGGGTTGCGCAGGCGGCCTCGCTTGCTGCGTTCACCGGCAACGAGGAGGCGATGGCGTTGTGCCGCGATCGTTACCGAAACAATCTGATGCCCGATCAACTGGGGCAGGACGGCAGTTTCCCGCTGGAACTGTCGCGTACCAAGCCGTACAGTTATTCACTCTTCGATCTGGATGTGTTGGCAATTGTGTGCCAGATTGCATCTGCTCGGCAGACTTCGGCTGACGATCTGTGGCAGTTCGCGCTGCCCAACGGCAACAAGTATCAGAAGGCGGTCGACTTCATGTTTCCGTTCATTCAGGACAAGAGCAAGTGGCCCTACGCAAAAGATGTTGAATATTTTGACGACCTGCCCAATCGCCAGCCAAGCCTGCTGTTTGCAGGGCTCGCATACCGCGAACCCCGGTACATCGAACTGTGGCGCAAGCTGCCAGCCGATCCCAAGACTGCCGAGATCATCCGCAACTTCCCGGTGCGCCAGCCGGTGCTTTGGGTGCGGACAATTTGAAACTGAAGCAAACACGATCGGCACCGGCCAAGTGCGCGATTAAACAGGGTGCGAACGGTGTGATAGGATTCCGTCGATACGCCGGACAAGATGCAAGGAGCAAGGATGCGCGAACGCAGAGTGGGAATCATCATGAATGGCGTAACCGGGCGCATGGGGCTGAATCAGCACCTGATCCGGTCAATCCTGGCGATCCGCAATCAAGGCGGCGTAAAACTCGATGACGGCGACGTTCTGATCCCCGATCCGATCCTCGTGGGACGAAACGAGGAAAAGCTGAAGGCTATTGCCAGCGCACACGGACTGACGCGCTGGACAACAGACCTGAGGCGCGCACTCGACGATCCCGACGATTCTATTTACTTCGATTCCGGGACGACGGGACTTCGCGCGCAAAACGTGCTGCAAGCCATCCTGTCTGGAAAGCACGTGTATTGTGAGAAGCCGCTTTCGACCACGCTCAAGAACGCTATCGCGTTGGCACAGGCCGCCGAGAGGGCAGGCGTGAAGCATGGAGTGGTTCAGGACAAGCTTTTCTTGCCGGGCATTCGTAAGCTGCGCCGCTTGATCGATGCGGGCTTCTTCGGGCGCATCGTGTCAGTGCGCGGAGACTTTGGTTACTGGGTGTTCGAAGGCGGCTGGCAAACACCGCAGCGGCCGTCGTGGAACTACCGCAAGGAAGAGGACGGCGGAATCATTCTCGATATGTTCTGCCATTGGCGCTATGTATTGGACCACACCTTTGGTACTGTTCAGGCGGTGTCTTGCACCGGAGCAACACATATTCCCGAGCGTGTAGACGAGGCAGGCCGGAATTACAAATGCACAGCCGAAGACGCCGCCTACGGCATGTTCGAGCTGAAAGGCGGGATCTTTGCGCAGCTCAACTCCTCATGGGTAACTCGCGTTTATCGCGACGAGCTTCTGAATCTGCAGGTGGATGGCACGGAAGGCAGCGCGGTAGCCGGGTTGCGCGAATGCAAAATGCAGCACCGTGCGAACACGCCGCGGCCGGTGTGGAACCCCGACTTGCCGAATCCATTCGAATTTCGCGCGCAGTGGGCCACCGTGCCCGATAATCAGGAATTCGACAACGCCTTCAAGGTACAGTGGGAAATGTTTCTGCGTCACGTTGCCTGCGGCACGCCCTTCCCGCACGACTTTCTCGACGGCGCTCGCGGAGTGCAGTTGGTAGAACTGGCAACACAATCGTGGCGTGAGAAGCGCTGGATAGATGTTCCGGAAATTTCTTCGGCCGTCTGAGGTTGGATCGCGACATTCTTCGCGGATACGGACAAGCGTGCATGGCTGAGAAGGCAAGGCTCTCGCTCAATCAAATTACGACCGCCAACTGGAGCGTGGCCGAAGCTGCGGATGGATGCGCACGCCATGGCGTGAATTCGATTGCGTTGTGGCGTCACAAGATCAAGGAGACTGGTCTTGGCGCGTCAGTGCGAGCAGTGAACGATGCGGGCTTGCATGTCTCGAGCGTTTGCAGAGGCGGCATGTTTCCCGCGGCCACCGCAGCCGAGCGCGCCAAGAATATCGACGACAACCTTCGCGCGGTGGACGAAGCGGCAGCGCTGCATGCCGATGCTCTTGTGATGGTAGTTGGGGGTTGCGCTGGTGTCGGACTCGATGAAGCGCGAAAGATGGTTGCCGACGGAGTTGCCGCGCTGGTTCCCTATGCCCGCGAGCGCGGAGTGCGGATAGGGCTCGAGCCGCTTCATCCCATGTATGCCGCGGAGCGATCGGTGCTGGTGACGATTGGCCAGGCGCTCGAACTGGCGCGCGCTTACGATGCAGGTGAAGTGGGCGTCGTTCTCGACACCTTTCACATCTGGTGGGATCCGAATGTTACCGAACTGATTGCGCAAGCTGCAGGAAGGATTTACGGCTTTCATGTGTCGGACTGGCTGGTCCCATTGCCCGATGTGTTGATGGGACGCGGGCTGATGGGCGACGGAGCGATCGACAATCGCAAGTTGCGGCTGCTCGTGGAGAAGGCGGGATATAACGGTCCGATCGAGGTGGAGATCTTTAACCGCGCAATCTGGGACGCCGATCCAGACGCTGTGCTGGCTCAGGTGATTGAGCGGTTCGAGAAGTTTGTTTAGGGGGAGAGGTCGCACTTGGAATTGATCGAAGCCATTACCGCGCAGAGCCTGACTCCAGCGATTCGGCGCGCGGTAGAACTCGCAACGGCCAAGACGCTCAGGCTAGAGCAGCGCTGGAATGTTGCCGACGGAGCTCCTGTGTTTACGGCCGGTGGCCGCTACACGGCGCGCAACTGGACGCAATGGACACAGGGATTCCAGTACGGCAACGCTCTGCTCTGCTTTGAGCTCGGCGGCCAACCGGAACTCCTGGCGATGGCCCAGCGGCACGTTGTTGCCGATATGGCCGAGCACCTGACGCACACAGGCGTGCACGACCACGGCTTCAACAATATCTCTACCTACGGAAATCTGCGGCGGCTGATGCTGGCCGGCCGCATCGAATGCAACGAATGGCAATTGCGCTTTTGCGAACTGGCGTTGAAAGTGAGCGGCGCGGTGCAGGCCGCGCGCTGGACCAGCCTTGCCGACGGCCTTGGCTACATCCACTCATTCAACGGAAGCCACTCGCTCTTCATTGACACCATGCGCACCTTGCGCGTGTGCGCGGTTGCGCATTTGCTGGGCCATGCCGTGCTGGGCGAGCAGGACGAGCGCGTGAGTTTGCTGGGAAGACTCGCTGCACATGCGCAGACCTCCGCACAATTCAACGTCTATTACGGCGAGGGGCGGGACCACTACGACACTCCGGAGTTGCGCGGACGCACGGTGCACGAGGCGATCTTCAATCCGGCCAGCGGCGCGTTCCGCTGCCCATCATCGCAACAGGGCTACTCGCCGTTCACGACGTGGACGCGCGGGCTGGCGTGGGCCATGCTGGGTTTTGCCGAAGAGCTTGAATTTGTGCAGTCGCTGACGGCAAGTGAATTTGGAGTGGATGGAATTCCAGAGAAGGCCGAGGTTTGCGCGGCTCTGGAGCGTGCCGCGCGCGCCACCTGCGATTTCTACATTCATCAAGCGAGCGCGCGCGACGGGATCTGCTATTGGGACACGGGCGCGCCCGGGTTGCCGCGGCTGGGCGATTGGCGAGCGCGCGAGGCCGATCCCTATAACGACCTTGAGCCGGCGGACTCGTCTGCGAGCGCGATTGCCGCACAGGGGTTGATTCGGCTGGGTCACGCACTGGGAGACGATGGCCGCTCGTATACTCAGGCCGGGCTCACGGTGTTGAATCGGCTGCTGGAAGAACCGTACTTGTCGGTCGATCCGCATCACGAGGGGATCTTGTTGCACAGTGTTTACCACCGGCCGAACGGGTGGGATTACGTTCCACCCGGCAGAAAGGTTCCTTGCGGCGAGTCGAGCATGTGGGGGGATTATCATCTGCTGGAGGCGATGCTGCTGGTAACAAGGATGGCGGAAGGAAACTACTACACCTTCTACCAGCAGTGAGGGCGCGGACGAGGACAACGGATGGCGAGTGAGCAAAGAGTTGCGGTTGTAACCGGTGGCGGTCGCGGCATCGGGCTTGGCATCGCGCTCAGGCTCGCGCAGGATGGATTCGCGATTGCGGCTTCAGGCAGGCGGCCAGCGGAAGAGGCGCAGCAGGCGCTCGATCAGATAAGAGAGCATTGCGCCGACGCTATCTATGTGCAGGCGGATGTCGCGGACGGCGCCGCGCGGGCGCGGTTGCTGCTGGCGGTCGAAGAGCGATTCGGCCGGCTTGACGTGCTGGTGAACAACGCGGGTATGGCGCCGAGGGTTCGCGCCGACATTCTT
>CAZKJB010000194.1:0-7824 GCA_964552975.1 uncultured Occallatibacter sp. | reverse complement strand
TTGCTTGAGAGGCTGGTCAGATCCTTCACGTGCATGTCGTAGAGCCGCGAACCGGTGGCGTGAACCGCCTCCACCAGGTTGGCATTGGCGCGCGTCGCATGGCCAATATCAATGCAGCAGCCAATGCGCGGATCGAGATCCTTGATCGCCTTCAGCACATCGAACGGTGAAGGGAAGAACTTGTCTTCGGGGCCGTGGTTGTGGATGGCGATCTTGATGTCGTATTCCTTGACAAACTTTTCAATCCACTTCAGCGATTCCGGAGTGGGGTCGCCCGCAACAATCACTCCGATGCCAGCGCGCTTGCAGTATTCAAACTTGCCGCGAATATCCGCTTCGTCGTTTTTGGGAAAGTAAATAGCGCCCGCGGCGTGCAGCTTGATTCCGGCGGCGGCGTAGTCTGCGAGCGCCTGCGACTCAAGCGCCGGATCCATCGGTAGATGATCCTTAGTGTCTTTTACATTCAGATCGGTCAAGTTGAGCTGCTTCATGTAGCCGATCAACTGCGCGCGCGTAAAGTTGCGAAAGGTGTAACTGCAGAGGCCAAGTCGAATGGGTGAGGGTTTTCCTGTTTCCCTGATCGCTTCGCCCATGGCAGGCCGTGCCCCGGCCAAAAGGGGAGCGACGCCCGAGACTGCGCACGCTGTTGCCAGCGCGCCCGATTGCATGAAGTTACGGCGAGAGATTGCGGAGTGCATAGAACCTGTCTTTCTTTTGCTCGTCCAATCTAATTTCTATAGCGCCGTTCGTCAACGTTTACGGGGTTCGCCCGCGCAGGGAACTGGCGCCAGGGAGTTGCGGCTACTGCTTACCGAACCGATAGGTCATTCCTGCCGTGAAGCCGATGCTGTTCTGCAGGGTCGAGCCGAAGCCGGTCACGAAATATTCGGGAGCAAGCTTAAAGCTCACGCTGGGAGTCAGGTTCAACTCGCCGATGACGCTGGCGCTTGCCGCGTAGGTGTAGCCCGTGGGATAGAGGAGACAATTGTTCGCGCCTTGGCAGATGCTGCCGAACCCGTTGGTGTCACCCGTAAAGTTGCCGTACGCGGCGCCTCCCAGAACCCGGCCGGAGATGGCGTACTTCGGCTGCAGGTAGAAGCGGTAAACAGGACCGATCATCAGGTCGTACTGGCTGATTGCCGGCCGCGTAATGTTGCTGAAGTTCAGGCCGACGTAGGCAGTGCCGTAGTAGCCGCGGCCGTCGAATTCGTATCCCAGCCGCTCGCTCTTAAAGCGGGTCAATCCGGTCTCCCAGGAATAGAGGGTCACGCGCTGGCGCGAAGGGCCTGGAGTGAACCGGAGATAGCCCATGTCCATGTAGGTTTCCCACCGATGATCGTAGGCATCGTGGATGGCCGTGGCCCTGCGCTGTTGGCGGCGCAGCCGGATGCGCGCCTGGACGCTCAATTGTCCCTGCGTCTCAGCGGTAGACGGCTGTGACTGGCTGGCCTGCGCGGCCTGGCTTTGATCCTGTGCGGGGTCGGATGAAGTACTGCTCGAGGTTTGTGCCTGAACAGCGTGCATCGCCGGCAAACCAAGCGCCAGCAAAAGGGCAAAACGGCGAAATGAGACCATCGTGTTCGGATTTCCTCCACGGGAGTACGGAAGCACATCCGCATAGGCGGACTGGATGCGAGGCTCCCCCCATTTGGTATTAAAACACCTGGAGCAGCCTTCTGCCCCGGGGCCTTTCGATTGGCTCGTGTGAGTTGGACGCGCGGCAGCGCCGAGCGGCACCGTGAATTCGCTGAACGGGACTGTTGATCGCCGCCCGATTGCTCTTGAGGTCTGCCAGCAGCTCGGCCGCTAATTCGGCGTTGCTCAAATCGAACCAGGGCGTCTTGAGCGAAGAGTCGGGACCAGCAGGCTGCGCCCGATTATTTCGAGCGAACTGCCAAGATCATCCGCAAGGTTTCTCTGGAAGTCTTGTCCACGCCTCTAAATCCTCCTAGCAGGCTCTAGAATGAAAGATGACGGAGATAGGAAGGACGATGGTCCGCATCATTTTTGGAGTGATTTTGGGACTGGTGCTGTCGCCTTTGGCGCTGGCGGCATGGTTTTACTTCGGGCACCCTCCGGTCGCCGTGGCCGATAAACCGCTGCCGTATGAGCGCCAGATCACTCATATAGCACTCAATTCCCGGATCGCTCATGAACAGTCCGGAAACGCGCCCATCCAGGCCGATGAAGATACCTTTGTGGCCGGAGCCCGGATCTATCGCGATCAATGCGCCGCGTGTCACGGGCTCCACGGCAAGCCGTCGAGTTTCGGCAAGCACATGTATCCATCGGCCCCGTCACTTTGGGAGAAGCACAAAAACAACGACGTTGTAGGAGTGAGCGACGACCCCCCGGGCGAGACATTCTGGAAAGTGGAGAACGGCATTCGCCTCACTGGCATGCCGTCGTATCACGACGTACTCAGCCAGACGGAGATCTGGCAGTTGACCTTGCTGCTGGCCAATGCGAACAAGCCGCTTCCGCCGGCCGCGGTCGCCTTGGTGAACGGCGCAGAGCCGGCGGCTGCGGCATCGGCCGCGCCGTTCAAGAACAAGTAGTCCACGCGGAAAATCGCTGCCGTTTCCAACGGAATGCGAAGGGAACTCGTTCAATGAAAGTGCTTGACCTCGTGCGCAAAGGGTTTGGCTATGTGCTCTTGAGCATGGGAGTTTCGCGTCCGGCTCCAAAGCCCAAGGCGGAGGCAAAACCCACTCCCAAACCGGAGCCTGGCGCCTAGACCGTATCGCCTGCCGGCGGTTTCGCTTCGAGGATTTGAGCGAAGGCGCCGCCCCATTCGCGCGGCAATTGCGGCTCGGGTTGCCTTTGTCCCGGCGCGCTCCCCGTACAATAAGAGAGGAAGATCACCTGACCCAGCCGATGGCGGAGAAACAGGACAACCAGCCACAGAAACCTGGCTCGCAGGAGCCCAAACGCAAGCCCGACGAAGACCCAGTTGGCAAGGTCTACGATTCGCGGCTCATGCGGCGGCTCAGCCACTATGTGCGCCCCTATTGGCTGCAGGCTGCGATCGCATCGCTTGCGGTTTCGCTCAAGTCTCTGTGCGATGTAGCCGGACCCATTCTAATGATGGTGGCTGTCGATCGCTACCTCGCTCCCGATTTCGCATCGAAGGACGCGTCCAATGCAGTCGCCCACTGGGTAGCCAACAACAGCCCTCTCGCCCGGCTGCTTCCGTCTGATCCGATTCACGGCATAACGCGACTGGCCGCCATCTATCTCATCATGCTGGTCTCGGCCTATCTCTTCCAGTTCATCCAGGTTTACCTGATGCAATGGATCGGCCAGAAGATCATGTTCGACCTGCGCCGCAACATCTTCCGCCACATGCAGCGCATGCACGTCGGCTTTTTCGATATTCATCCCGTCGGGCGCCTGGTTACGCGCCTCACCTCCGATGTGGATGCTGTCAACGACATGTTCACCGACGGCGTTCTCGCCATCGTGAACGATTTCTTCATGCTCACCATCATGGCCTGCGTCATGCTCGCCATCAGCTGGTGGCTGGCGCTGCTGGCTTTTGCCGTCCTGCCGCTCATTCTTATCGTTACGCGCGTCTTCCGCGACCATGTCCGCGAGAGCTACCGGCGCGTCCGCACTGCCATCGCCCGCATCAACAGCTTCACACAGGAACATATCTCCGGCATGAGCGTGGTGCAGCTCTTCAATCGCGAAGATCGCGCCTACAAGGACTTTGAAGCCGTCAACCTGCAGCACATGGTCGCGTTCAAAGACACCATCCTTGCCTATGCGCTTTATTACCCGGCCGTCGACTTTCTATCGTCTGTGGCCATTGCGCTTGTGGTCTGGCGCGGCGGCTTCGGTGTGCTTCATCTGCCGCCCACGGTGACCATCGGCGTGCTCATCATGTTCACGCAATTCTCGCTGCGCTTCTGGCGGCCCATTCAGGATCTGAGCGACAAGTACAACATCCTGCAAGCCGCCATGGCTGCGTGCGAGCGCATCTTCAAGCTCATGGATTCGGAGCCGGAGATCGTCAGCCCTGCGCATCCTGTTTCGGGCGACGGCTCCAATCGGATCGAGTTCAGGCATGTCTGGTTTACCTACCAGAAACTGACGCCGGAACAGCAGGCCGCAGTGGTCGCCATCACCGGGAATTCGACGAGTCCGAAAGCTGAATGCGCGGAGCGCCTGGCTGCGCTCGGCGACATCGAGTGGATTCTCAAGGACGTTTCCTTCACCATCGATCCGGGCCAGACCATCGCGATTGTCGGCCACACCGGCGCAGGTAAAACCACGCTGACTAGTCTGATGATGCGTTTTTACGAAGTCACGGCAGGCAGCATTTTGCTTGATGGCGTCGATCTTCGCGAACACGACCTGACCGCGCTGCGCCAGCATTTCGCGGTCGTTCTGCAGGACCCGTTTCTTTTCTCTGGCACAATCGGCGAAAACATTCGCCTGGGCAATGAACACATCACCGATAAGACAATGATTCAGGCAGCGCGCGACGTCAACGTGCTGGACTTTATTGAGAGCCTGCCGAACGGATTCGACGAACCGGTTCGAGAGCGCGGGAATTCGCTATCGACGGGGCAAAAACAGCTCATCAACTTCGCGCGCGCCCTCGCTTACAATCCCCGCATCCTCATCCTCGATGAGGCCACTTCGAGCGTCGACACCGACACCGAGCTGCGCATCCGCGGGGCGCTTGAGCGCATGGTCGAGGGCCGAACAAGCGTGCTGATTGCGCACCGGCTGTCGACGGTCCAAAGGGCCGAATCCATTCTCGTGATGCACAAAGGCCAACTTCGCGAGATGGGCTCGCACCAGGAGCTGCTGGCGCAGCGCGGCCTCTACTGGAAGCTCTATCAATTGCAGTACAAAGATCAGGAGCTGGGAGCGTTTGCACCGCCGTCACAGGAGCCATCGACCGCGCCCGCGATCTAATTTGCGCCCGGAAATGCCGGCCTGAAATCGCAGCATCAAGCTCGAAGAATTCCAATCAGGATATGATGGTAAGGTAAGTCGATTTCGCTGAGAGCAGAATCGCAACGTTCGTCCCCCATCGATTCCAGGAACTAATGAAAGAACACGCCGCAAAAAAGGTCGAACTGTTCGACACCAGCTTGCGCGATGGCCTGCAGCAGCCCGGCCTCGATATCTCGGTGCCGAATGCCGTTCTGCTCCTCGAGCGGATGGCGGGCTTTGGCGTGCATTACGCTGAGATCGGCTTTGCCGGCGCCAACCAGTTCGTCTCTGACCTGACTACAGCCCTCACTTCCGTCGATACCGGCGGCATGCAGCTTGCGCTCTTCGGCCGCTCGCGTGGTCGCGGCGCCAGGGTCGAGGATTGGCCCGACGTGCAATTTATCGTCCGCCACAAGCAGCGCGTTCCCGTTGCGGTGGTAGTTGTCAAGTCGCGGCTGCTCGATGTGATGCGCTCGCTCGAAACCACGCCTGACGAAAATCTCCTCATGGTGTGGGAGACCATCGAGTGCTTGCAGTCTCACGGCCTTGAGGTCTTCATCGATCTCGAGCACGCCATGGACGCCAGTTGCGGCCGCCGCGAAAACGGAATTCCCTGCGATCCCGATTTCAACAAGCGCAGCCTCGACTATTTCCGCCAGTTGACCGAGCAGTGCGTCCGCCAAAAAGTGAGCCGCATCGTTGTGTGCGACACCAACGGCGGCGCAAGCCCTGAGGAAGTGACGCAAGTGATCGCAGGGCTCAACCACGATTTTCCCGGCGCGCGATTCGGTTTCCACGGCCACACCGATCGCGGTCTCGGCGTTGCCAATACCCGCGCCGCAATTCTTGCCGGGGCAGTGCAGGTGCAGGGAACATTAATCGGGACCGGCGAGCGCTGCGGCAACGTGAATCTCACGACTGTCGTCGGCGCAATGCAGCTTCGCGGCGAAGCCGAGTTCGTGCCTCCCGATTCGCTTGCTGGCCTCACCAGCCTCGCACACTCCGCCTATGGAGCCTTTGGACTCGAAGCTCCGCATGGCGCACCCATTGTCGGGCCCGGCGCCTTCGGAACGTGGGCCGGAATGCACGGCTCAAGTGAGCGCAAGAATCCCGGAGCCTATCTGTGGTGTGATCCCGCGCTTGTCGGCGCCAGTCCAACCATCGGAGTCAACGCGCAGTCGGGACGAGCCAACATCGTCCTGCTCTCTGAATCGCTCGGCGTGCCGCTGAACTCCACGCAGGCTCAATCGCTGATGGATGCAAACCAGGCCATGATCGACGGCGGCGGCTTCACCGCCAGCGAGGTCTCGTTCCGCCTGGCCTGCATGAAGACTCTCGGCTCCTTGCGCAACTGGTTCTCAGTAAAAAGCTGGCGCGTCTTCGACGAGTCTGACGAGATCGGCAGCCGCTTCGTACAAGCCTTCATGACGCTCACCGTCGGCGACTCGACGGTGGCGACGACGCGCGCCGAGGGCACCGGCCCAGTGGATGCGCTCACCAAGGCCATGCGCAACGAGCTCGACAAGTGGTATCCCGATCTGGCGCAAATGCGCCTCGGCACTTTCACCGTCGCGGCGCTCGACGTCTCCGCGCACGACTCGGCGGCGCACGTCCGAGTCACGGTCAGCTTCAACGCCGACGGCCACGAGCCGTGGACCACGGCCGGCGTCAGCAGCGACTTGAACCAGGCGGCGCTGATGGCCATCGTCGATGGCTTCCACTACTGGCTCCTGATGAAGAGTGAAGAAACCAGGACTGCCGGTAAAGTCGGACAGCGCACGATTCATCACCTCACTGAGCTAGCCGGCTAGCGCTTCGCCTGCCCGATCTGAAGCCCTCGCTCCAGCCCCCACCTATCAAAAATGAGCCTTGGCAGAATCGTCTGCACGAGCTCAGTGCTTCGCTCCTCATAAGTGACGTGGCGCACAGCGCACACGGAAATCCGCCCTCACACTGGGAACCATTCCAGCAGAAGAATAGGTTTCGCCCGGCAATATGCCGGTGCTCTCGACACCGCTGTCTTGCTGCTGATCTTTTGAATTACACCCCGTGAGAAAATCCACGGCGGAGGGCCACGATGTCGAAGCAAGTTCATTATGCACCCCTTGGCGAAGCCACCATCGGTTCAGTTTCTCCATTCATGCGCGAGACGCGCGACTATATGCTGGCGTCTGACAAGGAAGAACTCGCTTCGTTGCGCTTCTCCATCATTTTGACGGCAAGATGGGAATCCTCGGGGAGCGAGTATCCGGAGCATCGGTCAGAACTGCGCGCAGACCTTGACCTCCTCCGCAAACACTACGGCGCCAAAATCGACGAGATCGCCATGACCTTCGGCGTTGAGGAGGCGATGAAAGCAAAAGAGGAAGTAGAACGGAATGTTAGTGTGCCGCGCGAGATGAGGTTATTCACGCCATCGAGCCTCGATGAAGAGTTCGGACCGAGTCTCGAGGAAGAGTTCGGCGCGGGAGGATATGAACTCTAGACTTCCGGCAAAGTTTGGTTGCCCGGAATGTTTTTGGGCAACAAAATGCGCCACCCGCGATTCGGATGGCGCATGTTTTGCTCAGATGTAACGCCGAGATTACTTGGCCGCAAGCGAAGGCCGCGTGTCAAGAGCGCCTGAGGCGTAGCCCTTGGCCATCTCGGAGATCGGGATCGGCGAATAGTCGCCTGCGTGCCCGGCTTGGCCGAACTCAGTCATGCGTTCTGCCACAACCTTGGCCATCGCCTCGCGAGCCGGCTTCAGGTAGTCGCGCGGATCGAACTTCTCGGGCGATTCGGCAAACACCTTGCGGATGGCGCCGGTGATAGCGAGGCGATTGTCGGTGTCGACGTTGATCTTGCGCACGCCGTTGCGGATGCCAAGCTGAA
>CAZKJB010000193.1:0-7881 GCA_964552975.1 uncultured Occallatibacter sp. | reverse complement strand
TCGTGACTCCGAATCATCTGCACCTGCCCGTTGCGCTGGCGGCGATGGAAGCGGGAATTCCCGTAATGAGCGACAAGCCGGCGACCGCAACGTATTCGGAAGCGGTCAAGCTGGAGACAGCAGTCGCGAAGTCGGGCCTGCCGTATGGGTTGACGCATACGTACGCGGGCTACGGAATGGTGCGTGAGGCGCGGGCGATGTGCGCGGCGGGCAAGCTCGGAAAAATTCGTAAGGTCGCCGTGGAGTATTTTCAGGGTTGGCTGAGCCGGCCGCTCGAAACGACTGGGCACAAACAGGCGGCGTGGCGTACGGATCCGACGCAGAGCGGACCGGGCGGGTCGATCGGCGACATTGGCACGCATGCATTTCATTTGCTGGAGTACATCAGCGGGCTCGAGGTGAAGGCGATTAACGCTACGCTTCGGACCGTCTCGCCAGGACGGAAGCTCGACGATGACTGCAGTACGTTCCTGCGGCTGAACAATGGCGCGGCCGGGACGCTGGCCTGTTCCCAGATTGCTGCAGGCGAGATGAACGAGATGCATCTGCGTATCTATGGCGAGATCGGGTCACTTGATTGGCGGCAGCAGGATCCGAACCGCCTGATCGTGAAGTGGCTCGACAAGCCGGAGGAGGTCCATCACGCGGCAGCCGGTTATCTCAGCAGCGATGCTCTGGCTGTGGCGCGCGTTCCGTCAGGGCATCCGGAGGGGTATCTCGAAGCGTTCGCGATCCTTTATCGCGAGTTTGCCGATGCACTGATTGCGTGGAAGCAAGGGCAGGCGGATCCGCTGCCGGCGACGTTGCCGGGTATTCTGGCTGGAGTGCGCGGAATGCGATTTATCGAGCGCGTGATCGAGAGCAATCGCAAAGAGGGTTGGGTGGAGTTTTAAAGGGAGCAGTAAGCTTTTAGCTCGTCCTCGAGGGTGCGAGGCAAATGCGAATGCGGAACGGAGACGCGAAGTGGGCGCCTTCAGGAGATGAAGGATGAAAACGATCAAGGGGCCGGGCATCTTTCTTGCGCAGTTCGCCGGCGATCAAGCGCCCTACAACACGCTGGAAGGTATGGCGGGCTGGGCAGCGGGGTTGGGGTACGCCGGGATTCAGATTCCGAGTTGGGATGGAAGGCTCTTTAATCTGGAGCGGGCTGCGGGAAGCCAGGACTATTGCGACGAGGTACTCGGGATTGCTGCACGCACGGGACTGGCAATTACGGAACTCTCGACGCACCTGCAAGGCCAACTCGTGGCGAGCCATCCGGCATTCGATACGCTGCTCGATGGGTTTGCGCCCGCGAAGCTGGCGGGTGATGCGAAGGCAAAGGCCGAGTGGGCAACGCAACAACTGCAATGGGCGGCAACGGCAAGCCAAAGGCTCGGCCTGAAGGCGCATGCGACGTTTTCCGGCGCGCTGGCATGGCCGTTTTTCTACCCCTGGCCGCAGCGGCCGACGGGATTGATCGACGAGGCATTCAAAGAGTTGGGCCAGCGCTGGCTGCCGATCTTGAATACCTTCGAGGAGGCGGGCGTGGACGCATGCTTTGAGCTGCATCCTGGCGAAGATCTGCATGACGGCGTGACTTTCGAGCAATTTCTGACCGCAGTGAGCGATCATCCGCGCGCCAACATTCTTTACGATCCAAGCCATATGGTTTTGCAGCAGATGGATTATTTGGCGTTCCTCGATCTGTATCACGAACGAGTGCGCGCGTTTCATGTAAAAGACGCGGAGTTCCGTGCGAGCGGCCGTTCAGGCGTCTACGGCGGCTACCAGGAATGGATTGACCGGCCGGGGCGCTTCCGCTCGCTTGGCGACGGCCAGATCGATTTTGGGCAGGTCTTCAGCAAGATGGCGCAGTACGACTATCCAGGGTGGGCCGTGGTGGAGTGGGAGTGCTGCATCAAGCACCCTGAAACCGGTGCGGCGGAGGGCGCGAAGTTCGTGAGCGAGCACATTATTCGCGTGACGGATCGAGCGTTCGACGATTTTGCCGGAAGCGGAGCGGATGTGGGGCGCAATCGAAAGATCCTTGGACTGTAGAAGGAATCAATCGGCGCTCTCTCGGAGACCGTCGATCGGCGATGGAGTCTTTCCCGGCGCGGCAATGCCATATTTCACATCAAGAAATTCCTGCAGTTGCGCGGGAAGAAGCCCAGCGAGCTCCTGCCATGTGAGAACTTTCAGGCGCACTCGCATTGCAGCAGTTCTGACAGCAGCCATTACCTGAAACCACTCCTCGCGCAGATCGGGCCTTCGCTCGTCGTGCAGCACGCAGAAACTACATCCCTCGGCATGGGCTGCGAGCACATTGCGAATGAGCTGATAACTCGCATAGCCCTCTTCTCCGGGGGCACGGAAACTGGAGTCAATTGCGGAATAGGAGGCTGGGTCGCCGATGATGCTTTCCAATTCCTGCGATTCATTCTCGGGAAATTCGCTGGCTCGTACCCATCGGTTGGTCGCAATCTCGACATGAGGAAGCAGATCCCGGTCGAACACAGCATCGAAATCGCGATAGGCTTCCACAATCGCGGCACTACGCGACTGAAATCCCACTTCGGTTAACTTCGCTTCGACAAGCAGGGAACCGAGACGCATATCGACTTCGGTGCGATCGAAGCGCCCATTGGCCAACGGCACCCGCGCCTTCCAACCAAAGGTGGGCAGCGTCAACGGCGATAAATCGTCAATGCCGAGCGCGCGCCGCACCGAAGCAGACTCAGCCACATCGGGCGCGCAGAAGATATTCATCAGCAGCGCATCGGAGCTCATGGAGGAATCGAGCTCGCGCCAACGCCGGGTCAACTCTAGTTTTGGCTTCGGGAGCGATCGTGCAGACTGCGCATGAATCTTGTCGAAACGGCGCATCCAATCGGGGTACGCTGCGATGACGGCGTAGGAATTGTCGAAGAAATTGCCGTGGCGGCCGTCTTCCGGCTCGTACACGACGACCGGGGTGCTTCCGTAGCTTTCAACGTGCGCGCGCCCGCGAGCGAAGCACCGATTGCGCAGGATCAGCTCCTGCCGGAGCCGGCTTGCGTACCAGCCTGCCGGGACAGCCATATTCATCAGCCTACTCCACCGGTGCCCCACAGAAAATCCGGCTTCGCACGCGAAACTCGTGTTTCAAAGTCGCAGGCATCGTGATTTTTTCGTCATTTTCTTGTAATCCAATTGAAACATTTGACTGCTACTTTTGCTTGGTACGGCAATCTCTGCTTTCCCCCTTTACCCAAGATCAAGAAAACCCAAGAAAATTTGCCTTCGGAGGACGATCGTGACACACAACTTCGCCCACTGCCAGAGCCGTCTCGGCGTGCTGGCGGCGTCAATTCTCGCGCTGTTTCTTATTGCCGCTGTTCCGACGCGTGCACAAGATGCAACCGCAAAGCTTTCGGGAACAGTTCTCGATGCATCAAACTCGCCCGTACCCAACGCCACCGTAACCGCGACCAATAACGTGACCGGCGTGAAAAAGACGATTCAAGCGGACGGAAGCGGCAATTATTCGATCGACGAGTTGCCTAGCGGGACCTATACGCTGGATGCGTCTGCGAATGGATTCACCGCGATTCCGAAGACGGCAATCTTTCTTGCCGCCGGCCAGGCAATGCAAGTGAATATGACGATGAAGTTGACTGCGGTGACGGAAGAAGTGACGGTGAATGCCGGTGTCGATTCCATTGCCGTACGCGCGGCCCCCAGCGGCGGCTATCTGGAACAGCGATCTGCCCGTTCGCTGGTATCGAACAACTACATCGAAAACTACACTTCGCCAATGGCTGATTACGGTGAGCTGGTGCAGATTGTGCCCGGCGCGTTTACAACGAGCTCAGACGGCGTGGGCCTAGGCCAGAGCAAGACTTATTTCCGCGGATTTCCCGACGGCGATTACGATATCGATTTCGACGGCATTCCCTTTTACGACACCAACTCTCCCACTCACCACTCCTGGTCCTTTTTCCCGGTGCAGTGGATCGGCGGCGTCGACTTCGATCGCAGCCCTGGTTCGGCAGCCACGGTAGGGCCTACGCCCTTCGGCGGCTCCATTCACTATCTTTCAAAGCCCCTGACCAGTGAACAGGACTATCGCGTGAGCGGTTCTTATGGCACATGGAACACTAAACTGTATGACGGCGCCTTCAACTCAGGCAACTTTGGCCTCTTCGGCGGCGCGGCCAAGTCAAACATGTTCGTCGACGTGCACCATATGACATCGGACGGTTACCAGACTTTCAACTTCAACATGCGCAGCGCCGGATCCATGCTTTATCAATACGCCTTCTCGCCCCGGACAGTACTCACGGGGTTCAGCGGCGTGGTTCACCTCAACTCCAACGGTCCGAATATCAGCTCCACGCGCTGCATGCTGTATGGATCTCAGCCGGCGTATGCTTCAACTTGTACCAATGCCGATACCGCGAATCAACAGCAGCCTTATACCGGCGCCGGCATCAAGTTCCTGCTGACAAACAACTCGG
This sequence comes from uncultured Occallatibacter sp., assembly GCA_964552975.1. GTDB lineage: Bacteria > Acidobacteriota > Terriglobia > Terriglobales > Acidobacteriaceae > Telmatobacter. The sequence continues at coordinate 3,400 of CAZKJB010000193.1, read as the reverse complement.
ATCCGACAAGCTGGTTTGACTATCAATACAACACTTACCAGGTGTACACAGACTTTGAGTATGTCGGCATTAGAAGCCAGCTAGGCAAGAACTGGACGATGGAAATAAAGCCATACACTCTGAACTATGACAATGGCGAGCTTTATTCGAATGCCACGCCGATTACTGAGGTTACGGCCGCCAATGCCAATCCCACGACCGTTCCGGGATCGATCATTGTGGGCGGCAAGGACTATTACGATGGCGTAGCGATTGCGCCGTGCAATGCCTATGTTGTGAAGAAAGGTGTTTCCGCGCTTCCCTGCGGCATCGACAAGTACAACAGCTACCGCAAATATGGCGAGACGGCACTGATTTCTCAAGCTTCGAGCTTTGGAGTGTTCCGTGGAGGGTTGTGGTATGAGTGGGCACGGACCAATCGGCATCAGTACCCGAGCGATCCGTTGAATAACTGGGCAGATCAGCCGTTGCCAAAATTCAACGAACAATTTTGGACCAATTCGTATCAGCCCTACGCCGAATACGAATTCCATGTTATGCATGGGTTGAACATTACCGCAGGGACCAAATACGCGGCGTACACAATCGATGTGTTGCACCACGCTGATGACGGCGCGACGGTGGGCGAACTGAGTTGCACCAGCACTACGGCAGCATGCGCCTCGACAATCGAAAATCAAGGCACCTTTACCGCGTGGCTTCCATCGCTCGATATCAACTATCGCGCCAGGTCGAACTGGTCGATTTACGCACAAGTCGCAACTGGGAGCGTTGTTCCGCCCAGCGCCGTCTACGACTATAACCAGACGGCTGCCTCGGCAAGCGCCGCCGTACCGCAGCTGGCCACGCCCCCCAAGCAACAGAGGTCAACGACATACCAGATCGGGTCGGTTTTCAAGGCTAACAGGCTGGCGCTGGACGCAGACGCCTATCACGTGCGGTTCCAGAACAGCTATTCTTCAACGATCGACAACATTCCGGGCGACGTCGATCTGGGTGACACGATCTTCTACCTGCAACCCAGTTCCATCACGCAGGGCATCGAGTTCGAAGGCACCTTCGTAATAACTCCGGGCTTGAACCTTTACCTGAACGGAACCGCGGACAACGCATACTATTCCGGTTCGTTGAATGCGGGAACGCAGGCTGCGCCGTACTACGAAAGTGCGCCCGCAGGTCTGTGGGTAGCGCAGACGCCGACAGACACGGAGATGCAGGGGCTGACTTACGAGAAGAGCGGCTTCAACCTCGGCATCTTCAACAAGCGCATCGGCGAAGAGCGGGTAGACAATGGGCAATATCACAACCAAGCCATCGTCCCACCCTTCAGCATGCTTGGCTCCTATGTAAACTACACCGTGCGCAATCACTCTTTGTTTGACCAAACCAAGATCAGGCTGAGCGCAACCAATCTGATGAACTCGCACAATGTTCAAAGCAACTCGCTGGCGGGCTCCCCTCTAACGACGACGATCCCCGGGACGACGCTGACCGACCAGTTCAATACCCTCGGGCCGACTCCGATCAACGGGCAGGATACGCCAAGCCTGATGGCGGGCCGCAGCTTTTCGGTGTCGGTGACTTTCGGCTTTTCGCCGGAAGGAAGGGCGAAGAAATAGTCGAACGCTTATCTTAAGGAATTGAGGAAACGAGGCCGCGCTGCCGGCGAAAAGAATCGGTGGCGCGGCCGATTTGTTCTTACTAAGCTGCGCTCATGTAAGCACTGGCGCGTCGGCAACTCCTGCCACGCCAAAAACTCGCCGGTAGCGCTCTTCTTCGGCGGGGTCGCCCATTGCCTTCGAGTAATTGTCAGAGAGCTTGACGGCGGGCCTGCCCTCTACATCGCTGAGCTTGCAGACTACGCTGACAGGGTTGAAACCGTCGCTGCCCTGTGGGTTGCAATTGCGAAAGTCATTGGTGAGCAGCGTGCCCCAACCTGCGCTGAAGCGTATGCGGCGGTCGGGAATCCAACGGTTTGTGTCGTGAAAATCGCTTGCCGTCCTGAAATCGTCGGAAGACGCGCCATTGCGCAAAGTTCCGGCGAAGTAGGCGTGGAGGCCGAGAATCTGCTCGACGTCGAGGGCGTCAGATGCGATGAGCCGCTTCTGCCGCGGATCGCGCCCATTCCGCTCAAGCCACGTGATATATTCGTCGCCTGCGACATAGGCATCTTTGCTGTCGATGCGTTGGCCAGTCCAGTTGGCGACCCAATCGGGAGCATTGCGCAGGAATTGCGTCGTGCCGAAGGTATCGGGAAGAAGAATGAGCAGCTCGCCCTGGTAGCTCTGCTGCCACAACTCCAGAAGCTTGTACTGCGAAGCGCATAATTCCCGTTCGTCGCGGGCGAGTGCCGCCATGGCCATCGCAAGCTCGTGGCCGTTGGTGCCGATGGCTTCGAGATCGTGCTTGTAAGCCAGATAGGCATTGGATGTGCCGGTAAAGCTCTTGCCAAGCGTGTCGTGCATGGCGTTGGCGACGTACTCGTGCCAGAGAAAACTGTGGCGGCGCCGCGTGCCAAAGTCGCTGATGCTCAAGTCGGGAACGCCGCGCAGCCGCGCCATCTTTTCCCAGAGGCGGGTCTTGGCGCGCGCGTAGAGGATGTCGAGTTCCAATTCGCTCAACAGCTTCAATCCGGCGCGTGTCTTCAATTCACCGATCTCAGAGAGCGCGTAGATCTCCCACATCGACGTTCCAGACCAGAGGCCGTGAAATTTGAGCGAGATTTGCCCGTCAGCAACGGAAAGCTCAAAATCGGAGAGCCGGAAATCGTGTTCGAGCCACTCAAGAAAAGCGGGCTCGAAGATGCCGCGACGCCCGTAGAAGGTATTGCCGGCCAGCCAGACCAGTTCGGATTTGCGGAAGCGGAGCTTTCGCGTGGCCTCGAGCTGCTCGCGCAATTGATCGACATTGACGATTTCGCCGAGACGCACTGAATTTGAGCGGTTGATGAGGGTGAAGGTGGCGTGCGTTTTGGGAAAGTGCTTCCAGATGAACTGAAGCATGAGGAGTTTGTAGAAATCGGTGTCGAGCAAAGAGCGCGTAATGGGATCCATCTCCCAGTTGTGATCGTGCGCGCGCCTAGCGAAATCGATAATCACGATTACCTTACTTTACTCGAGATGCGCGCTGCCGGGAAGCATTTTGCGGCGTGTATATGAATCGATTCAGATCAGTGAGTCGATGTCGGGGCGCAACGACCCGAACGAGAAGGTGAATCTGGCGGGAAGAAAAGAGTACTGCGAAGTTGCCGATGGCCTGCGCAAAACAGCTGAAGGAATTAATGGCGCATGCCTGCGAAGCGGCGCGGAGATTACTCCAGCAAAGCGGTATCCGTAAAGTTGACGCCTCCTATGGCACGTGCGTCGGCGTCGGTTCGACGGGGTTGAACTGGCGCGCCAGT
>CAZKJB010000192.1:0-7901 GCA_964552975.1 uncultured Occallatibacter sp. | reverse complement strand
TCGAAGCCAGCGTCGCTTTGCGCTCAGCCTCGTTGCGCACCAGGAACAGATGCAGCACGCCTACGCCTAGGTCGAAGCCGTCGAGCACAACATAGCCGACGATCATTACGGCAACCAGCCAGAACCATAGAAAACCCATCATGACGAAACTCCCCTTGCGTTAAAGCAGTGAGCCGCGCTTCTTCCTCAAAATTCCACAGGCATTCACGTTACTCAATCGGCTGCAACGGTTTCCGCTGCATGCGGTTTAGGTTCCGGCCCGTTGCTGATCTCGCGATAGATGAGCACCGTGAACAGGAGGCCCAACAGCGTATAGAGCCCCATGAATCCGATCAGCGTAAACAGTCCATTGCTCGCTGAAACTGTGTTCGAGTAGCCCTCGCTCGTTCGCATCAGTCCATAGATCAACCATGGCTGGCGGCCCAGTTCGGCAGTCATCCATCCAGCAGTGTTAGCGATGTACGGCAGCGGGAAACTCAACAGCAGAGCCCACTGCACCCAACGCGCTGTGTAGAGCCGGCCCCGCCAAAGCAGGAGCGCCGCCACAGCCATCAGCAGCACAAACCACGTCCCCAGCCCCGCCATGATGTGGTAAGCGTAAAAGAGCAACGGCAGCGCCGTGGGCCGCTGATCTTGCGGAAACTGATCGAGCCCCTTCACTTCCGCCTTCGTCGTGCCGTAGATCAGGAAGCTCAGCACATCGTTCACTACGATGGGATTGTCGATCTCGCCTGTCTCCTCGTTGGGCTGGCCCATCAGCACCATCGGTGCGCCGATCTCCGACTTGAACAGGCCCTCCATCGCCGCCATCGCGGCCGGCTGGTTGCGCGCCACATACTTGCCCGCTAAATCGCCCGTCGGAAAAATGATGGCAAACGACGCGATGGCGCCGGTAATCACGCCAACCTTGAGAAAAATGCGCGCGTATTCTTTCCGCTGCCCCTCCAGGAGATAAAACGCGCCCACCGCCGCCATCACAAACGATCCGGTCACCACGGCGCCGGTCATGTTGTGCACATATTGCAGCAGTCCCCACGGGTTCAGCAGCAGTTGCCAAAAGCTCAGCACTTCAAACTGCCCGTCCGGCAAGCGATCGTAAGCCACCGGGTGCTGCATCCACGCATCGGTCACGATGATGAAAAAGCCTGAGATCCACGACCCAAGAAAAACCATGACCGCCGAGAACCAATGCATCACGCGCGAGATGCGGTTTTCGCCATAGAGGAACAGTCCCAGGAACGCCGACTCCAGAAAGAAACTGAAGACGCCTTCCATCGCCAGCGGCTGGCCGATCACGCCGCCGGAAATCCGCGAGAACCGCGCCCAGTTGGTGCCGAACTCGAATTCCATGGGAATGCCGGTCACCACCCCGAACACAAAATTGATTGCGAAGATGCGACCCCAGAATCGCGCGGCGCGATCCCAGGTTTCGTCGCCGGTCTTCAGAGCCACACTCTTCAGCACCACAATCAGCAGGCCGAGGCCCATGGTGAGCTGTGGAAAGAGATAGTGGAAGGTGATCGTAAAAGCAAAGTGAAGGCGGTGAATCAGTTCGGCGGTCATCGAGAGCCTCCTGATGTGAGGCGCGCCCGGAGCTCGGGCGAACAAGGCACCCTGAAATCAGGGCCGTCGGTCGGGGGAATGCTGAGTCGCGGTAAGAATTCGGTATAAGATGATGCAGCTTTCAGTTCCAGATTCTATTCCTCGAACACCTTGGGCGAGTGATCTAAATCACTTCGTGCGCCCAGTCCTCGCCTTGAATCTGTCTTTAACAGCAAGTTTATTGAGGGCAAGGCAGTTTCTTTCCCTTCCCCCATTACGCGCACCCCGTAATTTGCTGTAAACATTAGGTGAGGTCAAGATGCGCATCGCAATCGTCGGCGGCGGAATCGCAGGACTGGCGGCTGCCTATGAGCTTGAGAAGGCGCGCGCAGCCGGTACGCCGGTTGAGTACACGCTCTTTGAGGCGCGGCCGCAGTTGGGCGGATCGCTGGCCTCGGAAATCGTGCAAGGCGCCGTGCTCGAGCGCGGGCCCGATTCGTTCCTCACCGAGAAACCCGCGGCAGCCGAGCTCTGTCGCGAACTGGGCCTGGGCCCAGAGTTGCTGCCCTCGAACGATGCAGCGCGCAAAACCTACATCGTCGTCCGCAATCGGCTGGTTGCCATGCCCGACGGGCTCATGTTCCTGGTGCCTACCAAGCTGATTCCCACGGCGCTCACGCGGCTCTTCAGCTTCCGCACCAAGCTGCGCATGGCAATGGAGCTGCTACACCCTCCCCGTCCCGCAGGCCCGGGCACCAATTTAGATGAGTCGGTCGCCGCGCTTGTGCTGCGTCACTTCGGCCAGGAAGCCGTCGACCGGCTCGCCGATCCGCTGCTCAGTGGAATCTACGGAGGCGACGCCACCCAGCTCAGCGCGCAAACCGTGCTGCCCCGCATGGTTGAGATGGAGCGGCAATATGGCTCACTGACCCGCGGCATGTTGGCCGCGCACCGCAAAATGCGCGCCATGGCGAAAACCCCGTCCAAAACGGTGAACCGCGGAGCGGGTGGAACGGCCGGAGCGGCACCACGCGCAGTCTTTACTGCTCTCCGCGGCGGCATGCAGCAGTTAGTCGATGCGCTCACTCGAAAGCTCGACCCGGCCAGTGTCCGTACTGCAACGCCAGTGAATTCGATCGAGAAAACGTCCAGCGGCTGGGTGATCGAAGCCGGCGGCTCAAAGCACGAATACGACGCCATCATCATGGCCTCGCCGGCATGGGCTGCCGGTGAACTTCTCGCTCCAGTCGACCCAACGCTCAGCGCTGCGCTTGGTGCGATTCCATATTCTTCTTCGATCACCGTCAACCTTATCTATGACGAAAACAAGATCGGCGCTCTGCCCCAGGGCTTTGGCTTTCTGGTTCCTGCCGTCGAATGCCGCTCCATGCTGGCCTGCACCTTCGTCCATCGCAAGTTTCTCGGCCGCACGCCGCCGGGCAAGGCAGTCTTTCGCGCGTTCCTCGGCGGCATGAAAGGCGAAGCGATGCTCGCAGAGCCAGACGATGCTCTCGTCGCCACCGTTCGCCGCGAGATGAGCGCAATTCTGGGCGCGAAGTGTTTCAGCGGCACCGTCGAACCGGAACACGCGCAGGTCTCGCGGTGGCGCCGCGCCATGGCGCAATATGCCGTCGGCCACCAGGCTCGCATGCTTGAAATCAATGCGCGGGTGGCTGCGTTGCCCGGCCTCCGCCTCGTTGGCAATGCCTATGACGGCATCGGCGTTCCCGACTGCATCCGCCTCGGCCGCGCGGCCGGTCGCGAGCTTTCCGCTGCAGGCGCCCCAGCTTTCGCCTCAAAGCAGTAACTCGGGCCGCACCTGATTTCCCCTTATACTCTTGGCAGACGCATGGCCAGCCACACTGAAACGTTCCTCGCCACGATTCTGGCCTCGACCCGCACCTCTCTGGCCGCGGCCAAGGAGAGTGTGCCCGTGGCCGAACTGGAGCGCCGCGCCGCCGAGCATCGCCCGCGCGGGTGGGCCGAAGCACTGCGCCGGCAAGACGCCAAAGGCCCCGCCGTCATCGCCGAGATCAAGAAAGCGTCACCCTCCAAAGGCCTCATTCGCGCCGCTTTCGACCCCGCCTGGCTCGCTCGCCGCTACCGCACCGGTGGCGCTGCCGCGCTGTCCGTGCTCACCGATGAGCCGTACTTTCAGGGCAGCCTGCGCAACCTCGAACTGGCCTCGTCTGCCGCTCCGCTGCCTTGCTTGCGCAAAGACTTCGTGATCGACGAGTACCAGATCGTCGAAGCGCGTGCGCACCGGGCCGACGCCATTCTGCTCATCGCCGCCGCGCTCAATGCTGCTGAGCTCAAGCGATTTGCCCAGTCGGCGCACGATCTTTCGCTTGATGTGCTCGTCGAAGTCCACACGGCCGACGAGCTCGATCAGGTTCTCGACGCGCTGGGCGAGAACGGAGCCGATGCCATCGGCGTGAACAATCGCGATCTCAAATCCTTCGAAGTGAGCCAGGAAACTTCGCTCGCGCTCGTTGGCCGCATACCCGCAAACGTTGTCCGCGTCACTGAAAGCGGCATCTCTACGCGCGAAGACATCTTCCGCCTGCGCCAGGCTGGCTTCAACGCATTCCTCATCGGCGAAAGCCTGATGCGCCAACCCGATCCCGGTGCCGCGCTGGCCGAATTATTGAAGGGGGACGAGAGCAAATCATGAGCGTCTGGATTAAGATCTGCGGCAACACCTCGCTTCACGATGCGCAAATCGCCGCCGGAGCCGGAGCCGATGCAGTCGGTTTCGTCTTCGCGCCCAGCCCGCGCCAGGTAACGCGGGAGCTGGTTGCGGACGTTGTGCCCCAGTTGCCGCCAACGCTCGAGAAAATAGGCGTCTTTGTCGATGCCTCTTTCGACGAAATTGCCTCGACACTCGTTGCTTGTTCGCTCACGGGCGTGCAACTGCACTTTGACGCACCAGCCGAGCTGCCCGCGAGGATTCGTTCCCGCTTCGGCCCCGGCCTCCGCATCCTGCGTGCCATCCACTTCGACGCGGAGACCGCAGGCAAAGCGCCGGCCCCTTTTCACGATGGAAATGTCGATGCCATCCTGGTAGATTCACGAACCGCCAAAGCCGCTGGAGGCACCGGCGTGGCCTACGACTGGAACCTCGCCAGCGACACTCTCTTCCAGAGCGTGAAAACGCGTGAGAGCCTTCTTGTTGCAGCCGGAGGACTTACCCCGGAAAACGTGGCTGAGGCCATGGCGACGCTCCATCCCTGGGGCGTCGACGTGGCCACTGGCGTCGAATCCGAGCCCGGTCGCAAAGACCCCGCCAAGGTTCACGCCTTTATCGTCAACGCCCGCGCCGCACAGGTGTAACCTCCGAGCCGAAATGCTCGTACCTATAGGTAGGACTCGGCTGCGTCGATCCTTGGCCCTGAATCATCAAAAAGTAGAAGCTAGAGGTTTCTCTATGGATACCTTTCTTCCCCCGATCGAAAATCCGGCTGGAACGATGATGAAGTTGGTCTACGCCATGTCGCGCCGTCAATTCGGCAAAGTCATGACCCCGCTCAAAGTGTTTGCGGCGCGAATGCCGCTCGGCTTCGGCATATTCACCGGTAAGATCGCCAAGCTCGACAAAAAACTCACGCTCCCGCCAGAAACTGCCATGCTGATCCGCGAACGCGTCGCGCAGTTGAATGTTTGCCTCTTCTGCATCGACGTCGGCCGTTCCTTCGTCATTAAAGCCTCAATGAACGAAGCTAAATTCGATGCGCTCGACGACTACCGAACCAGCCCGCTGTTCAACGATGCGGAGCGCGCCGCCCTCGATTATGTAACCGAGCTGACCCGCGACAAGAAAGTGCAGCCCGAAACCTTTACGCGCATGGCCAGGCATTATTCTGAGCGCGCCATCTGCGACATTGTCTGGCTTGTGGCCAGCGAACATTTCTACAACATGACGAACATCGGCCTCAACATTCACTCCGACATGCTGTGCGACATCGCCAAAAAGAAGTCGGCCTGAAGAAATCGCCGCTCCTAGTACACTAGAAGTTCCGCATATTGCGGTTCCCCTATCAGGAGCAGCGCATGGCATCGGTCATTCTTCCGGCAAATCCATCCGAGTCGCGCCCCGGTCGCTTCGGCGTCTATGGCGGCCGCTATGTGCCGGAGACGCTAATGGCTGCGCTGGTCGAGCTCGAGCGCGAATACGAGATCGCCAAGGCCGACGCCGCCTTTCAGGCCGAGCTCACCTCGCTGCTCACCGATTATGCCGGCCGGCCCACACCGCTCTACTTTGCCAAGCGGCTTACTGAAACGCTGGGCGGCGCGAAAATCTATCTCAAGCGCGAGGACCTGCTCCATACCGGAGCGCACAAAATCAACAACGCGCTCGGCCAGGGCCTTCTCGCAAAGCGCATGGGCAAAAAGCGCATCATCGCTGAGACCGGAGCGGGCCAGCACGGCGTAGCCACAGCCACCGTCTGCGCGCTGCTCGGCCTGGAATGCGTCATCTATATGGGCGATGTGGACATGGAACGCCAGGACCTGAACGTGAAGCGCATGCGTCTGCTCGGCGCTGAAGTTCGAGGCGTATCCTCAGGCTCGAAGACCCTCAAAGACGCCATCAGCGAGGCCATGAGGGACTGGGTCACCAACGTCCGAACAACATATTATTTGTTGGGTAGCGCTCTCGGCGCGCATCCTTACCCAACCATGGTGCGCGACTTCCATCGCGTCATCAGCATCGAGATGAAGCGGCAAATCCTCGAGAAAGAAGGCCGCCTGCCCTCCGCAGTGATTGCCTGCGTGGGCGGTGGCTCCAACGCCATTGGCGCGTTCTACGAGTTCATTCCCGATCGCAATGTTCGTCTCATCGGTGTTGAAGCCGGCGGACGCGGCACCGCGCTCGGTGATCACGCAGCCCGTTTCCAGGGCGGAGCTCCCGGTGTGCTTCAAGGCACATTCTCTTACGTGCTTCAGGACGAAGACGGGCAGATTGCGCTCACGCACTCCGTTTCGGCGGGTCTTGACTACGCGTCCATCGGTCCCGAGCACGCTGCGCTCCACGACTCCGGCCGTGCCGAGTACGTCTCGTGCAATGACGCCCAGGCCCTCGACGCTGTCCAAAAGCTCGCTCGAACTGAGGGAATCCTGCCCGCGCTCGAAAGCGCCCACGCCGTAGCCGAAGCCATCCGCATCGCGGGTGCGCTCCCTGCCCATGAAATACTGGTGGTGAACCTCTCTGGGCGCGGTGACAAGGACATGGGCATCCTGGCCCGCGAGCTCAAGCTCTAGAGACAGCAAGCGCACCTCCATGCCGATTCGTTTCGATCACAAGCCGGGGTTGGTCGTCTATCTCACGGCCGGCGATCCATCCGTCGAGGCTACTCGCGAAATTGCAATCGCAGCCATCGACGCCGGAGCCGATGTAATCGAGCTTGGCGTTCCTTTCAGCGATCCCCTCGCCGACGGCCCCATCATTCAGCGTGCCAGTGAGCGCGCCCTGGCCCGTGGTACGCGCCTGAAAGATGTCCTCACTATCGCGGGCGAAATTCGCGCCGCGCGCCCCGCCGCCGGACTTATTATTTTCAGTTATCTCAACCCGATTCTCCGCTACGGCCTCGGCAAATTCGCCGACGATGCCAAAGCCGCGGGTGCTGACGGCGTGCTCGTCACTGACATGATTGTCGAAGAGGCGGCCGAGTACCTCGCCGAAATGGATCGCGCGGGCCTCGCGCCGGTTTTTCTGGCCGCGCCGACCAGCCCCGACGAGCGCCTCAAAGCAATTGCCATGTACTCCAAAGGTTTTGTGTACGCCATCTCGCGCGTGGGCATCACGGGCACGCAGCAAAGTGTCGCGTCCGATGCCGCCTCGCTGGTCGCGCGGATCAGGCGATGGACCTCGCTGCCGGTGGCCGTGGGGTTCGGCATCAGTAACGCAGAGCACTTTGCCAAGGTGGCGGAGTTCGCGGATGCCGCGGTTGTCGGCAGCGCTATCGTCGAGCTGGTTGAACGCTCGACACCCGAATCAGCGCCCGGCGCAGTGGCTCGATTTATTACGAGCATTTTCGGAGATAAATTGCCTTCGTTAGAGACTGTGAGGGCCGGCACTCCCTGAGGGTCGCGCCGGCTTGAAGATAGTGACTTCGAGAAGGCACATCTCCGAAAATGCTGGTCGGGCCTGCGCTTGCCCTATGCGGCGCTGGCCCGGTAGAGACACCAGCTCTTCGCCCTCAGCCATCAGCTTTCAGTTTGTCTGCTGGCAGATTGAGCCTTCATGGCTCATTCCTGCAGGATGGTGCTGAGAGCTGACGGCTGACAGATGTTGGCTAGCTTTTTCAGAGGATGCAATGACCATCGAAGAATTGCGAATCCGAATCGACGAGCTTGATCGC
>CAZKJB010000191.1:0-7916 GCA_964552975.1 uncultured Occallatibacter sp. | reverse complement strand
TGGGCGAGATCAAGGATCTGGTTGGCGGCACGACGGTTCAGAATGTGCGCGACAATGTGAACATCAAGCTGAGTGACGCGACGGCAGCCGAGCTGGCCAAGCGGCCTATCGAATACGACACCGGCTATACTCTGCTGCCCGGCAAATACATGATCAAGGTGCTGGCGCGCGACGACGAGACAGGTCGAATCGGCACCTACCAGACGACATTTGTCATTCCCAATCTCAACAAGGAAGAAAAACGGGTTCCGATGAGTGCCGTAGTGCTGAGCAGCCAGCGAGAGGATCTGAGACAGGCTATTTACGACACTGTGAAGGCAAAGGACCGAGCGAAAGATAACGCCGTCGATCCGCTGGTGCAAGATGGAAAGAAAATCATACCCAGCGTGACACGCGTCTTTGGGACCGGAAAACAAATTTACGTGTACTTCCAGGCTTACAAGCAGCAGGCGCAGGCTTCCGCTTCACAAGCGGCTGCGCCTGCACCCTCGCCGCCGCTCTTCGCATTTGTCAGCCTTTATCAAGGCGGAAAGAAGATCTTTGAGACGCAGCCAAAGTCCATCGTGCCCGATGCTGCGAGCCGTCTTGGCATCATGCCATTGAGCTTCGATTTCGGGGTCGATGCGCTTCCGCGCGGCCAGTACGACTGCCAGGTCACCATACTCGATCCATCGGCGCAGAAGGCGGGATTCTGGCGCGCGCCGATTCTGCTTGTGCAGTAGCCGCACATTGGCCGCGGGGAATGCGGCCCATGTATTCTCACACCATGCATGAGGTAACTTCCCCCGGCGCAGGCTCCGCCAACCAGCTTGAACAGGCAGCCTCTTCGTATTTGCGATCCGCCCGCCATCAACCCGTCCAATGGCAACCCTGGGGCGAGGCTGCATTTGCGCGCGCCAAGGCTGAAGATAAGCCTGTCCTGCTCGACATCGGCGCGGTGTGGTGCCACTGGTGCCACGTGATGGATCGCGAGTCGTACGAAGACCCTGACGTTGCCAAAATCGTCAATCAGCATTTTGTTGCCGTGAAAGTAGATCGCGATGAGCGTCCCGACGTGGATGCGCGCTACCAGGCCGCAGTCTCGGCCATAAGCGGGCAGGGTGGCTGGCCGTTGACGGCATTTCTCACTCCCGATGGCCGCCCCTACTTCGGCGGCACGTATATTCCGCGCGATGACCGGTATGGACGCCCGGGCATTGGGCGAGTTCTGTTGGCAATGGCCCAGGTGTGGCGCGAACGCCGTGACGAAGCGCTGGAGACGGCCGCGAGCGTGATGGCCGCTATTGAGCATAACGAGAGTTTTTCGGGGCGCGGCGGTGCGCTCAATCTCGAACTCGTCGACCAGATTGCGAGCTCCATCGTCGGACAGTTCGATCCGCGCTATGGCGGTTTTGGCTCGCAGCCCAAATTTCCTCATCCGTCGGCACTCGACTTGCTGCTTGAAGTCGCGATGAGACGCGACGACGAGCGGGCTCGCGACGCGTTCGTCACGACGCTCGAAAAAATGGCTCGGGGCGGCGTGTACGATCAGCTGGCCGGGGGGTTCCACCGCTACAGCGTGGACGAGCGCTGGGTCGTGCCGCATTTCGAAAAAATGATTTACGACAATACGGAGCTGCTGCGCAATTACGTCCACGGCTACCAGAGTTTCGTCCGCGAGGATTTCCTCGAAACAGCACGCGAGATTGTGGCCTGGCTCGACAGCACGATGACGGATCGCGAACGCGGCGGCTTTTACGGATCGCAGGATGCCGATGTGGGGCTCGATGACGATGGTGACTACTTTACATGGACGCTCGACGAAGCCAGCGCCGTTCTCGATGCCGCCGAGCTTGAATTCGCTGCGAAGTACTGGGACATTGGCGCGCTGGGCGACATGCACCACAATCCCGCCAAGAATGTGTTGCACGTCAATCAAACTTTAGCCGAGATGGCGGCACAGTCCGGCCTCACTCTCGAATCGCTGCGGCAGCTCCGCGACATTGCACGCAGGAAGCTGCTAGCCGCGCGTATCGAGCGGCCTACGCCGTTCATCGACCGCACCCTCTATACAAGTTGGAACGCGATGGCCGTTACTGCCTACCTTGAAACGGCGCGCGTCTTGCGCATGGACACGGCTCAGGAATTTGCATTGCGCACGCTTGACCGGCTCTTGCGCGAGGCATGGGACGGCGCATCGACTTTGAAGCACGTGATTGCGTACCCCGACGATGCAGCGCCACAGGAGAGTGCTCCGGCGACTCTCGACGACTACGCATTTACTCTCAACGCGTGCATCGATGCATGGTCGGCCAGCGGCGAGATGGAGTACTATCGCACAGCCGTCAAGGTGGCGGAAGCAATGATCGCCCGCTTCCACGATCCAGCATCGGGCGCATTCTTCGATACCCAGGAGCCGCTTCAAGGCGCCGCGATAGGCGCGCTGGTGGCTCGCCGCAAGCCGTTGCAGGATTCGCCCACACCAGCCGGCAATCCCACTGCGGCTGCTGCACTTCTGCGCCTCGAAACATTGAGCGGGCGCAAGGAGTATTTCGATATCGCAAAAGACACGCTGGCTTGCTTTGCCGGAATCGTGGGGCACTTCGGCCTCTACGCGAGCAGTTACGGTCTTGCTGCCGAGCGACTGTTGCTTGATCCTGTGCAGATTGTTGTGGTCGGTTTCGGTCCGGAGGCTACGCGGCTTGAAGCGACGGCCGTGGCGCGCTTCGCCGTCGACAAGACGGTGTTGCGCATCGCGCCCTCGCGCCTCGTGCCGGGCGGAATTCCTGAAGCGCTTGCTGAAACTCTGTTGCAGGTTCCGCAACCGGCTGGCGCTGAAGGCTGGGCGCTCGTATGCCGCGGGCGCACATGCCTGCCGCCAGTGACAAACGCTGAGGCTCTGCTCAAGGCGCTGGAGCCGGTTGGCTAAAGAACGTTCTGACAGACGCGCAACGTTGCTACCCACCGCCGAACGGATTTGCCTCTTGCGGCTTAAGGGTCGTGGGATCTTGTCTATGCGCCTGCTCTGGCTCTTCATGGGCCTGGGCAGCGCCCACGCCGGCAGATCCGCCAGCGGTGCCCGCGCCGCCAGCCGGAGCGTCCCTATCTTCTGCTGTGAATGTGTTGAAGATTCTGTAGGGATCTCCGGGCAACATGTGATGTTTTTCGAGTGCCAACCTTACTCGCCGCTGAAACTCGCGAATGGGCCCGAACTGCTGGGTCGCGCGGGTCTTGAAGACGACGGAAAAAATCATCTGCGAGCCTTTCAACGAGTCCACGCCAAGAACTTGGGGATCCTGCAGAAAGACATTCTTGAAATCGTCGCTGTTGCGCACGTCCATGGCAATCTTCGTCAACAGCTTCAACACTTCGTCAGGATTTGCTGAAAAATCGACGCTTACGTTGACTGTTGCGACGGAGAAGCCAGCATTCAAATTGGCCACCGTCGTGATCTGTGAGTTTGGGATTACGTATAAAGTTCCATCCCCATCGCGAACCGTTGTCTTGCGCAGGGTCATCGACTCCACCGTCCCGGAAAGCCCGGCAAGCCGCACCGTATCGCCCACATTGAACTGGCCCTCAAGCAGGATCAGGATGCCGTTGAACATGTCTCTGACGATGTTCTGCGCTGCCAGGCCGATGGCGACGCCCGCAACCCCGGCAGAGGCGAGCAATGGGGCAAGGTTGAAGCCGAGGGCGTCGAGGAACTGCATTCCCGCGATTAGCGCAATAATGGCAAGGCCGGTTGCGCGGATCACGCCGGCAAGGGTGTTGACTTCTGCAATGCGGCCCAAACCCGCCCCGTGCTGCTCGGCCACGCGCGTCATACGCGATGTAATGAGTCCCAGCATCCTGCTGAGGAGAAAGGCGATAAGCGCAATCACTACCAGGTGGGGCAACTTCGAGTGGATGAATTCCTGGCTGTCGACGATCCACTCATCGAGCACCCTGCCAAGGAAGCGGCCCTCCCGGAACACGCCCCATCGCATTGCGAGTAATAAATGTGCCGCCATGAGAGAAGGAAACATGCCAAAACTCCTCGTTCTAGACTAGACTGTGCGCAGGAATGACCGGAAACCGGTCTTGGCCTTCCGGTCTGCTTCAAGTCAGATGCAGAGATCAACCCAACAAGTTTGGCGCTTGCAACTTTGGCGCCTCCTCGCTGTGAGTTCAACGAGCCGTTTTTCCAGGCGCGCCGGCTGGGTCTGCGCCGTAGCGTGCCTCGCGGTCCTTGCCGCGATCGTGGATGCGGGGCTTTTGCCGAGCCATGCACAATCCCCGGCGGGTGGGGCTGCGGCAAGTCCCCTACAGCCCGCAAATGGGCAAGCATCACAGCCGGCAAGCGGGCAATCTGGAGCACCGGCGAGTGCACCAGCGCCAGCGCCGGCCAGCGCACCGCCGGCAGCGCTGACAACTGCACAAGCGCTCAGCCAACCGGCAAATGCTCAAGCCGCGGGAGACGCGAATGCTGCACAAAAGCCGGAGATCGCCCAGGAAAGCGCGGAGCTCTTGAAGATGGCGACGGCGCTGAAAATCGAGATCGACAAAACCAACCAGGACACGCTTTCTCTTGCTGTGGTGCGCAAAGCCACTGAGATTGAACAGCTGGCGCGCAAGGCCAGGCTGGGGACTAGCAAGTAGAGCCGAGTTATGCAGAAAGCGATTCAACACGGCCGGCACGATGAAGCGCATCGCTGTACGCGCGGGTCCGTTCTGCGCATCTCTGGCATGCTCGGTTTCTGCCTCCGCAACCCTCTCCCAAGCAGGGCGGGATTGGCGCGGCCTCTGTTGGTCCTTCTGCTTGCGCTCGCAGCGATTCCTGCGAGCCGATCCCAGAATTCCGGTTCGAACGGAGGGTCAAACGGCAACGGCGGTCAATCCGGTGTGCACGGGCCGTTCGCCGGAAGAATCGGTGCGGCGCCGCCCGAGGAGGACTTTGATCCGATTATGGCCGAACGGCGCATCCGGGCGCTGAACATGGAGCGCCAGAAGTTGATGGTCGCCGATACGAACAAGCTCTTCAGGCTTGCCAAGGAGTTGAATCAAGAGGTCGGCGCCGAAAATTCGAGCGCCTGGACGGCGGACCAGTTACGCAAAATCGCCGAGATCGAGAAACTCGCGCACAGCGTTAAGGAGCGGATGGCAACCGGCGTCGGAGAAGCGCCGTCTCTCTTGTCCTCTCCCAGCCTTATTTACCCGAATCATTAATGGCCGATCGCATTCCTGCTTCCGAGCAGGGCTTCCGGCTGGTGTTTGCCGGTCGCACGGCTGACGAACTCCGTTGGGCATTTGGTTCGCTCAAATCGGCTGCCGGGATTTCGTTCTTTGGGATTGTTACAATGAGCGAGGCAGCATCCGAGATTGCGATCGAGCTGCCCTGGCTTTCGAATGGGGGTCGACCGGAATGGAATCGGCAATTTCCAGCGCTCGCGCGTCCGGCACTGATCCGGCAGCGGGCGACCTGACCGCGCAGCGGTTGGTTGAAATCTACCGGTTGATGTTTTTGTCCCGTTCTGTCGACGATCGCGAAATTCTTCTCAAGCGCCAGCAGAAAATCTTTTTCCAAATTTCGGGCGCAGGCCACGAGGCTCTGCAAGTGGGCGCCGCTCTCGCGCTCCGGCCCGAGTACGATTGGTTCTTCCCCTACTATCGCGATCGCGCTCTTTGCCTGGCCTTGGGCGTTACACCGTACGAAATGATGCTGCAGGCAGTAGGCGCAGCCACCGATCCGGCAAGTGGCGGACGCCAGATGCCGACGCATTGGAGCAGTCGGCCGCTTCATATTGTCAGCACCTCCTCTTCCACCGCCACGCAGTTGCTTCATGCCGTCGGATGTGCCGAAGCGGGCCGTGCTTTCAGCCGCCATCCCGAGTCGGCAACCATGGCTTCGGGCGATTACCGCGCTTTCCACGAGGTGGAGTTTCACTCGGACGAAGTTGCGCTGGCCTGCGTGGGTGAAGGCTCAACCTCGCAAGGCGAGTTCTGGGAAGCGATCAATACCGCATCGAACCAGAAGCTGCCGGTGATTTTCATGGTCGAGGACAACGGGTACGCCATCAGCGTTCCCGTCGAGGTGAACACGCCGGGCGGAAACATTTCGCGCCTTGTGGCTAACTTCCCCAACTTCCACTTTGCCGAGATTGACGGTAACGATGCCGTGGCTTGCCTGCGCGCCTTTCAGGAGGCGGCGGCGCACTGCCGCGCGGGGCTCGGGCCGGCGCTGGTTCATGGACACTGCGTTCGGCTCTACTCTCACTCGCTTTCTGACGACGACAAACTTTATAGATCGGCAGCCGAGCGCGAAGCCGATGCACTTTGCGATCCCATTGCGAGAATGCGATCGCGGCTGATCGCCGACGGCGTGATGACAGGCGCGGAGATGGATGAGTTGGAGAAGCGCCTCGACCGGGAAGCTGCCGAGGCCGCCGAACGCGCTCTTCAGGCTCCGATTCCGGAGGTTGACGGAATTAAGAAGCACGTCTACTCCGAAGATCTCGACCCAACGCGTGCCGCGTTTGCGACCGAAAAGTTGCACGCCGCTGCCGCGGTTGACGAACAGGAATTGCCGCCCGGAACAAAAGCGGGTTCCAGTGCGCACACCATGGCGGACCTGATCAATTCCTGCCTGCGCGACGAGATGCGCCGTGACCCGCGCATCGTGATCTACGGCGAAGACGTGGCCGACGCGAGCCGGCCCGAGGCATTGGCCGAGGTGAAAGGCAAGGGCGGCGTCTTCAAACTGACCGCCGGCTTGCAAACCGAGTTTGGCTCGGAGCGGGTATTCAATTCGCCGCTGGCGGAAGCGAATATCGTGGGCCGCGCCGTGGGTTACGCGGTGCGCGGTATGAAGCCGGTAGTCGAAATTCAATTCTTCGACTACATCTGGCCAGCGATGCACCAGATCCACAACGAGCTGGCCCTGATGCGTTGGCGTTCGAACGGCGAGTGGGCTTCGCCGGTTGTGATCCGCGTGCCCATCGGCGGCTATCTCACGGGCGGCGCTATCTACCATTCACAATCCGGCGAAAGCATCTTTACGCACATTCCGGGGCTGCGTGTCGTGTTTCCCTCAAACGCGCTCGACGCCAACGGACTGCTGCGCACCGCAATCCGCTGCGACGATCCGGTGCTGTTTCTCGAACATAAGCGGCTCTACCGCGAGACCTATGGCCGCGCGGCTTATCCTGGCCCGGAGTTTGCAATTCCGTTCGGAAAGGGCAAGATTGTTCGTCCAGGTGCCGACATGACTCTGGTGACCTACGGCGCATTGGTACCGCGCGCGCTGCAGGCTGCGCACCTTGCCCAGCGCAATCATTCTATTAACGTTGAAATTCTTGACCTGCGCACGCTGAGTCCGTACGACTGGGATGCGATCGCTACCTCAGTGCGCAAGACCAATCGCGTGATCGTTGCCCACGAAGACATGCTGAGCTGGGGCTATGGCGCCGAGATTGCGGCGCGGATCGCCGATGAGCTGTTCGACGACCTCGACGCGCCGGTGAGGCGAATCGGATCGATGGATACGTTTGTGGCCTATCAGCCCAAGCTCGAAGACGCGATCCTGCCGCAGCCGGAGACGATTTTGAAGGCCATCGTAAGCCTGAAAAAATACTGAGTGCGGGCGATCGATTCTGAAACCGGGCTTCGTTGCGAAGGCCGCGCGCCGGTTCGATCAAGCAGATTTATCGCGGGAGCAAGCCTCGGAGCCATCGTTTCCGACGATGCCTGAAATCAATTTAGGTATCGATTAATCGATGTCCTCGACAAAGCGGCGGCGATAGACTCTGTGGCTGCCTCCGCCCCAGGCGCAGAGCAGCGCTATCAGGTGCAGCAGGAACCAGATCGTGATGCCCTGGTCCTGGTATATCCAAAAGAGGATGATGAGGCGGGGGATGAGCATCGCGACGACGACCGGAATGATGCCGACCGTCGACGGG
>CAZKJB010000190.1:0-7983 GCA_964552975.1 uncultured Occallatibacter sp. | reverse complement strand
TGCTCATCACCTGGCTGAGCGAATTGAGAGTATTGATCTGAGCGCCGATGTAGCCATCTTGCGCGGCCACGTCGCTGATGGAGAGATTGAGCAGGTTAAGCGCGGACTGAGCGTTCGCCTGGTTGGTAAGGTTGGTGTTGCTCAGATCCTCGCCTGCGCTGTCGGAATAACTCATGGTTGCGATGCCACCCTGACCGTTCGGGTCGGCGGTGAGGAGAGAACTCACTGCCTGGCCAGTGGCCGCATCTTCCATGGTGCTTCCACCCGCGGGGTTGGTGACACCGATTGAATAAAACCCGGTGGACGGAGTCCAGGTCGCGGTTGCATTTGCGTCCGTCGTATCTTCCACGTTGGTTGGCACAACAGCCGCCTTCGCGCTCTCCGAAGTAAACGAAATGCTTGCAGCCGTGCCCGCGCCGCCGCCGGTGTAAGTGGCCGTGATGCCGTAACCAAGGCCGCTGACGTATGTTGCCAAAGCGTTCATGGTATCGGGAACGCCTCCTGCGCCCAGAACAAGGGTGTGCGTCACGCCTGAAGAGTCAGTGATCGCAAGGCTGCCGGAGAGGACGTCGAGGTCAGCCGCTGCGCCTACCACGGGCAGCGCCAGAGATCCCAGCGAACCGGGCGTAGCGCCGCTTCCCACACCCGCACCGGGTCCAGAGAGCTGGATTCCGGTATCGGTACCGACACCTGCGGCGACAGCCTGCTTGCCGGCTTGCGCTGCGGTGGAGAACGTAGCAGTCAAGCCAAGGTTGGCGTTGTTGATGGCGCTGATCATTCCTGCGACGGTATCGGCGTAACCGCTGGCGCCGCCGACGTTGATCTGTGCGGTCTGGGTGGTAACGGCGCCTCCTGCTCCGGTGGCCATGTAATAGACATTGAGCGTAGTCGTGCCATTGACGAAGGCGTCGCCGAGAGTCGCATCCGTGCCGTTCTTCGAGAGACCGATAAACACGTTGCTCTGCCCGTTGCTATAGGACATCGTTCCGTTGGTATCGCCCAACGCAGAAGACGACAAGGAATGAATATTCAGGTCGTCGACCGATGAGCCCTCTGTCGATGAATCGCCGGTGTAGATGGAAACAACCGTGCCATCGAACACCTGCTCCTGGTTGTATGTCGTCGTCGATCCGATGTTGGTGATCTCGGCCAAGATGGATTGGTATTCCTGGTTCGCCGCTCCCTCCTGAGTGGAGTTGAGGGTGCCGTTCGAGGCTTCGGTTGCCAGTGTTACGGCGCGGTCCAGCAAGCTCGTCACCTGCGACAGAGCGCCGTCGGCCACCTGCAGCAACCCGACGCCCTCCGTGGCGTTGGTTCCGGACTGCGTGAGCGCTGCCGAGTTCGCAGCCAGGCCATTCACAAGCGAGAGCCCGGCCGCGTCGTCCGCTCCGGAGTTGATGCGCGACCCCGACGACAACTGCTCCAGAACGGTCTGCAAGCTGCTGTTCGTGTTGTTTAGATTATTCTCAGCATAAATTGCCGAAAGATTGTTCAAAACACCGAGGGCCATGGAATTCAACTCCTTCTCGGATGCCGCGTCGTTCACAACTCCAACGGCGCTTCCGATGCCCTTGCGCCGCCTTCAATGCTGGCTGGGCTTGTTTGCATCCACCCCATTCATCGGACCTGTGGAAAATAACTTTAGTCATATTTATTGGATTTGTTTTCGGACGTTTGTGGCGCGCTGCGATCCAGAGTGTTTCGCATCGATTCACGGAGTGTGGCGTTGCGCGGCAATTCGTGTAGCGATGCGATGCAGCGATTTGACTCGGAATGAGGCAGCGGTACGCGGCACGTCGGCCAGGAAACCGCACCGACCGCGCGGCTTCTGCAAAGCTCAGCTCTCGTCGCCGCGTGCAATGAAAAGGCCCTCCGGCGTATGCCGGAAGGCCTGGTCGCAGCAAATGGCGCAGCGAAGCTGAAAATGTACTATGTCGAGGGCAAGCGCTCTGGTTTGTATCCCGACACGCCGTAGAAGACCATGAAGAAATAGCAGGCGATTGGCAGCAGGAATGCGTGCTGATAACCGGCTTTGTCGGCGATCAGCCCGAAGAGCGGCGGAATGACTGCTCCACCGAAATTGCCGATGGTGATTACGCCCGAGCCCTTGCTGGTCAGCGGTCCCAATTCGGCAATGCCGAGCGCGAAGATCGTCGGATACATGATGGAGTTGGCGAAGCCGCAAAGGATCAAGCTCCAGATGGCGACGTGGCCGGTCGAAAACATTCCGACGAATAGCAGGACAACGCCCAAAACGCCGAGGAAGGCGAGCAACTTGTGAGCTTTGATGGACTTCATCAACACGGTTCCCGCGAAACGGCCGATCATCATGGCAAGGGGATAGCAGAAGGCAAGCACAGCGACGACTTCCTTTTCCCCGATTCCCTGCGGATAAAGTCCACTGACCGCATGGGCGAACGGTTGCGCAAACCGCAGGTAGTCGTCGATTGCGCTACCCTGCGTCTCGAAGAACTTGATGGCGTTGGCGGCCAATGCAATCTCGAGACCGACATAGAGGAAGATACCGATCATCGCGAGTACGGTGTGCTTGAAACTCCAGATGCTCCGTCCCGCCTGCGCAATATCCTTTTCAGCTTCGCTGGCGTCCCGCGCCATTGTGATCGCTGGAAGGTGCATGAACATGATGGCGAAAGCCAGTACCAGCAATGCGACTGCAATTGCGATGTAGGGGCCCTGCACCGTATGCGCGATGGCCGCCTGACTCGTCACTTTTGTGGGATCGGTCAGGATGAATACGCCGACCACAATCGGGGCCATGGCCGTGCCCAGTGAATTGAACGCCTGCGCCAGGGTGAGGCGGGCGGGAGCGCTGTGCTCGGGTCCGAGAATCGAGACGTAGGGATTGGCCGAAGTCTGCAGTCCGCAAACGCCCGTTGCCAGCACGAAGCTTGCGGTGAGGAAGAACGGGAAACTGATCATGCTGGCTGCGGGCACGAAGAGCAGCGCGCCCACGACCATGACAAACAGCGAGATCACCATGGTCCGCTTGTAGCCGACGGCCTCAATCACTTTGGCCGCGGGGACCGAGAAAATCAGGTAGGCGAAGAACCACGCCGATGTCACCAGATTCGACCAGGCGTGACTGAGATTGAAGATATCTTCGAGCTTGGGCGAGAGGTTGCTGTTCAGGTTGGTAAGGAAGCCGAAGATGCAGAAAAGCCCGGTAACGATGATGAAGGGAACGGTGTAATTGGGCGCTGCGGGCTGCGCCCCTTTAGATTGCGTTGCCATAGAAGGTAATTCCTCCATAAAACGGGCCCAAAAACGCACCCGAACCACTGTAAGGAGCGGCACCGTCCCACGTCCAGCGGAAATTGAAAATGTTTACAGCAGCGGCCGGCCTAATCGGGGGAAGCGGCAACCCGTTGGATGAGCCAACAAGTAAACTAAGAATGCATGATTCCGACCCTGACCTGGACTCCTGAAGGCGTTCGCTTTATCGATCAAACCAAGCTCCCGCTGGAAGAGAGCTTTGTGGTTGCCACAACTTACGAACAGGTGGCTGAAATTATCGTCACCATGGTCGTCCGCGGCGCTCCGGCGATCGGGGTCTCTGCGGCTTACGGCATTGCGCTGGGCGCAAAGCACACCAAAGCCAGGACGGCGGCAGAGTTTGCGCCGGAGTTTGAGCGCATTTGTGTCCGGCTGGCTGAGACACGGCCCACGGCTGTCAATCTGTTCTGGGCGATCGACCGTGTGAAGGTGCTTTTCGCGAAGCTACAAGCATCCGGAGCGACGATGGCGCAGGTGCGGGAGAGAATCCTGGCCGAAGCCGACGCAATGTACGAAGAAGACATTGCCGCGTGCAAGGCGATGGGTGCGCATGGCGCTGCGCTGCTGCCGGAAGAATGCGGTGTGTTGACGCATTGCAACGCGGGTGCTTTGGCCACGTGCGGCTACGGGACTGCGCTGGGTGTGATTCGAGCTGCAGTGGAAAGCGGCAAGCGCATTCATGTCTACGCCGACGAAACGCGGCCGTTTCTGCAAGGTGCGCGGCTCACGGCGTGGGAGCTGATGGCCGACGGGATTCCGACGACTGTCATCTGCGACAACATGGCCGCGAGCATGATGCGGCAAGGACGCATTCAGGCTGTGGTTGTAGGCGCAGACCGCATCGCGGCCAACGGGGATGCAGCCAACAAGATCGGCACCTACAACGTGGCGATCCTGGCACGCGAGCACAACATTCCGTTTTACGTGGCTGCACCGTGGTCCACGATCGATCTTGCGACGGCAACCGGAGACGCGATTCCTATTGAGGAGCGTCCGGCGAGAGAAGTTACGCACCACGCCGGTAAGCAATTGACACCGAACGGCGTCGGCATCTGCAATCCCGCGTTTGACGTGACGCCGGCGAAATACATCACCGCCATCATTACGGAGCGCGGTGCGTTGCGCGCACCGTATGCGGAATCTTTGAAAGAGATGGAGCCGGCCGGTTCGTCCCTGGCAAGCTCCTGATGGCGAGGAGCTACACGCGTACTTCGCTTGAAGTGCCGCCGGCAGCAGGAACGTAGCATTTGCTCGTGTAGTCCATCACCATGCGGTCGGCATTGAAGCGCCATCCCAATGTGCGGATAGTGCGCTTCATGCGCTTGATCCAGCCGCGCGGCAGGCCGTCGCGGTCGCGCTGGTAGTAGAGCGGAATGACCTCGTCGAGCAGCACCCGGTAGAGATCTTCGCCGTCGCGGCTGTCGTGCACACTCATATTGGAGTGAGTTCTGCCGGTTCCGATGGCGAAGCCGTTTTCGCCGTCGTAGGCTTCAGCCCACCATCCATCAAGAATGGACAGATTGAGCCCGCCGTTCAAAACCACCTTCATGCCGCTGGTGCCTGAGGCCTCGAGCGGCCGGCGAGGATTGTTGAGCCACACGTCGACGCCCTGCACAAGATAGCGGCCGACGTTGATGTCGTAATCCTCAATGAAGACAAATTTGTTGGCGAAATCGGAGTTGCGCATCATGCGCGCGATCTGCTGCAGAACTTGCTTGCCGGGCTCGTCGTGGGGATGCGCCTTGCCGGCGAAGACAAATTGTACCGGCCTCTTGGCGTCGTTCACCATCGACGCGAGCCTCTCCATGTCGGCCAGAAGCAGGTTGGCGCGTTTGTAGGTGGCGAACCGGCGGGCAAAGCCAATGGTCAATGCGTCGGGAGAAAGGACCTTGTCGAGCCGCTTGAGAATGTCAGTCGGTTCGGCACGGCGGTCGGCCTGCTCGTGCGCGCGGCGCCGCACAAAATCGATGAGCTGGGTTTTCAGGGCAAAGTGCGTCTCCCAAAGCTCGCCGTCGTCGACGGTCTCAATCGCTTCCCAGGTCTGGGCTCTTCCGCTCCTCTGTTGCCAGCCGACGCCAAGATGTCGATCGTAGAGGCGGCACATCTGCGGCGCCAGCCAAGAGGGCACGTGTACGCCATTTGTCACGTGGCCGATGGGCACATCGTCTTCCGGTCCATTGGGATAGAGGCCTCTCCACATCGCGCGTGACACCTCGCCGTGGAGTGAACTGACGGCGTTGACGCGGCGCGCGAGCTTGAGGCCAAGCACCGTCATACAGAATGGCTCCTGGCCATCGGTGGGATGTTCGCGGCCAAAGCCCATAAGGTTTTCGTGGGTGATTCCCAGTTCCTCGCGCAGTGGGCCAAGATGCTCTTCAATCAAGTCAGCCGGGAATCGGTCGTGGCCAGCGGGAACAGGAGTGTGGGTCGTGAAGATGACTTCGCGAGGAATCTGGCGGGCGGCTGCATAGAAATCGAGCCCTTCTTCCACCATGCGCGTGCGTATCGCCTCAAAGACGGCAAAGCCGCTGTGGCCTTCATTGAGATGCAGAACACCCGGCACGATGCCCATTGCTTTGAGCGCGCGATAGCCGCCAACGCCGAGCAGCAGCTCCTGGCGAATGCGCACGCGCGCATCGCCGCCGTAGAGACGCGAAGTGGTAGCCAGATCCTCGGGCGCGTTGCCGGCCACGTTCGAGTCGAGCAGCAGAAGATCGCAGCGGCCGACCTTGACTTGCCAAACTTTGGCGCGGATCGATCCTCCGCGCGTGCAAATCTCAATCACGACCGGCTCGCCGTTGACGCCGATAGCGGGCTGCATGGGAAGTTGATTGATGTCGGTGGCGAGATATTCCTCACGCTGCCAGCCGTTTTCGTCGAGCCGCTGCAGGAAATAGCCCTGACCGTAGAAAAGGCCCACGCCGACCAGCGGAATGTCGAGATCGGAGGCGCTCTTAATGTGGTCGCCGGCGAGAATGCCAAGGCCGCCCGAGTAAATGGGCAGCGATTCGTGAAGGCCGAATTCGGCGGAAAAGTAACCGACGGGACGCGGGCGTAGAACGCCCGCGTGACCCGCGCCCCAGGTGCGATCGTCGAGCAGATATTCCTGCTGGCGGCGGTAGGCGTAGTTGATGCGGCTGTGCAGCGCATGCTCTGCTGCGCGGCGCTCGATTTCGCCCAGCGGCATCTCGTTGAGCAGCGCAATTGGATTGTGGTTGAGATTCTTCCAGCGGGCAGGGCTCAAGTCGCGGAAGAGGCTCGCGCAGTCGTTGTCCCAGCTCCACCAGACGTTTCGCGCCAGCTCCCATAGCTTCTTTTGCGCCGGGGCGATGAAGCGGTCGAGCGTTCGCGCCTCGCTGACGACGGGCGCAACCTCGTTCGCTGCTTCAACCAGCATGCGAATTTCCATTTCGCGAAAGATCCGAGGCTCCTTGGTTTGCACCACCAGAACGCCTTGCAATACGCCGCGCTCGATCAGCGGCACGCCGAGGAAGGAGTGGTACTCATCTTCACCGGATTCCTTGAAGTATTTGTAGCGGGGATGCTCGCGGGCGTCGGCTACAGCAACGGGAACAAGCTGCTCAGCCACCAGGCCGGTGAGGCCTTCGCTGAGAGGCATGCGCAAAGTGCCAATGCTGCGCGCATTCAGGCCGAGAGTGGCAGCCAGGACAAGGTTCGAACGATCCGGCTCCAGCAGGTAGGCAGAGCAAACGTCGGTGCGGAAGCGAGCGGCGATGAGAGCTACAACGTTCAGCAGGGTGTCGGCCGGCTTGCCCTCCTGTTCCGCCAGGTGCGTAATCTCTTCAAGCGTCAGGACCAGGTTGGCGTCAGTGGATTCGTGGGTCGGGGTCATCGAGAAACCTTCGCCTTTCTCAAGAGATAGAGCACATCATCCCGCTGCGGAGCAGATTTTAGAGTGCAATTCCGCGACGCGAGAACTTCGCGCAACGGAAAATGGAAGCGGAGCAGGTTAGTGGGGGCAGGAGAAATCCCGCATTTTTTAGTACGGGTTAGATTCGACAATACCATACGAACCAAGGAAGAAACGCGATGCTAGAGTGAGATTTCACAGAGGCTCGCGCGAGATCCATCCGGCGCGGAAGGGTGTATCCGATTGAAAAAAAGAGGGCGAAGTGAAAACCGTTCTCTTCGGCGCAACCGGCATGGTGGGCCAGGGAGTTTTGCGCGAATGCCTCAGGAATCCCGCGGTGGAACTCGTGGCGACGGTGGGGCGGAGCGCCATTGAGATCCTGGGCCCGACGTAAAGACATAAGATTGGCGGCGCAGGGCGAGGGATAATGGCGGTCGTGGTTGCTTTCCGTTTCCGAAGTATGATCCCGTAGAATTTGTGCTATTCCGGAACGGAGGCGAGAAAAATGCGTCGATATCATCACATTGGAATTCCCACCAGCCAACCGAGACCGGGGGAGCGCCACATCGAGCGTCTAAAGATCTTTATTGTTGGACACGAAAACAGCGAGTATGGCGTCGAATGGATGCGGTTCGAAGCGGACGCACCGGTTCCCGAGTTGGTCCGGCAAGTGCCGCATGTTGCCTTTGAGGTCAGTGACCTTGCGTCCGAGCTGGTAGGCCGCGAAATTCTGATTGCGCCGAACAGCCCATCCGAAGGCGTCCGCGTCGCGTTCATCGTCGAAAACGGCGCACCCATTGAGTTTCTTGAGTTCACCG
>CAZKJB010000189.1:0-8042 GCA_964552975.1 uncultured Occallatibacter sp. | reverse complement strand
ATGAAATCCGCTAAGCTTTTGCTGCTGGCCGGCGACTTTGTTGAGGACTATGAAATCATGGTCCCATTTCAAGCCCTTCAAATGGTTGGCCACACCGTTCATGCTGTCTGTCCCGGCAAGAAGAAGGGAGACATCGTCCGCACATCGATTCATGATTTCGAAGGTGATCAAACCTACACTGAAAAGCGTGGCCACAACTTCACGCTCAACGCAGCATTCGACGACATTGATCCCGCTCGATATGACGGTCTCGTTCTTCCCGGCGGTCGCGCGCCCGAATACCTACGCCTTAACACCAGGGTTCTTGATATCGTTCGTCATTTTGCCAAAGCCAACAAGCCCATTGCTGCACTCTGCCACGGCCCGCAACTGCTGGCTGCGGCGGGCGTGCTCAAGGGCCGCAAGCTCAATGCCTATCCGGCCTGCGCGCCCGAGGTTGAGCTCGCCGGGGGAACCTTCGTCTCTGTCGACATGGCCGACGCGTTTGTCGATGGCAACCTCGTAACAGGCCCGGCATGGCCCGCCCATCCGGTTTGGCTTGCCCGCTTTCTTGAAGTGCTCCAGAAGCACCTCGCGGCCTGAACCCCAGCTCATTTTTCCGAATCGCATCCTTTTTCGCGCTGTGATTTCTCCCGGATCTACACTCCCTCAGCCCGCAGTCGCCGTATGCCATACTGAATTTGTATTCGCGTCCCCTGAACTCGAAATTGTCTGGAGTTGAAATCATCGCCGATGCCGGGCCAACCCAATCCGGAGTTCCTCCGCCGCGCCATCGCGTTGGCAACCGAAAATGTTGTCACCGGCAAAGGCGGGCCGTTTGGCGCGGTCATCGCGCGCGGCGACAAGATTATTGGCGAGGGCGCCAACTCCGTCACCTCTACTAACGATCCCACGGCGCACGGCGAGGTCAACGCCATCCGCGCCGCAGCCAAAGCTCTCGGAACCTTTACACTGGCCGGTTGTGACCTGTACACCAGTTGCGAGCCATGTCCTATGTGCCTGGCGGCCGCCTACTGGGCGCGGCTTGACGCGGTCTACTTCGGCGCCAGAGCGGCTGACGCGGCCCGTGCTGGCTTTGACGATGCCTTTCTCTACGCTGAGCTGCGCAAAGATGCGCCCCAACGCAAACTCCACGCTACGCAGTTGCTCGGCGACGAGGCGTGGTCCAGCTTCGCCGCATGGATCGCCTCACCCATCAAAATCGAATACTGAGAGCCCGCATGAGTACCGTTGCCAGTGCCGCAACATCTGCCTCGACTATGGGTACGAAACCCCTTCTCGTGCGCCACGCTGCCGTGCTCGGCGCTGGCACCATGGGCTCCCGCATCGCTGCTCACTTGGCAAATGCCGGAATCCCGGTCCTCCTATTGGACCTTCCTCCAACGAGTGAAACTGCGGGGCGGGCTCTTGCCGCCCTCGCCAAATCCAAGCCCGCCGCTCTGTTCGAGCCTTCGCTTACCCGCCTCATCACGCCCGGTAACTTCGACGACGATTTGCCCAAGCTCGCCGGTTGCGATTGGGTTATTGAAGTGGTCGCCGAAAATCTCGAAATCAAGACCGCCCTCTTGTCGCGCTTCCTTCCCCACCTCGCCCCTCACGCGCTCCTTACCACCAACACCTCGGGCTTGCCCATATCGCAAATCGCCTCGGTATTGCCAGTTCAAAGCCAGAAAAGATTCTTCGGCACGCATTTCTTTAATCCCCCGCGTTACATGCGTCTTCTTGAAGTCATCTCCACGCCGGATGTCGATGCCGCCGCCCTCTCGTCCTTCGCATCCTTCGCCGATTCCATGCTCGGCAAACAAGTGGTCTTCGCGCACGACACGCCCAATTTCATCGCCAACCGCATAGGAATCGCTGTCATGTTCAGCGCCGCCGAACTCATGCTGCAGCAGGGGCTTTCCATTGAAGAAGTCGACGCGCTCACGGGCCCTGCTCTCGGCTGGCCTCGCACGGGAACTTTCCGCCTCGCCGATCTGGTCGGCATCGATATCCTCGCCCACGTCGCCGCCAATTTCCCGCAGGGCGTCACATCCGGAAAGTTTTCTTCCGTTCTGGACGAGTTCCTGAAGCGCGGCTGGCTGGGCGATAAATCCGGCCAGGGCTTCTACAAGAAAGTCCGCGGCGGCGACGGCAAAGACGAGCGCCTCGTCCTCGATCTCACTTCGTTTGACTACCGTCCAGCCGCAACACCGGCTCTGCCTTCGCTCGAGATGGCGAAAAACGCGGCCTCCACGCATGAGCGCCTGCGCATGCTTCTCGCCAATGACCCTGCGAAAGACAAAGCGGCCGCCTTCCTATGGCCGTTTCTCTCTACACTTTGGAACTTCGCCGCCGACCGCATCGGCGAAGTCGCCGACGATGCTCCTTCTATTGACGCTGCCATGCGTGCCGGCTTCAACTGGGAGCTCGGCCCATTCGAAATGTGGGATGCGGCAGGCGTCGCCGCCACTGTTGCCCGCATGAAGTCTCTCCACCTTCCCGTCGGCGTTCCGGTCGAGTCTCTGCTCGCCGCATCGCGCACCAGTTGGTATTCGGCCGACAAAGACGCCTGCTTCCAGCCCGCAACGCGTCAGGCAGTCCCTGTTCCCCAAGTCCCAGGCCACGCCCGTGTCGCCGATTTCCGCCGTTCCCACGGAGTCGTTCGCTCCAACTCGGGTGCCTCTCTCGTCGATCTAGGCGACAGCATCGCCTGCATCGAGCTTCATTCGCTCAAAAATGCCATCGGCGGTGATGTTCTCTCCCTCATCTCCTCCGTCCTCCACCCCGCTTCGGATGCCGTCCGCGACTTTCGAGCTTTCGTCATCTCCGGCGACCGCGACAACTTCTCCGTCGGCGCCAACCTCATGCAACTCCTCCTGGCCGCGCAGGAAGGCGAATTCGATGAGCTGGCCCAGGTCATTCATAGCTTCCAGCAGATGACCGCCGCCATCAAATTCTGCCCGCGCCCAGTCGTTGCTGCGCCATTCGGCCTCACCCTCGGTGGCGGTGCAGAAATCTGCCTGCACGCCGCGCGCCGCCAGCCGCATGCCGAAACCTATATGGGTCTTGTCGAAGCGGGCGTCGGTCTCATCCCCGCCGGTGGCGGCACCAAAGAAATGTTTCTCCGCTCCTTCGACGCAGCCATCGCGCTGGCGCCGCCAGATCCACGTGACCCGCCTTCGCGATTTGCCCAATCCGCCGAGCTCGCCACGGCGCTCAAACGCTCGCTTGAAACCATTGCCATGGCCAAAGCCTCCGCTTCCGCTGCTGAAGCTCGCTCCCTCGGCCTGCTCGCCCCGTCCGATCGCATCAACATGAACCGCGAGCGTCTCCTTCTCGACGCCAAGGCGCAGGCAGCAGCTCTCGCCGAGCCTGGCTACTCCGCTCCACAGCCCCGCATCTTCCCCGCTCCCGGCATCGCTGCCCTGGCCACCATGGAAACCGGCATTTATTTGATGGGCGAAGCAGGCTTCGCTTCCGAGCATGACCAGAAAGTCGCTCGCTGGGCTGCCTACATCCTCGCCGGCGGGCGCGTAACCCCAGGCACTCTTGTTACCGAGCAGTACCTTCTCGATCTCGAACGTGAGGCATTTCTTTCCCTCTGCGGCGAGCGCCTTACCCAGGAGCGCATCGCGTTCACCCTCAAAACCGGCAAACCCCTCCGCAATTAATCACCGCCCGACGCCGAAAGTTGCGGTTCTCGGTCCATCAGAATAAAGTTCTCCTGAGTGTTCTCGATGATGCGCGCGAGTTTCAAAGTGGGGCTGGGGCTTGGCTCCCTGCTTCTGGCTTGTTCGTTGACCCCGATCCGGCCCCAGGATTCCTCCCCGTCCTCTCTCGTCGAATCCGGACACGTCGACGTCGCCGGCCACTCGACCCCATATCTGATCCGCCATCTGCCGGTCAGCTCGTTCCCCCAGCTTCCGCCCACCGTCCAGGATCAGCTCAATCGCCGCAGCTGTCTCATCCCGCAAACCTACGACGCGCACGCTCCTGAAAATGTCGTCCACGCCAGTTTCGAGCGCCGCGGCTCTTCCGACTGGGCCGTTCTCTGCTCCGTCAATGGAACCGTTTCTCTGCTCGTCTTCTTTTCGAGCAACAGCGGCGATCCAACCGTCTTGGCCGCTTCGCCTGAAACCAGACGCCTTCAGGCGCATAATGCGACCGAGGTCCTCGGCTTTAATTGGGGCATCGATCCCGCATCCCCCGACGAAGTTCACCAGGCGCAGCTCGGAATGCGGACTCTTCCGCCGCGCATCGACCACGACGCCCTGGCCGACTCCGTAATCGACGGTCGCACAATCTACCGCTTTTTTTCAAGAAACGCATGGACCCTCATCGACACCCATGATTGAACTTGCCAGCGGGCCGACACCTTGCGCTGTTGCTGCGTCTCCGCTCGACTCGAAAGCATCAAATGGATTGCATTCGCTTGAAGCCATTTCTTGCTTCACCCATCGGCCGGCGAAACCAGTCACCGAATCGCGCGCTTGCCGACTTGCTGACTAGCTAACCAGCTGACGCACCGAAAGGAACCCCATGTCCGAAGCTGTCATCGTCAGCGCCGTGCGCACTCCCGTTGGCCGCGCCCCCAAAGGCGCGCTCTCCACCACGCGCCCTGACGATCTTGCCGCCGTTGCAATCGGCGCGGCCTTAAACAAGGTTCCCGCGCTCCAAAAACCCGCAATCGACGATTTAATCCTCGGCTGTGCGCAGCCCGAAGGCGAGCAAGGCTGGAACATCGCTCGCATGGCTGCTCTTCGCGCCGGCCTTCCTGTCGAGATCCCAGGCGCTACCGTCAACCGCCTTTGCGCTTCGGGCCTTGAAGCCATTGCCATTGCCGACCAGCGCATTCGCTCCGGCTCCGCGCGTGTCGTCCTGGCTGGCGGCGCGGAATCCATGAGCCTCATCCCCATGGGCGGCAACAAGCCCAGTCCCAATCCCTGGCTCGCCTCCAACTACCCAGCCTCCTTGCTTACCATGGGCCTCACCGCAGAGCGTGTTGCCCGCCACTACTGCATTTCGCGAGTGGACCAGGACGCATTTTCTCTAGAAAGCCACAAAAAAGCGTTGGCCGCGCAAGCCGCTCATCGCTTCAACGAAGAACTCGTTCCCGTCACCGTCACCATGGCAACGCCCGACCCCAAAACCGGCAAGCCAATCACAAAAGAATCGAACTTCTCTGCCGACGAAGGCCCCCGCGCCGATACCTCCGCTGAAGCTCTCAGCCAACTCAAGCCCGTCTTCCACGCGCAAGGCACAGTCACCGCGGGCAACTCTTCGCAAACCTCCGATGGCGCCGCCGCCGCCGTTCTGATGGATGCCGCCTACGCACGCGAGCTCGGCATTCGTCCCATCGCCCGCCTCGCCGCCTACGCCGTTACCGGCTGCCTGCCTGAAGAAATGGGAATCGGTCCCATTACAGCTATCCCAAAAGCCCTGGCGCATGCCGGCCTTAAGCTCCACGATATCGGCCTCATCGAATTGAACGAAGCTTTCGCCGTACAGGTGCTCGCCATCAGCCGCACCCTCGGTCTCGATCCCGCTCGCGTCAACGTCAATGGCGGCGCCATCGCTCTCGGCCATCCGCTCGGTTGCACTGGAGCGAAGCTGACGGCAACGCTCCTCCGTGAGATGAAAGCCCGCGGAGTTCGCTACGGGATGGTTACCATGTGCGTTGGTGGAGGCATGGGCGCCGCCGGCATCTTCGAGT
The DNA here is from genome assembly GCA_964552975.1 of uncultured Occallatibacter sp. GTDB lineage: Bacteria > Acidobacteriota > Terriglobia > Terriglobales > Acidobacteriaceae > Telmatobacter. The sequence continues at coordinate 2,347 of CAZKJB010000189.1, read as the reverse complement.
TGAACTAACTGAGTCGCGCGGCTCTCACTTCCTGACCGCCGGCCTTTCGTCCTTTTCCTTGGACTTTCTCGTTCCCTTGTTCCCTTGGTCCCTGACCTCTAGTTCTTGAAGAACTCTCCCTGTCCCCCGTTTGCCCATGGATCGTAGTGCATCGCAAATTCGGCGCGGTGTTCGGTGCTGGGATGGTTGTATAGACAGAACTCAATAAACGGGCTGGGATTCGGGTCTTCAAGCCATGATTGGCCCAGCGCATTGAATGCCGCGACAGCGCTCTTTTGCGGGTTCGGAACAAGGCCGTGAATTGCCTCCTGCCCGTATACGTCTGCCTGGTGTTCATAGTGTCGGCTGATCGCATTGTCGGCAGGCTCTGTCACAAAACTTGCGATCGAAATCGACATCAGCAACACCACGAATCCAGTCCGCGACGACAATTCCGTTGCTCCCCAGCCTGCTCCAAACCGCCTCACGAGCCATGCTGCAAACCCCGCGCAAGCCCAATACACAAAAAACAAAACCAATGCGTTGTCCCCAATCTCCTTCGGTATATGGCCCAGCATGTAATGTCCGCTCTCGTGGCCGAAGACGAACAGCACCTCATCGTCGGGCAACTGGTCTGTCGCCGTATCCCACATCACAAGGCGTTTCGTCGCTCCGATTCCGGCCACAAAGGCATTAATCCCCGTTGATTTCTCGCTCGCTTTCATCAGATACATACGGTCGGGTTGAATTTTCGTGCCTGTCCGCGCCACCACAGTCTCCAGCTTCGCCGTCAGCGCCGCGTGATTTTTCTCGAGAGGCTCCTGTTTGTAGAAGAGCGGAACAATCAGCGGCAAAACAAAAATCGCAATCACGATGATCGGCAACGTAACCAACCACACTCCCAGCCAGTAGCGTCGCGGCCAGCGTTTGACAATCCGGTTGAACAACAGCAGAATCGGAATGCCGGCGAGCAGCGTCAATCCCAGCGCCTTCCCCTGATCCCCTAGCCAACTGTCCCATCCCTGCACGCTGATTCCATAGGCTCGCTCGTAATGGTGTCCAATCCAATCCAGCGGCAGTCCTGCCAACTCCGAGATCACAAAGAACGCTGCAAAGAAAATCGCTCCTTGAATCCAGCGTTTGCCTGCAATCTTCTGCGCCCACCTCTCCAGGCCGGCCCACCCGCCTGCGGCCAGCAGAATCCACACGAACGCAATACTCCACACCGATCCCGCGATGTCCAGGATGTTGCGAATGCGGCTCAGTTCGATCGCCTTTACCAGCTTGTCCGGCGCCAGCGTGTAGGCCTGCCCTGGGTTCGCTGGCGCAGCGTCGGCCGCATTGGTCGTTTGCGGCGTCCCTCCCGTCTGGGCAGTCAGAGCCGAGGGAGCCATGCTTGCCAGCATTACGGCGAGGCTTATCACCCAAAGCAAACGTCTAAATGTCATGAGAAGACTCTCCTTATACCATCCGATTCTGCGACAATCGAGTATATAGATGCTTCCACTCATGTCTCTAAATCCCACGTCAATCAGACCCTCAGCCAGACCCCGGTGCCACGCGATGGTTTCTTTGCTCTTCGTCGCTTCGGCAGCCTTGGTTCCGGCGCTCGTCCATCCTACTCCCGCTGCCGCCGAGCAGCCCGCGCCGGTGCTTCTCGACGCCATGACCACTGAGTTGCACCGTGCTTTCACCGCACTCTCAAAGCCGATTACGCCCGGCGACGACAAGCAGTTGCCGCCTTACTTCCTCAGCTATTCGGTCAGCGACGCCAGCTTTCTGAGCGTGCGCGCGCAATACGGCGCTCTATCCGACAGTTCAGCAAGTCGCGTCCGCGTAGCCGATGTCCAGGTGCGCGTCGGCGACCCCAAGCTCGACAACACCCACGGCAACCATCGCGCCTCCGCCGTAAATACGCTCCAGCTTCCCTTGGGCGATGACCGCGAAGCTCTCGCACGTTCCCTCTGGCTTGCCACCAACACCGGCTACGGCAATGCTCTCGATAACTTCCTTCGCGTCAAGACTGAGGCTCAGGTCCGCGCCACTGAAGAAGACACCTCGCCCGACTTCAGCGAGGAATCCGCGCAGACGCACATCGGCTCCGTCGCGCCTCCCGTCGCGGTCGACCGTGCGGTGTGGGAGCAGCGGGTGAGGGAACTGTCCCGCGTCTTCCGCGATTACCCCGACGTTTACCAGAACATGGTGTTGCTCACGGTCCAGAACGAAACAGATTATTTTGCTTCATCTGAAGGCTCGCGCATCGTCGCTCCGCATCTGCTCGCGCGGCTCGTCGCCGTTGCCGTCACGCGCGCCGACGACGGCATGGATCTCTTCCGCGAGCAGACCTTCGAAGCCGAAACCGTCGATG
>CAZKJB010000188.1:0-8057 GCA_964552975.1 uncultured Occallatibacter sp. | reverse complement strand
CATCCGTATCCGTGGATGAACTCGCTGTTCCAGGACGGCGTGACCGTGGGCTGGCTGATGGGCGAGAGCTTTATCGTCGATCACGCGCGGCGTTCCGTGCTTCCCGAGCGGCTTGCCGACATCGTACTCACGCGCGATTCGAACGTGCTCAGTGCGGAAGAGTATTACCACTTCACGCACTTTACTGATGCGCTGATGACCGACCAGGAGATCGTTGAGCTGCCCAAGGTTTGGGTCGTCGGCGGCGATGGCGGAATCGGCGACATCGGCTACCAGAACACTTCGAAGGTGATGCTGCAGAACCGGCCCAACGTCAAGGTTCTCATGCTCGACACGCAAGTGTATTCCAACACCGGCGGCCAGAACTCCGACTCCACACCGATGCTGGGCGGCAACGACATGAACGTCTTCGGCTCCGCCACGCAAGGCAAGAACACCGAGAAGAAGACCGTAGCCGAGACCTTCCTCGCAGGGCATGGATCGCCGTTCGTGGCGCAGGTTTCCATGGCCAACGCGCCCAAGCTCTACCGCGCGATTCTCGATGGCCTCGAGTATCGTGGCACCATGTTCCTGCAGGCCTTCACCACCTGCCAGCCGGAACACGGCGTCGCCGACGACATGGCGCTCCACCAGGCGCAGCGCGTGCGCGACTCGCGCGGCGCTCCGGAGTTCATCTTCAATCCGCGCATGGGCGAGACCTATCAGGAGGCGCTCGACATCAAGGGCAATCCCTCGATTGATTTGGATTGGTACGAGACCAAGCTGAAATCGACCGGCGAAACCCAGCGCTACACCGTCGCCCACTGGTGCACTACGGAAGCGCGTTTCCGCAACCACCTGCGCAAGATCAAGCCCGAGGCGGCGGCGAAGATGATCCACCTTGACAACATGCTGGTGCGCATCACGCAGCAGGATGTGGTCTACCGCTACTACCTCTTGCCCGAGCACCGCAGCTTCATTCCCGACTTCGGCGTCTACATCACCTTCGAGCAGGACGGCAAGATCGAGTACCGCGCGCTCTCGCGGCAGCTGGTCATGTTCTGCGTCGAGCGGCGCAAGGCGTGGCGCATGCTGCAATCCAAGGCCGGTATCGTCAATCGCGACTACCAGGCGCAGAAGGCAATCCTGGCGGATCTCGAAGCAGGCAAGATCTCGAAAGACGAGTTCTTCGCGCACGCCCACGAAATGCTCGCCGAGAAATTGGGCAAACCCGTCGCCGTCAAGGCGTAAGAACTGGCCCCCCCATGTCCCGATTTTGGGACATGGGATCTCACCAACTCGAAAAACACATTGCGAGCCTCACGGTCCGCTTTCGTTCTTGTGCTGCGCAACCCAAGATTTTTGCATCGCAGCCTAAGATTTTTGCTGCGCACCCTAAGACTTGTCATCCTGAGCGACTGGAGCGCAGCGCAGGGAGTCGAAGGACCTGCGGGTGCCTTTCGCTCTGCATCAGGGCAGGAGTTTGCCCCTCCAAATGTCCATTTGTTGCGCGATTTTGCCCCGAAAAGCCGTCCTGAACTCAGTCTTACTCACACCACGAACAGATCGACATACTCCTGGACCGGCATCGCTTCCAGCCGTTCGTGGTCGAGCGACACGTCGAGAATCCGTTGTTGCCGATCGTCGCTAAATCGGCGCCGCAGGTTCGTTTTGAATTTTTCGACCAGCAGCGGCATTCCTTCTTCGCGGCGCCGGCGATGGCCGATGGGATACTCCACTGTTTCTTCGAGCACCATTCGGTCCGTCAACTCAACTCGAAGCGAGTTCGCTATCGAACGCTTGTCAGGATCGTGATAATCGGCCGTGAAGCGCGTTTCCTCGACACACTCGATCCCTGCCCGCAGTTTGTCGATCCGCGGATCAGACGCCACATCGTTTTCATAGTCCGCCGCCGTCAGCCGGCCAAAGAGCAGCGGAATTGCAACCATATATTGCACGCAATGGTCGCGATCGGCGGGGTTTGCGAGCGGGCCTTTCTTGTCGATGATGCGCAGGCAGGCCTCATGGGTGCGAATCGTGATGGAGCGAATATCTTCGGCGGATTTGCCGAGCGCCCGAAGCTGCGCGTTAATCGCCATCGCCGCTTCAACCGCGGTCTGCGCGTGGAACTCCGCCGGATAGCTGATCTTGAAGAGTACGTTTTCCATCACGTAGGAGCCATAGGGGCGCTGGAACTTGAACGGCTGGCCTTTGAAGGAAACGTCGTAGAAACCCCAGGTCTTTGCGGTGAGTGCCGACGGATAACCCATCTCGCCTGCCTTCGCCATCAGCGCCAGCCGCACAGCGCGGCTGGTCGCGTCGCCCGCGGCCCAGCTTTTGCGCGATCCGGTATTCGGCGCATGGCGATACGTGCGCAGGCTCTGCCCGTCGACCCACGCAAGTGAAATCGCATTGATGGTCTGCTCGCGCGTCAGTCCGAGCAGCTGGCACACGACGGCTGTCGAAGCAACTTTCACTAGCACAACATGGTCCAGTCCAACTTTGTTGAATGAGTTCTCCAGCGCGATGCAGCCCTGAATCTCGTGCGCCTTGATCATCGCAGTCAATACATCGCACATGGTGATCAAAGGCCCGCCTCTCGCAGAGCCTCTTGAGAGCCAATCTGCTACAGCGAGAATGCCTCCGAGATTGTCCGAAGGATGTCCCCACTCGGCGGCGAGCCATGTGTCGTTGAAGTCGAGCCAGCGAATCATCGCGCCAATGTTGAACGCGGCCTGCACCGGATCGAGCTGATAATTCGTGCCCGGAACGCGCGCGCCGTTCGGAACTACGGTGCCCGGTACGATGGGCCCGAGCAGCTTGGTGCAAGCCGGATATTCGAGAGCTTCAAGGCCGCAACCGAGCGTGTCAATCAGGCAATACTGCGCCGTCGAATAAGCGAGGTCGCTTTCGATTTTGTGGTCGAGCGCATAGTCGGCAATATCGGTGAGGACTTTATCGGGCGCGGGGCGTTCATTGCTGATGTGCGAGGACACACTAACTCCTTCAATCTCTACTCAAAATATAGCCGCACAATTCCACGCGACTTTAACCGCTGAATCCGGAATCTCTAGACCCGCTGCCCAATTGGCACGAACTTCAAATTCTCAGGCCCGGTATAGGTTGCGGAAGGCCGAATGATTTTTCCGTCCTGCCGCTGCTCGATGACGTGCGCGGCCCAGCCAGCAGTCCTCGCCATCACGAAGAGCGGCGTGAACAGATCGATGGGAACCCCCATCAGGTGGTAAGCCACGGCCGAGTACCAATCGAGATTGGGAAACATGCGCTTGGCGTCCTGCATTGTGCTCTCGATTCGCTCGGCAATTGCGAACAGCCGCTTGCCGTCGGCGTCAACGGCCAGCGAGCGCGCCAGTTCTTTGATAATGTCGCTTCGCGGATCGCTGATCGTATATACCGGATGACCAAAGCCAATGATGACTTCACGGTTCGTCACGCGGCGGCGGATGTCGGTCTCAGCCGCATCCGCCGATGCGTAGCGCTGTTGGATTTCGAGGGCCACTTCGTTAGCTCCGCCGTGCTTGGGGCCCTTGAGTGCGCCGATTGCGCCCGTGATGCACGAATAGAGATCCGAGCCCGTTCCCGCGATCACGCGCGCCGTAAATGTGGATGCGTTAAACTCGTGCTCCGCATAAAGGATGAGCGAGACCTGCATGGCGTGTATCCATTCCGCGCTGGGCGGCCGGCTGTGAAGCAGGTGCAGAAAGTGCTCGGCCAAAGGCTCACCGTCGGCGTCGACTGCGATACGCTTGCCGTTGCGCGCGTAGTGATGCCAATACAGGAGCATCGAGGGTAGCGAGGCCAGCAAGCCGTCGGCGATCTCTCTTGCACCCGAGTCACTGTGATCGGCAGGTTCGGGGCGCACGCACCCGAGCACGGAGACGCCGGTGCGCAGCACGTCCATGGGATGCGCGCCTGCCGGAAGTTGTTCGAGCGCGTGCTTCAGCGGCTCAGGCAGTGTGCGCAGGCCCAGCAGGCGCTTCTTGTAGGCGGCCAGCTCTGCGCTGGTTGGCAGCTTGCCATGAATCAGCAGATGCGCCACTTCAGCGAACTCGCAATGTGCGGCGAGGTCGTTAATGTCGTAGCCGCGATAGTGCAGGTCATTGCCGCTCTGGCCGACCGTGCAGATGGCCGTGTTGCCCGCGGGAGTGCCCGACAAGGCGACAGACTTCTTGGGTGTGAAGGCCGCCCGCGCGGAGCTCGCCTCTTGAATGCTCATTGATTTCGACCCCCGTTTTGAGTTCCGGAGAGCACCAACCTAACGGATGAATGCAGGGAATGTCTACTCTGCCTTCTTGCTCGCTGCGAAAAGCTCGTCCAGCTTTTTCTCATAGGCGTGATAGCCCAGATAGCGGTAAAGATCGTCGCGCGTCTGCATCAGCGGCAACACGCTTTTTTGCGAGCCCTCGGAACGAATGGTCTCGTAAACCTTGAGCGCCGCCGCGTTCATCGCCCGATAGGCCGCGCAGCAATAGAGGATGATATCGACGCCAGCGCCGGCAAGCTCTTCGCGTGCGAACGGCGGCGTTTTGCCGAACTCAGTGATGTTGGCAAGGATCGGTACGCCCGCGGCTCTTCGGAACGCAGCGTACATCGAAAGTTCAGTCACTGCCTCGGCAAAGATCATGTCGGCGCCGGCAGAGACATAAGCCTGCGCGCGTTCGATGGCGCGCTCCAGGCCCTCGCTCGCCAGTGCATCGGTGCGGGCCATAATCACGAATTGTGAGTCAGTCCGCGCGTCGACAGCAGCCTTGATGCGGTCCACCATCTCTGCCGCGGGGACGAGCTCTTTGCCCGGTCGGTGGCCGCAGCGTTTCGCGCCAACCTGGTCCTCGATGTGCACCGCGGCGGCTCCGGCTGTGATCATTTGCCGGATGGTACGCGCGATGTTGAAGGCTCCGCCCCAGCCTGTATCGATATCGACCAGCAACGGTAACGGGCAGGCGCCAGTGATGCGCCTGACGTCGATGAGTACGTCCTCCATGGTGCTGATGCCGAGGTCGGGAATCCCCAGCGAATTAGCGGCGACGCCCCCGCCGGAGAGATAAATCGCCCGAAACCCGGCGGCCTGGGCCAGCAGCGCAGCGTATGCGTTGATTGCGCCCACAACCTGCAGTGGCTTCTCCGCCCCCAGCGCCGCGCGAAAGCGTGCTCCGGGTGTTTCGTTATTCTTGCCGTCCGCCATTTCGCACTCTCTTGCTATCCGTCCATTGGCGCATCATAACAGGGTTGTAACAATCATTTCTCAATCGTAGGGACTGGGTGCGACAATCATCGCGCCGGGGCCTGTTTCCCAAATGACAGGCTCTGCCCGGAGGAGAAATTTGATCATGAAAAGCCTTTTCGTCTGTATGGGGTTCCTGCTCGCCGCTACCACTGTATTCGCCCAGTCCGGCCAGCCCAAAGCGCCGCCGGCCAGCCCACCAGCCAAAGAGTCAGCAACCATTGGCGGGAAGAACATCACCATTACCTATAGCTCACCCCGCGTGAACGGCCGCGAGGGGAAAATCTTTACCAAGGATGGTCTCATCCAGAAGACTCATAAGTCGTACCCGGTTTGGCGTGCGGGAGCGAACTCCGCCACGACGCTGGTGACCGATGGGGATTTGATGATCGGCGATCTCATGGTTCCCGCCGGTACGTATACGTTGTTTGTCGACATATCCGATCCCGCAAAATGGATGCTTGTTGTGAGCAAGGCAACCGGCGAATGGGGACTCGCCTATGACGGCACGAAGGATTTGGGCAGGACGCCAATGACCATGTCGAAGCCCCCGGCGATGGTGGAGGATTTGAAATACACCCTCGCCGATAGCGGTGGCGGCAACGGCACACTGACGCTGGCCTGGGAGGACGTGAGTGCGTCGGTTCCGATCATGGTACATTGAGCGGCGGCGTTCCTGAACCCCCGGAATTTGGCGAGGGCGGCAGCTTTCGACGAGAATTGCCGCCCTCCCGGTACAATAGAAACTGTGAATAAGTTTTCGCCGAGGGGATAGACAAAACTTGCCGCTGTATCCGTATCGCTGCACGACGTGTGGCCACCGATTCGAGAAAATCCAAAGCTTCAAGGCCAAGCCAGAAGAGAAATGCCCCAAGTGTGGGGGGGCGCTTGAGCGCGTGCTAACCGCGCCCGGCCTGAGTTTTAAAGGCGCCGGATGGTACGTGAACGACTACGCGCCGAAAAGCAGCTCATCCTCAAGCGATGCGTCCTCGAGCGACGCGGCGCCGGCAGAGAAGAAATCGGAGACGAAGCCTAAGACGGAAACCACAAGCTCAGAGAGTTCCGCATCGAGTTCCGCCGCATCCAGCCCGGCTGCCACTCCGGCTCCTGCTGCAAAGACCACCCCTCCGTCCAGTTAAAACGACGGGCTAAGACTCTTTCGGATGGGGTCGCGATCTCCAGAGCACAAGCCAAGCCGAGCACCATAGGATAATGGAGACCTTGAACCGTAAGGCTCCATGAATGAACTCCAACTCATCGCCAGAAACTCCGCCTGAAACTGGCAACGCAAAGCAGAACACGTCCGGCTCCTGGCCAGTCGCGCTCCGAGTGCTTTCACTCGTTGCAGTCGTCCTCTTTGCGGCAGGCGCCGTGGCCGGATTTCTGCGTGTGCGCGCTGATCTGGCAGCCTCATTGCGCTGGACTGGGATCGCGCTCTTTGTTCCCTTCGCAGTGCGCCGGCGCTCGTTGCTGGTGTGGACGTTCTTTGCCATGTTGGTCGGCGCCGAACTGGGCGTGGATGCACCCCGGTTCGCATCGCAAACAAGATTCCTCGGCGACATCTTCCTTCGCCTCATTCGCATGATCATTGCGCCGCTGATCTTCGGCGGGCTAGTCACGGGGATCGCCGGCCACGGCGAGTTGCGTAGCGTGGGGCGCGTGGCGTTGAAGGCGCTCGTTTTCTTTGAAGTCGCCACCACGCTTGGCCTCCTCCTCGGCGCGCTTGCGATCAATATCTCCGGCGCGGGATGGAGCGTCACGCTGCCGGATTCGGCCCAGTCCGGAATCCAGGCTACGCACACGCCGGGATGGCAAGATGTGCTGCTCAATGTTGTACCCGAAAACATTGCGCAGGCAGTGGCGCAAAACCAGATTTTGCAGGTAGCGGTTTTCGCGGTCCTCTTCGGTGTTGCGCTGGCAATGCTGACTGAAGCCAGGCGCGCGCCGATGCTGGCCGTGCTGCAGTCCTTAACCGATACCATGTTTCGCATCACGCGCATCGTCATGTACATGGCGCCCGTGGCTGCAGGTGCGGCACTGGCATACACAGTGGGCAGCATGGGGCTCGTGACGTTGCTGCCGCTGGTCAAGCTGGTGGTCACGTTCTACTTCGCACTCATCGCGTTCGTGTTGCTGGTGCTCTTGCCAATCCTCCTTCTAGCGCGCATTCCGATCAGACGATTTGCTGCGGCAATCGCTGAGCCGGCAGCCATCGGCTTTGCCACCACGACTTCAGAAGTCGCGCTTCCGCTGGCGATGGAGCGTATGGAAGAGTTCGGCGTGCCGCGCTGGATCGTCTCCTTCGTAATTCCCACCGGCTACAGCTTCAACATGACGGGATCGAGCCTGTACCTTTCGATGGCGGCGATCTTTGCCGCACAGGCCGCCGGCATGCACCTGACAATAGGCGAGCAGGTGGTGATGCTGGGAACGCTGATGCTGACGAGCAAGGGTGTCGCCGGCGTACCGCGCGCGGTTCTGGTCATCCTGATGGGAACAGCGGCTTCATTTCATATTCCAACCACGGCAATCCTGCTCATTCTCGGCGTAGATACTTTGATCGATATGGGCCGCGCTTCGATGAACGTGATCGGCAACTGCATGGCAAGCGCGGTGGTGGCGCAATGGGAAGGCGAGCTGCAAGAAGCAGCGAACAGGCAATAGGAACCGCCGCATGGAACCAGTTGAAGATGCGAGGTCGCAGGAAAGCTAAGATAGTTCTTGACCATGCCGTTGCTCGATCCGATTCCATTACCGGTGGAACATGCCGACTTAGCCACGCTTGAATGGGAGCCGCTGCTGGCCCTTGTTGCGGGCTTCTCCGCTTCGCCTGTGG
>CAZKJB010000187.1:0-8057 GCA_964552975.1 uncultured Occallatibacter sp. | reverse complement strand
GAGGTGCTCATCGAGTGCTGCAATCCCGAGCTCAAGCTCCTCTTTCGTGACGATGAGCGGCGGCGCGATTACAAAGTGGCTGACGAAAGTCTGGATGTTGACTCCCTGCGCCATCATTTTCGCGGCGATCTGATCGACGATGAGCGATTTGCCTTCGACCTTATCGCGCATGGTGTTGAAGAGCCGCTTCGTTCGGCGATTCTTCACGATTTCAACCGCGAAGAAGAGGCCGAGGCCGCGCACTTCGCCCACTGATGGGTGCTTTGCCTTCAAGGCCTCGAGCTTCTGGCGGACGAAAGGCTCCAGTTCCGCGGCCCGCTCAACAAGCTTGAGCCGCTGCATCTCCTCGATGGTGGCGACGGCGGGGCCAAGGGTGAGCGGGTGCGCCTCATAGGTGTGGCCGTGAGAAAAGAAGTGATCTTCAAAGTAGTCCGCGATTGCAGTGGTAGTAGCGCAGAGGCCGAGAGGCACATAGGCCGACGTGATTCCCTTGGCCGTGACTAGAATGTCGGGCTTCACATTCCAGTGATCCATGGCAAACCATTTGCCGGTGCGGCCCCATCCGGCCATCACTTCGTCGGCGATCATCAAGACGCCGTGGCGATCGCAGATCTCGCGCAGGCGCGGGAAATATTCCGGAGGCGGGATGAGCACGCCGTTGGTACCCACGACGGGTTCGACGATAATCGCCGCCACATCGCTTTCGTTCCGAATCATGTGCTCGATGTAATCGACGCAGGCAATATTGCAGCCGGGATAGCTGTGTTTGATGGGGCAGTCGTAGCAATTGACCTCAGGTGCAAAGACGACGCCTTGTCCCTTGCCGGCCGGCTCCATGGCCCAACGTCGCGGATCGCCGGTGGCAGCAATCGAGCCCATTGTCGATCCGTGATACGAGCGGTAGCGAGAGATGATCTTGTTTTTGCCCGTGAACATGCGGGCAATCTTGAAGGCCGCTTCATTGGCTTCCGTGCCGCTGGTGGTAAAGAAGAATTTATTGAGCCCTTCGGGTAGCACTTCAAGCAGTTTGGTACTGAGACGCGCGCGCGCCGTCGTTGCAAAGCCGGGAGCAGCGTAGCAGAGCTCACGAGCCTGTTCGGCAATCGCCTCGATGACTCGTGAGTTCTTGTGGCCAAGATTGACGCACATCAGCTGCGAGCTGAAGTCGAGATAACGGCGGCCAGCGCCATCCGTGAACCAGCAGCCTTCGGCATCGACGATGTGCAATGGCTTCCAGCTCTTCTGAAAGCGCCAGGTACCGTAATTTGCCTGCCGCGTGATGGCAGAAACCTGCTCTGAGGTTAGCGGCGCAGGCGAGGAAGTCTCAATCATGATGGCGACCCTCCCAAAGGGATGAATCAAATCCTATCATTTGCTGCGTTGCCGAATCGCTTCTCCCCCGGGGCTGAGTTTGCGACGCCTCTCTTGCTTAATTAGGTTCGCATTTCGTTTTTCTCAGCGTTTTCACCCGGTGCTAGCATGCCCGTCACCGCTGCGGCGCCATGCTGCACTCAGACCGCAATACAAGCTCCAGTCCGTTGGCAGGGAGGGACATCGAGATGCGCGTGTTCTGCATAATGTTGGGAATTCTGGCGGCAACTCACTGGGCTTGTCACGCGCAATCCCGTCCATCCATGTCTGCAGGGAAACTTGTCAATGAAGTTGTCTATAACGAACTGCACGATCACCAGAGTCATGGATTCTGGCGGTACTGGATCGAGAGGAACTCGCGGGTCGGCACGCAGCTTGAAACTCAGGTGGAAACCGCTGACGGTCCGATCAACCGCCTCGCTCTCACTGATGGCTTCCCACTTACACCGGAAGCACAAGATCAGGAGCAAGCCCGCCTTGAAAGGCTGCTCAATTCCCCCGAAGAGCAGGCTCGCCACATGAAGCAATACGACGAGGACGAGGAGCGAATCGGGCGGATTTTATCGCTTCTGCCGGATGCATTTTTGTATGAGTACGACGGGGAGGAGAACGGATGCTATCGCCTGCAATTTCGCCCAAACCCCGATTATCCCGCGCGGTCGATCGAGTCCCGGGTATTCCACGCGATGACCGGGACGCTTTGGGTCGATGCGCGCTTCAAGCGATTGGCGCGGCTCGAGGGGCGGGTGGACGAGAACATCGACTTCGGATTCGGGATCCTCGGTCGGCTCTACAAGGGAGGATGGTTCCGCCTGGATCGCGTCCAGGTAAGCGCTACTGACTGGAAGACTCAGCGCCTTGAAGTCCACATGAACATTCGTGCATTGCTGGTGAAGACCTTCGCACGCGAGACGAGTGAAGTGCGCGGCGGCTTCATTCCGGTCCCCGCCGGACTGAGTTTAGTTCAGGGGTTATCGTTGCTGAATCAGAGCGGTGTCGAGGTCGAGAGTCAGTTTCGGGCCAGCAGTGGAGGTCCCCAAATCGCTCCAACTTCTTTTGCTTTTCGGCCACAGTGATTCTTGAGTGCGTCTGTCCCGAACTCGAACACAAATTGGGCTGAAAGATTAAAGACTGGGATTCTTTTGCCGATGGAAGCAGGCAGGAATCGAGAATCCGATATGGAAATCAGCCCCATTCCAGGGATACGCGCATTGCGGGCCGTGAGGGCTCCGTCTGCTGGCGTGAGGCCTCCGGCGATCTTTGATATTGACGGCTCGGCGAAGCCGGGTGACGGCGCCGGATCAAGAAACAGCAGAAAAGCCGCGGGCGTAGACGAGGGCGAGGAAGACGATCTCGCTCTGGACAACGCAGCGGAGCCGGACTCTGACGCTCTCGAAGAAGTCTCCCCGAGAAGCATCGACTACTTCGCATAAGTTGAGAAGAGGATGTGTTAGCGCGCGCTAAGGGGCGTTGGGCGGTTCGCCAACCGAGATCGCACCTTCAAGGATTGCTTTCTCAGGCGGTGACGGACTCGCGGACGCCCTGTTCTGCAAACAGTGGGTCAACTTCCGGCTCAGCGAGTCGAATGAGGCGATGAAGATAGGCACGTGAGATGCACAGGCTTCGAGCAGCCATGGTCTTGTTACCGTTGTTTTCGCGAACGGCTTGCACGGCGAGCTTGATCTTGTAGTCCCGGAGCTGGCGTTCGAACGAACCCGCGGGCTGATAATCGGCGATGTCGACCACTTCGTCGAACGGGGCTGCGTCTTCTTCCTGCGCGGTCGTTTTCAGGTTTAGGTCTTCGGCGCGGACCGCTCGGCCGGGAGCCAGGATGATAGCCCGCTGCATCACATTCTCGAGTTCACGGACATTTCCAGGCCATGGGTAGTTCTGGAGCATTTCGAGAGCGGCCGGCTCAATGTGGTCCATTGGCTTTTGGAAGATTCCTGCGTAGTGCCGCATGAAATGCTGGGCGATCAGCGCGATGTCTTCCTGCCGTTCCTGGAGGGGGGGCGACTCGATACGCATAACGTTGATGCGGTAAAAGAGATCCAGACGGAACTTGCCTTCGGTTACGAGCTTGCCCAGGTCCTGGTGTGTGGCGAATATCAGGCGGGCGCGCAAGGGAACGAGCTTGTTGCTGCCCAGGCGGCTGAACTCCATTTGCTGCAATACGCGAAGGAGTTTGACCTGCGTAAAGAGGCTCAAGTCGCCGATTTCATCAAGGAAGAGGGTGCCGTCCGCAGCCTGCTCGAAGTAGCCTTCGCGGGCCCCGACCGTTCCGGTGAAGGCGCCCTTTTCGTGCCCGAAAAGCTCAGCCTCGATCAGGGTTTCAGGGATGGCGCCGCAGGAGACAGCGACGAAAGGCTTGTTGGCGCGAGAGCCGAGATTGTGGATCGCGCGGGCGATCAGCTCTTTGCCGGTTCCGCTCTGACCGGTTAAGAGAACGGCGGCATTGAGGTTAGTCACGCTGCGCACCAATTCATAGACGCGCTGCATGATCGGGCTCGCTCCGATGATGCGGTCGCAACTGCCGGGCTCCTCGATGCGATGCTTGACGCTGTTAAGTTGCTGCTTCAGCGAGGAGTTTTCGTAGGCCCGGCTGAGCATGGTCTTGAGATCGCGAATCGATGGGGGACGGCGACAGTATCCAAAGGCCCCCGTGCGGACCAGTTCGAATGCGGTCGACCTCAAGCTGTCGTCAGCCATCAAGATCGCCGGCACATCTGAGGCGATAAGCCTCTGGGAACATTCGATGCGCGCTTGCAAAGTGTCCTGGTGGGAATGGAGATCGAGGATCGTGACGTCGCAGCCGCCTGCAGCCACCAGGCTGTCTATCCCCGCCCCGTCCGGCTCGAGCAAAACCTCGAAGTCCTTACCGAGGGCAGATGAGAGAAGTTGGTGCAGGGTGCGATCTTCAGAATAGAGGCCAATTCGTGTCATGAGCCTGCGAGTTTCCGTCTCGCTGTGTTTACAGCGCCGTTCGAGTGGGCATGGCGACGTACCGATATGATCACTAATCGGCTGAGCAACGCATATTCCTCTTTCGTGCTAGGGAGAATTGAAAGTTCTAATTACTTTGCAATGAAGAAATTGGGAAGGTGTGTCACTCTGAGCCGCCGCGATCGCACTCAGTATCGATTCGAGGCCCAGATTGACCCTAAAATACCCTGACATTCGGCCACAAAAACCTGACAATTTCGGAAATTCGATCTGATCCTGAGACGCCCATGCAGCACCCCATCACGCAGCGGTAACCGGGCGGGCAAATGAAAGTGTTAGGGAAGGCTGTCCCCTTTGGGGTATTTGCGCCGCCTCGAATTGGAACAACAATGACTTCATTGGATAAGTGGCATGGGTAACCCCGGGAAGCGATTTGCCATGATCGCGGTCCGGCTTCAGGCTCTCGAGTGAGTCGTGAATTGTTGATTTGATTGGGTTTCAGCTCGAGGAGCAGAGCACTCGCGCCTCCCGCTATGCCCAGAATGATGGTGTAAACGGTCCGATCCATCGACTGAATACGGCCGTATACAGTCTGGTACACATTTCCCTTGAGTTGGGTGCCATCTGTATGAATCCACGGAACCTTGGGGGCACGGACGTTTGGTTCGGCAATTGCTGTTAGCGGGGTGATCCCCGATCGCAAGTAAGGATCAGAAGCAGGAACTATGTACCCGGTACTCTATTGGCCTATTGTGGCTGTCTTGGTTATCGCGACATTCACAGATGTTCGGAGCCGCCGAATTCCGAATTGGCTGGTGCTCCCGTTTCTGGCTTTGGGGATTGCGATTTCAGGCTGGATGTTTGGCTGGCACGGCGTCGTGCAGAGTCTGGCAGGCGCGGGGTTGGGGATTCTGGTCTATGGGTTTCTTTTCTGGATGGGCGGCATGGGTGCAGGCGACGTGAAGCTTTGCGCAGCGATTGGCGCATGGATCGGCCCCGGCCAGCTGCTGATTGCACTGGTGCTCACCGGATTGGTTGGGGGAGTGATGGCGCTTGTCTGGGCGGCCCGTGGCGGTTTCTTAAAAGAGTTGTTCCAGCACGCCAGTGACGTGGCTTTTGTGGCCAAGGAACGCGGAGAAGCGGTTCTCACGAATCCTCTGCGGCGCAAGATGCCATACGCGCCGGCAATAGCAATAGGGACGTTGATTTCGTTTATCGCACGGTAAGGGACAGAGAACGAAATGTCCAGGTTCAGGCAGACAAAGTATGACGCTTCGGCGTCTTCGAAGTTCGGAACGCAACGGAATCGCACATCAAGGAGCGTCCATAACGTGGCCACCAATCCTTCCCCCTATTCGGCAAACTCCTATCCCGATTCCATCGGGACAGAGGCCGTATCGATCGCACTGATCTGCCCCGATCAAAGCCGGCGGTCGGCGGCAGTCGTGGCCCTCCGCGGATCACCCAATAGTCAAATCTCCGAATTCACCGATTATCCCGCCGGGTTGGACGATATTCCGACCATGCTCGAGCAGAAGTACGACGTCATCATCATCGATCTGGACGGCGATCCCGAATTCGCGCTGGAGATGGTGGAGAGCATTGGCGCCAACAGCGCGGCAACGGTGATGGTTTTTTCCGATAACGCTGACCCGGAATTGCTGGTGCGCTGCATGCGCGCCGGGGCCCGTGAGTTTCTCAATTTCCCGCTTGTTCCCGGGGTGATGGCTGAAGCTCTCGTGCGGGCCTCGGCACGACGGCCGATGGTGCAACACACAAAGAAGTCAGCGGGAAAACTGCTGGTATTCATGGGCGCTAAGGGAGGCGCCGGGGCGACCACACTGGCATGCAATTTTGCCGTCTCGCTCGCCAAGGAATCGGGGCAGAGCACGCTGCTCATCGATCTCGATCTTCCGCTCGGCGATGCCGCCCTCAACCTTGGCATCGCGGCGGAATTCTCAGCCATCGATGCGCTGCAGGCGGCAGAGCGATTGGACGCGCGCTTTCTCGCCCAGCTTCTGGTAAAGCACAGCTCCGGCTTGTCGGTGCTTGCGGCTCCGGGGCGATTTTTGCAGTACCAGGCGAGCCCCGAAACGATCAACTGGCTTTTAGAAGTAGCGAGGCAAGAGTTCGAAAACGTTGTAGTGGATCTGGGTTCGAAGCTCGACCTGATGGGAACGGCGGCCTACAAGGAAGCGACCGCATTTTACCTTGTAACGCAGGCGAGCATCCCGGAATTGCGCAACTCGAATCGGCTGATTACGCAGTTCTTCTCAGGTAGCGTTCCCAAGCTCGAGATTGTGGTGAACCGGTTTGAATCGCGTGCGCTCGGGGTATCGGAAGAACATATTGCGAAGGCGCTGACGAGACCGGTCCAGTGGAAAATTCCCAACGACTACGCTTCGGTGCGGGATATGCAGATTCATGCGACACCGCTTGTGCTTGCGGATTCGGCGATTACGCGCCAGATCCGGCAAATGGTAAGAACAGTCACCGGTCAAGAACTTGCGCAGACGAAGAAAAAGGGATTCAGGCTCTTTGGATGAAGGATCGAGAAAGAAATTCCCCAACGCGGATGGAAGGTAAAACGTGGAACTGCTGAATCTGGAAACTTACAAGGCGGAAATTCACCGGACTCTGATCTCGAAGCTCGATCTGGAGAAGCTGTCGCGCGTCAATTCCAGCCAGGCGCGCCAGGCAGTATCAGGAATCGTCAAGGAGATCATGGCGGACCAGCGCGTGCCGCTGAATTACGACGAGCAGGAAAAGATCCACGCCGACTTGTTGGATGAAGTCTTTGGGCTGGGTCCGCTGGAACCATTGTTGCGCGATCCGAAGATCTCCGACATCCTGGTCAACGACAAAGACCACGTGTTCGTCGAAAAGGGCGGCCTCCTGCAACGCGTGGATACGTCATTTCGCGACGACCGTCATTTGATGCAGATCATTGACCGCATCGTTTCGCGCGTAGGCCGCAGAGTCGACGAGTCATCGCCGATGGTTGATGCCCGCTTGCCCGATGGATCGCGCGTCAACGCTGTCATTCCGCCGTTGGCTCTGGATGGGCCTTCGATTTCAATCCGGCGCTTTGGCACCGGGCCGTTAGCTGCAAACCAGCTGGTGCAGCTGAAGAGCATCTCCGCCGAAATGATGGAAGTCCTGTCTTCGGCCGTGCGGGCGCGCATCAGCATTCTGGTCTCGGGCGGCACGGGCGCCGGCAAAACGACATTCATGAATATTCTGTCGCAGTACATCCCCAACAACGAGCGGCTGGTGACGATTGAGGACGCAGCCGAGTTGCGGCTGGCGCAGGAAAACATTGTGCGGCTGGAGACGCGGCCGCCGAACATCGAAGGGCAGGGCGCGATTCGCCAGCGCCAACTGCTCATCAACAGCTTGCGTATGCGCCCCGACCGCATCATCATCGGCGAGGTCCGCGGCGAGGAAGCCTTTGACATGTTGCAGGCGATGAACACTGGCCACGAAGGATCCATGACCACGATTCACGCCAACACGCCGCGTGACGCGCTGTCGAGACTCGAGTCAATGGTGGCCATGACGAACATGAACCTTCCGGAAAGATCAGTGCGGCAGCAGATGGCTTCGGCGATCACCATCGTGGTACAGGCCAGCCGCATGAGCGATGGAACGCGCAAGATCACCAGCATTTCAGAGATCACAGGCATGGAAGAGAACGTGATCAGCATGCAGGAGATTTTCAGTTTCCAGAAGAAGGGCATCGG
>CAZKJB010000186.1:0-8064 GCA_964552975.1 uncultured Occallatibacter sp. | reverse complement strand
TCGCGATAGATGCAGTCGTCCTCCACCACCTTCACGCCGGCGGCGCGGGCCTTGGCCACCGCCTCCTCGTGAATCACCTCATCCTGCAGCCACAGATACTTGATGCCCAGCCGGATCACATCGTCAACAATCGGCGGCACATGCTCTGAAGCGCGAAACACGTCCACCAGGTCGATCCCCGCTCCGGTCTGCTCCCGAGCCGCAGCCTGCGCGGCATCGAGATCGGAATAGCAGGGAGCGCCAAGTATCTCCGTCAGCGCCGGGTTCACGGGATAGACACCGTAGCCATGTGTTGCCAGATACCGGCCGATGTTGTGGCTGGCGCGCTGGGGTTTGTCGCTCATACCCACGACGGCAATCGTCTTCGCGTGGGCCAGCATCTCTTCGATGATTTCGGGGTCGTTGATCATGGTGCTCCCTGTTTGTGAGTCTTGGTTGGTTAGTCCTGGTTCGTTCGTCGCAGTTCGTGCTGGTGTTTCGTAATTCGTGAACGGCGAGCCTTGGCTCAAGAGTGAAGGCTGTTCGCGACACACGATCCACGAACCACAATCCACGGCCTCTTAAACTTCCAGATCGTCGTCCGTTCCGGGTCCCGCAGTCCCGCGCCGCTTGGCCAGCAAATACCCGCGCAGAAACGGCTCCAGATAACCGTCCAGCACTTTGTCCACGTCGCCCACTTCCACCTTGGTTCGGTGGTCTTTGGCCATGCGATAAGGCTGCAGCACATACGACCGGATCTGCGATCCAAAATTGATTTCAAGCTTGGAGTCTTCGAGCTTCTTGCTCTCCGCGCGCTTCTTCTCAAGCTCAAACTCATACAGCCGCGAGCGCAGCATCTTCATCGCCTTGTCGCGGTTCTTGTGCTGCGACCGCTCGTTCTGGCACTGCACCACGATTCCCGTCGGTATGTGCGTCATTCGCACGGCCGAGTCGGTTGTGTTCACGTGCTGGCCGCCCTTGCCGCCCGAGCGATACGTGTCGATGCGCAGGTCTTCAAGCTTAAGGTCGACGTGAATGGTCTCGTCGATTTCCGGCGACACGAACACCGAAGCGAACGATGTATGCCTGCGCTTCGCCGAGTCAAACGGCGAGATGCGCACCAGGCGATGCACGCCGCTTTCGCCGGCCAGCAAGCCGAACGCGTATTCGCCAATGATGGTAAACGTGGCCGACTTGATGCCGGCCTCTTCGCCGTCCTGATAGTCGTTCATCTCGGTCTTGAAGCCTTGCTGCTCGGCCCAGCGCAGGTACATACGCAGCAGCATCTCCGCCCAGTCCTGGCTTTCGGTGCCCCCGGCTCCGGGGTGCACAGTCACAATCGCATTCAGTGCGTCGGCTTCGCCGCTCAGCATGGTCCGCGCTTCAAGCTCTTCGGCAAAAGCACCGAGCGCCTTGATGTCGCGCTCAAGATCGGCGAGCACATCTTCACCTTCGCGTGCCAGCTCAAAATAAGCTTCCACATCGCCGGTCCGGCGCACCAGTTCATCGTCGTCGCGCACCAGCGCTTCGAGCCGCTTGCGATCCCGCATCAGCGGCTGGCTGGCGGCCGGGTCCGACCACAGCTTCGGATCGCCGAGCTTGGTTTCTAGTTCAGAGAGTTCCCTGCGGATGCGAGCAGGGTCAAAGATACTCCCGCAGGTCGCGCACTTGATTGCGAACCGGAGCGTAAGCGAATTCGAGATCGTTCAACGACATTTTGCTCTTAGGACCTGTCTTCTTTTTCAGTTTTGGGCCGCAGGCCTCGCCGTAACGACATGCCCACAACGCCCAAAGCCAGTATGGCACACAGCCATGCGAAGACGTCTCCGTGCGCCGCATAGAAAGTGATGTCGCTGCGAAAGCCGAATTCGGCCGGCAGCGCATCTTCCTGGTGCCGGGGAATGCTCTGACGGACGCTTCCGTACGGGTCAATCACCGCCGTCACGCCCGTATTCGTGTCGCGCAGAATCCAGCGGCGGTTTTCAATCGCCCTCATGCGCGTCATGTTGAAGTGCTGCCACGGTGCGCTGGTGTCGCCGTACCAGCCGTCGTCGCTGATGTTCACAAACACTTCCGCGCCGTGGCGAGCGAATTGGCGTATCTCATCGGCAAAGACCGCTTCATAGCAAATGAACACGCCATAGCGATGGCTGCCGCCGTTCTGCGTGTCGAGCAGAAACACATTGCGTTCGACGCCAGGCGTGTAGGCGGCCACTTTGCCCGTAAGTTTATGTGCAAAGAACAGCACGTTCGAGAATGGGATGTACTCGCCGAAGGGAACCAGGTGAATCTTGTCGTAGCGGCCGATCTCTCGTCCATCGGCGCGGAACACCATCGCCGAAACGTGATCCAGCCACTCCCGCTGTTCCTTCGAGAAGTCGCTTCCCACGCCGTTCACAATCAGCGGAGCTTGTTCAGCCTGGGCGACCTCGGCCATCGCTTTTTGAAAGCGCGGGTCCTGCTCGAAAAACGGCGCCGGCGCCTCCGGCCAAACGACGACGTCTGGGTGCGTCGCGTAAGGCGGGCAAACGATCTCACCCGTCGACGCTCCGGTCTGCGGAATCCCAGCGATATATGTCTTGCATTGCTCCCCTGCCAACTTTTCAAACTCTGCAACGTGCTGGTCCCACTCTGCTCCCGGCCAGATGTTTCCGGCGCCAACATCCAAATCGAGCTGAACCAGAACTGCCGTCGCTGTCGGATCCGGCTTGGAAGGCGCGAAAAAAACGCCGCAGAACCCAGGTATCACCAGAACCGCCCCACACAAGGCCCAGCCCCAGCGGCCCGAGACCCAACTGCCGGATTTGCGGCGGATAAGGAAAACGCCGGCGAGCAATGCGTTTGCAGCGACAAGGATGAAGCTGATGCCGTAAACGCCCGTCCAGGGCGCAAGCTGATTCACCAGCGCATTGTCGACCTGCGAGTAGCCGAGCTGATCCCATGGAACACTTGTAATGCGGGCACCGGCCAGCTCAAGGCCTGTCCACAGAATAGGCGCGAAGGCGAGGGCAAGACGCGTCGAGCCGGTAGCCCGCCGAACCAGAAAAACGCCGAATCCAAATACGCCAAAGTAGAGCCCGAGAACCAGACTAAAGCCGACGAGAAGCAGCGTCGGCGCAAACGGCGGCATGTCGCCATAACGGAGCATCGTATCGCGAATCCAATAGCAATTCCCCAAATACCAAAGCACGCCGCAAAAATATGCGATCAAGAATGCTCGGCGCAGTGGATGCCTGCAATCGCAGCGCGGGGTCGAGTCGAGCGCCCAAAGCAGCGGGACCAGGGCAATCCATGCAAAGACGGATCGCCAGGGTGGCATCGGCCCCGCAATCGGAAACGGCAACTCGAGCAGGATCGCGGAAATCCCGGCGGCGGCCCACAACTTCCACTGAGATAATGCTGACGATTGCGACGAGTGCATACAGCGCCGAGTGTAAAACATCGGCGTAGGGTAGAATCGACAGTATGATTTTGGTCGCCTTTGCAATGCGAGTCATGGAAGTCATGTTTTTTCTCGGTCTCGCTGGATCGGCGGTTGTCGTGCTGATCAGCTTCGTCGAGGACGGGAAAGAGCTCTTCGGAAAAGACTAACCAGAGACTCCCCTCCAGATCGCGTCTCACAGCAAGACCCTCATTCAAAAGCGAAACCCAGATGCTTGCGCGCTTGCTTGCGCACTCATTTGCGCGCTCTTGATTGCACGGCGAAGCGGCCGCTCCCCGTCTTTGTTCCCTCTTAACGGTGCCTCGGAACCCGGATCTTGACCCCAATCGCAGATCCCAGATCCTTGCCCCCGATCTCGTGCCTCCTGCGGACGTTCGTCCACGGACTGATCCCAGCCTGCATCGATTCCCGAAATATCTGAAAACAAAACTTAAATGCACTTCTCATCGCCTCTTTATTTTTCGTTGACACTCCTTTCATTTGGACATAGACTCAGCGCAGAGCGGTGGTTTCGCTCGTACGCTGGAACACCGCCGGCAGCCTCGCCGGAACCCACGCGATGGCCTCGACTCGAACGACCGTAGCTCCGCCGACTGACCGCGTTCGCCTCATCGTCGCGTCGTCGGTGATGCTCACCTTTATCTCCTTCTGGCGCGCGGCCGCCATCGTTCTCAACGACCTGGGCTCTTCAGCTTTTTACGCCGGCGGCATTGCCGAGCAGGCAGTGGGCCAGGCTGCGCCGTGGTTCATCCTCGGCATCATGCTCTTCAGCTTTGCGGTTCGCGCCGTGTACGTTGAAAGCTGCTCGATGTTCACCCGCGGCGGCGTCTACCGCGTGGTGAAGGAAGCTCTGGGGGGCGGATTCGCCAAGCTCAGCGTATCCGCCCTGATGTTCGACTACATCCTCACCGGGCCAATCTCAGGCGTGTCGGCCGGCCAGTACATCACCGGCCTCCTCAACGAGCTTTTGGTCGTCGCCAATCAGTCTCATTGGCTGCCTCCAGCGTTAATGACTTCGCAAGGCCAACCCATCCAGCTCGATATGAACTACACCTCTGCGCTGCTGGCCGCGGCGGTGACGATCTATTACTGGTGGCAGAACATCAAGGGCATCGAAGAATCGAGCGATAAGGCCCTCAAGGTTATGCAGATCACCACGGTCATGGTGATCGTTCTGCTCATCTGGGGGGTTTACTCCGTGGCAATTCGGGGCGCCGTGCTTCCGCCGTCGCCGATTCCGTCCCATCTCAAGTTCAGCACGGACGCACTCGGCTTCTTGAAAGGCCGGGGGCTGCCGATCTTTGGCCTCTTCGGAATCCTAATGGCGTTCGGGCATTCGATCCTGGCTATGAGCGGCGAGGAAAGCCTGGCGCAGGTCAATCGCGAGATCGAGCATCCCAAGCTGAAGAACCTGAAGCGCGCAGCAATCGTCATCGCGATTTATAGCCTCATCTTCACCGGTGGCGCAACCATCTTGGCCTCCATGCTTATCCCTCTCAAGGAGCACGTTTTCTACCAGGACAATCTGATCGCCGGTCTGGCCATGTACATGGTCGGGCCCATGTTCTGGCGCATTCTCTTTCGCGTCTTCGTAGTACTCGTCGGTTTCCTCATCCTCTCTGGCGCCATCAACACCTCGATCATCGGCTCGACCGGCGTGTTGATGCGAGTTGCCGAAGATGGAGTGCTGACGGACTGGTTCCGCAAGCCGCATGTGAAGTTCGGCACCAGTTATCGCATCGTCAATCTGGTCTTTGTCCTGCAGATGTTCACGATCATCGTCAGCCGCGGCAACGTCATTATGCTGGGCGAGGCATACGCTTTCGGCGTCATCTGGTCATTCACGTTTAACAGCCTGTCGATGCTCGTCCTGCGCTGGAAATACAAAGGCGAGCGCGGCTGGAAGGTTCCTCCCAACATACGCATCGGAACGACCGAGATTCCCCTTGGCCTTCTGTCGGTTTTCATGGTGCTGCTCACCACTGCCGTAGTCAACCTGTTCACCAAATCGGTGGCCACGGTCAGCGGTATCGCATTTGCGGCAGTGTTCTTCATTATCTTCACGGTCTCTGAGCGCGAAAACCGGCGGAAGCACGAGCAAACCGCAAGGGAGATGAAGGACCACTTCCAGCTCGAACACCAGGAGACGATCAGTCGTGAGTCGGTAGCAATCCGCCCCGGAGGCGTGATCGTAACCATGCGCGACATCAACAATCCGTTGGCCTTGAAGTGGACTCTCGCGCGTACCAGCACCGATGATCGCGATGTGGTGGTCATCAGCGTGCGCCTGATGGGCGTTGGCGGCCCGGAGTACCTGAGCGCGGAGCAGCAGAGTTTCAGTGAGCACGAGCAGATGGTCTTTACTAAGGCGGTGTCTGTCGCTGAGAGCTTCGGCAAACGGGTTTCATTGCTGGTGGTTCCCGCAGGAGACATCTTTGCCGCTCTGGCGCAGACCGCAAATTCGCTCGAGGTCGAGTCGGTTGTTTCCGGAACTTCCAGTTCCCTCAGCCCCGAGGATCAGGCGTTTCACATGGGGCAGGCCTGGGAGGCACTCCCAGAACCCAAACGCCAGTTCAACTTCTGTATCGTGGGCCCCGATGGCGACGTGAAGGTCTTTTACATCGGGCCGCATGCGCCATCCCTGAGCCCTGAAGATGTGCAGCTTGTTCACCGGCTATGGCTGAATATGCGCCGCGATCCATCGGCGACTGATTTGCATCACAGCGATATCATCACTTACGCCCTCACCCGCCTCGCAGGCCAGTATGCACGGGAAAAGGTAGATATACTACGCGATTTGCGCAATTGCCGCGCCGCCGGTACACCCGCTACCTTGCGCCTGGGCACGCAGGATCCAGCAGCTTCGGCTGGCATCGTCCAGTCACCGCGCGCAGTGAAGCAAACCCGCGACCAGTAAGACAGGTTACAAGGCCCCAGGGACAAAGAATCTGGAAATTAAAGAAATTGGGGAACAAGACAGCAAGTAAAGTCCACGATGCCTCCTGTTCTTTTGTAACCTTGTAACCTTGTCATCTTGTCACCTCGTAACCCGCCCTCACGCCTCGAACTTCTCTCCCGGCTTCCAGCTCACCACCTTCACGCCTGGCTCAACCAGCGCCGCCAGTGCCTCCGGCGTGCCTGTGAGCGCCGGGAACGTACCCCAGTGAATCGGCAGAACAATCTTCGGAGCTAAAAGGCGACAGGCGACCGCAGCTTCTTTCGGGCCCATGGTGTAGAAATCGCCGATGGGCAGCATCGCTACGCTGGGCTTATAGATTTCCCCGATAAGCTGCATGTCTCCAAAGACTGCCGTATCTCCTGCGTGATAGAGCACAGGCCCGCCGGCAATTGACAATACAAATCCGGCCGCGACTCCGACATAGTGCGTGCCTTTTTCGTCGGCCGCACCCGCCGAGTGCTTGGCGTCCACCATCGTGGCCGTCACGCCATCGAGATCGACAGAACCGCCCAGGTTCATGCCGATCGTTTCCGCCACGCCCTTGCCCTTTACGTAATCTGCTAGCTCGTAAATTGCCACGACAGTCGCCCCGTGCTTCTGCGCAACGGGTACTGCGTCGGAGATATGGTCACCGTGTCCATGGGTCAGCAGGATGTGGTGAATCTTTGACGGCAGCTCAAACGTTTGAGGGTACTTGGGATTGTGCGCAATAAATGGATCAATCAGGATATTCCTGCCCCCCGCGGTCTGGACGAGCACTGTCGCATGGCCGAGCCACGTGATCCGAGTTCCCGTTGACGTACTCATGAATTTCCTCCTCGATTTGCCATTATCAGCTCTCAACCACAAACGATCTTAGCGCTTCGCGGAGCATGGTAACTGATTGCATAGGTTCGTTTTCAAGGGCGCGGCTTCTCGCGTTCCCGGAGAGCGGTCCTCGTCCGTGGGATGACTCGAGCCGGCCACAGTTCGATCCCAACAACCTCAAGACACGATAGCGAGCGTCCTGCCTGCCTCCAGCTTGCGTGCCGTCAACTCCTGCGCCGGCCTCTGGCTTTCGGCCGTCGCCCACTCGCGGGGGGCCATAAGTGCCGTCGGCTCTCGCCCAAATAGGAATGTCAAGCCACCCGAGTCAAAAGCAATTGGACCCGCTTCCCGTAAGCCTTTCTTTCCACAGTTCTTAGCCATTTAGTCATTGTCTCGCCATGTTTGCAGGTTATTTCTTCCGTTTCGCTACACTTGTCTTCAGAGCCAATTGGGCTAGCTGCAACCGGCCCGTTCGCGCTCGCCGTTCTGGCAGCCTCAGGCTTCGCCCCACTTGCGAAACCTTTCGAATGTGGGAACGAAAACAGAAAGGAAACAAAAGAAAAAAATTCCCGGCTTTTTGAGCGATTTATTACCATAACTCTTTTTGATTCAACAAAACCATCGAAAAGTCGCGGTCGAAAACGTCGCAAAACGTACACGAAATTTGGGGGCCCATCTCCCCGCGTCGGCCCACTCCAGCCACCGTACGAGATCTCTGCTTAATCGCCGAGCCCCCTCATCTCTTCTTCTCAACCGATCCGATTACTTCCCTTGACGCCGGGCAAAAGCAGAGGTAGAGTGAAGTCTTAGGCGAACAAATGGCGAAAACTGAACCTCTCTTCCCCATCCTTGACTCCAATCCACTCGCAGGCCTCGC
>CAZKJB010000185.1:0-8116 GCA_964552975.1 uncultured Occallatibacter sp. | reverse complement strand
GCCACTGCCAGCGGGACATACCACGGGCGCATCGATTTATATTTTGGCGAACTATTGAAACAGTGAACCAGCCACTCCGGATTACGCTCGAGGATCCGCTTTGCTCAACCACGGTCCACGGTCATCGTGCTGGCGTCAAGGAAGATGGCAGCACGCTGCGGCTCGCGATAGCGAATGAGAAGCGTTCACTTTGGCGGCGGGGGTAAGCCTGATGCGATCAACGGCGAGGCGATCCCCACAAGGAGCAGTAACTTATTCATCGTTCCTTAAGTTGTTCTCGCGGCGCTGGGTGCCGAATTTAGTTCGACGAGGAATTGATTGCCCGGATCCAGTCTAACCGAAGTTCTTTGCGTAAAGGATTCGCTACTGCAAAGCCTGGTGCAGCAACTGCATCGCCAGCGGCCCATCATGCTTCAGGTCCGTGCTCGACACTTCTAATCCTATGGTGCCGCTATACCCAATGGTTCGCAACGCATGGAAGAATGGCTCGTAGTTGTATTCTTCCCAATTCGCGGGCATCGTGCGACCCTTACGATTCGCCATGTGGATGTGGCGCAGTTGATCTTTAACCTTTGCGATTACGGCCGGGTCTTCCTTTTCGATTTCAAAGTGTAGTAGTCGATCATTAACTGAACGTTCGGATCGTTAACGGCGTTGACCCATTGCAAATCAAAAGGTTCTGATTCACCCCCCGAACGCGCCCGCTTCTGTGCCATTCGCAGAGTTGCGCGGCTAAGTGCTTCGTCGGAAGTAATCGAGACATCCTCGATCGCGTAATCGCAACCGGCGATCGCCAAATCAGGCGGCTGACAAGGGTCAGAGCCAGCTCATTTCTCGGATGATGGCGCTACTTTGATCTTGAGCTGCTGGGCTTGCTAGGAGCATCCCGCAGGCGTGAGGGCAGTGTGCCGCGCGGAATTGCCGTTGACTGGCGCACAACCAGGCAAGTGGGAATCTGCCACTCCCGCTGGGCTGCTCTGGCGTGATCGGGCTCAATGCCTGCGCGGAGTGCCTGCACTGCGGCAGCAGCCAGATTCTTGCATGACACCTGTACAGTGGTGAGCGGCGGTAGCACAAATTGCGCTAGATGAATGTCATCGAACCCCACCACGGAAATATCGGCGGGCACCTTATAGGGAGTCTTGTAAAGCCCGTGAAGAACGCCGATGGCGGTCATGTCGTTGGAGCAGACAACGGCGGTGGGCAGTTCCGCATGCGAAACAATGTGCTCGATGCCCGCCATGCCGCCTTCCATAGTGTGGTCGCCTTCGATAATGTACCCGGCCGGCACTTTCAATCCGAGTTCTGCCATGGAGGAGACAAACGCATCGCGCCGAGTGAGCGCTGAGGGCAGGTACAGGGGTCCGCTGATGAATGCAATGGCGCGATGGCCGAGATCGACGAGGTGCTGCACGGCCGCGCGAATGCCTTCGCCCTTGTTCACATTAAGAATGCGGGTGTTCGGCAGCTTGGGTCCAGCATCAACAAACACTAAGGGATAATCGTTCTCCACAAGCTTCTTGATATCGTCTCCTTCGATGCCGAAGGTCATAATGGCGACACCATCGACGTTGCGCTGCAGCATGCGGCGAATCAATAAACCGGTGCGCGCGGGGTCGTAGTGCGTAGAACCGATCAAGACTTCGTAGTCCTGCTCCACGGCTAGGATTTCAAACTCCTTCACCAACTCAGGGAAGAACGGATTGGTGATATCCGAGACAATGAGACCCAACATTCGGCTTCGGCCCATGACTAACGCGCGCGCCTGCGGATTGGGCACGTAGCCCACTTCGGCGACGGCCTTCCAAACGCGTTTGGCCAGTTTGGGTTCAACGCTAGTAATACCGTTGACCGCACGCGAAACGGTTGAGATTGAGACGCCGGCTCGCTTGGCCACATTGCGGATGCTTACGGACACTCGGCGACGATTTGGCGATTTCTTCTTGGTTTTCTTCCTGGAAGCGGTCATTGGCAAATCAATTGTACTCTTTTCTGAATGTTTCTCCGGTTGGATTTGGCCAAAAGAAACGCGCAAAGGCCATGGATACTGTGATTTATAGACAGGACGTCGCCGTGCATGATCGACATTAATCGAGAGATTTGCTCGATTTCGGCAAACGTTTGCCTGGAATGCGAGGAACGCCCCTTGCCAAGGTCCACAACAATGCGATTTATCGCCTCTGCGGGTCCATTGGTCTACCGCTCCAACCGATCGCCTGTGACAGGGATCAGCCTAGTCGTCGGCTACGAATCCAAGCGCCAGCCAGTGCACTCGCGGTACGCGAGATTTTTGCATCGGTCGGCCTCTCTCCAACCGTACGTCGGACGAGAGGCCGGGGATAATCGAAGTTCAACATGGCACCGCGGTTTCCGGATTGAATCTGACTTTGGACAGGAGTGGTCTGGTGGATTGCATAGAGCAGGTAGACAGAGCCTTGTGCTAAACTCCGTGTCCATATGCGAGACCGAATCATCATCCTACAAATACTTCTGTCCTTGCTTTGTATTGAAACTGCCATGTTGTCCGCGCAGACTGCCACTTTGCCGCATTTGGAAAAGCGAGGCGCAGCCACACAGTTGATCGTAGATGGAAGGCCATTCGTGATGCTATCGGGTGAGCTGCATAACTCGTCGTCCTCAAGTTTGGAAAATATGAAGCCGATTTGGCCGAAGCTCAAAGCCATGAGTCTGAACTCGGTTGTGACCCCGCTGAGTTGGGAACTGGTTGAGCCGCAGGAAGGAAGCTACGACTTTACGCTGGTGGACGGCCTGATTGAACAGGCGCGAACTTCGCAACTGAAGATCGTGTTTCTGTGGTTAGCATCGTGGAAGAACGGCCTTTCGAGTTATGCACCGGTGTGGGTAAAGCAGGATGCGAATCGGTTCCCGCGGATGGTGTTGCATTCGAACCCGGTGGAGATTCTGAGTCCGCAGGGAGCGGCAACCGAGGAGGCGGATGCACGCGCATTTGCCGCGCTGATGAAGCATATCAAGGCAGTGGATGGTAGTGAGCACACTGTGGTGATGGTGCAAATTGAGAATGAGGTCGGCGTTCTGGGCGATTCCCGCGATCACTCAGAGGCTGCGAATAAGGCCTTTGCGGGCGCGGTTCCTGAAGAGTTAATCGGGTACCTCCAAGCGCACCGAGAGGCTCTCTATCCTGATTTGAAGGACTTGTGGGATCTGAACGGGAACAAGACTGCGGGAACATGGAAGGAGTTGTTTGGAGATTCCGAGCGCGCAGACGAGATCTTCATGGCCTGGCATTTTGCGCGTTACATTCACGCGGTGGCCAAGGCCGGCAAGGCGGAGTACGACATTCCGATGTATGTGAATACGTGGCTTATGGGGGAGACAACACCTCCCGGTGAATACCCGAGCGGTGGGGCGGAGCCACGCGTGATGGATGTGTGGAAAGCCGCCGGGCCGGGACTGGATTTTTACTCGCCGGATATCTATGCGCCGAATTTTACAGAGTGGTGCAGACGCTATCACCGCGGCGGGAATCCGTTATATATGCCGGAGACACGGGGTGGCGAGATGGGCGCCGCGAACGTATTCTACGCGCTGGGCGAAGAGGCGGGAATGGGGGTTTCGGCCTGGGCGATTGAGTCCGAGGCAAGCGACACCAATCCGCTGGGAGAGAGCTACAAGGCGATTGCGGCCGTTGCTCCGCTGCTGGCCGAAGCTCAGAGCAAAGGCGATGTGCACGGGTTTCTGCTGGACAGCAACCGGCGGACGGCGGACTTTACGATGAACGGCGTTACGCTACGTCTGTCGCTTGATAACAGTTTCGGCTCGGCGGCGACGAGCGCGTTCGGGTTCATTATGGCCACAGGCAAGAACGAGTTTGTGGGCGTGGGCAAGGGGTTCCGGGTGACGTTCGTGGCACGGGGAGACGGCGGCTCGCGGGTGGGTATCGCGGCCGTAGACGAAGGGGCCTACGAGGATGGAAAGTGGGTTGCAGGGCGAAGGCTGAACGGGGATGAGAACGAGCAGGGAGTTGCCTGGCGGTTCGACTCCAAGCAGGTGAGGACGGAGAAGGTGCAACTGTATTGGTTTTAGCGCATATTCCATTTCGTCGTCATAATGCTGTGCGTGGCCTTTACGCGATTCGAATCGCTGTCAACGTGCAGCCGTTCTTCACTTGTGGCACCCAAAGAAGCGAGACAACTGAGCGCGATTAAGGAACTGCGTTGGCCTCCAATGTGGCTTGGGGTTGGATTGGGTCGACTGCATTTCGTGGTTTTCTGAGATTTGCAGAGAACGTTTGCTTGACATTGCCTTCTCCTGGTAATAGCATCCTGCCGTGGTCAGAGGGGTGTGAATGAAGCAACAGATTTATTTCTGCATTGGTGTCGCCGCATCAGCCGTGGCACTGGCGCTAGCGGGGCAAGGCAACGCGGTTGCTCAGGCTGGTAGTCAGAGCGCTGAGATCATGGTGCCAAAGTTTGAAGTGGATCCGCTTTGGCCCAAGCCTTTGCCAAATCACTGGATTCTGGGCATGACCGTCGGCGTGGGGGTGGATGCGAAGGACGACGTGTGGATCGTGCACCGGCCGCAAACGCTGGACCAGAGAGAGTCCCTACTCACCCGCAACGAGGGGGATTGCTGCACGGCAGCTCCGGATGTTCTGGAATTCGACCCCGCGGGAAACCTCATACGGCACTGGGGCATTGCCGATGGCCACGACTGGCCAAGCTCCAATCACGGCATCACGGTTGATAGCGAAGGCAACGTGTGGCTGGGTGGAAACGGCCCCGCGCAACCTGGTCCCCCAGCGGGAAGCGCGGCTCAATTGGCCGCCCGTGCTCGCTCTTCGGCGGCGCCTGATGCCGTCAGCGCCAACCCTGTTTACCACGACAGTTTCATTCTCAAGTTTAGCCAGGACGGAAAGTTCCTGGGCGAAATCGGACGTGCTAACGGGAGCAAGGGAGATTCGGATACGGAGAATGTGGAAGGTGTGGCCCAGATCCGGTTCATTCCCGGGACGCGCGAACTGATTGCGGCGGACGGCTACGGCAACCATCGCATCTCGGTTTGGAATGAGGATACGTTGCGCTTCGTCCGCATGTGGGGCGCTTATGGTCACACGCCGAGCGACGAGGTCCTACCGGAGTTCAACCCGGATTCACCGCAGTTCGGTAACCAGGTGCATTGCGATGCGCCGTCCAACGACGGGCTGATTTATGTCTGTGACCGCACCAACAATCGTATTCAGATTTTCAAATATGACGGGACCTTCGTGAAACAGGTAGTGGTGGAGCCGAATACGCGCGGGGACGGCTCCGTTTGGGACATTGCTCTTTCTCCTGATCCGGAACAGAAGTTCATGTACATTGCCGATGGCGCCAACGAGAAGATCCATGTTTTCGATCGCAAGTCGATGACGGAGCTATACAGTTTTGGCGATGGCGGCAGGCAGCCGGGTCAGTTTTACGCAGTGCATTGCATCGCGATCAACTCCAAAGGAGATCTTTTTACGACCGAAACCTACCATGGCCAGCGTGTGCAGAAGTTTGTATACAAAGGGATGGTGCCTCTGAGCGAGATGAAGAGCGGCACGAGCGCCGATTGGCCCGCCGCAGCAGGAAGTCAATAGCGCCCGGCTATTGATGGTGAGTCGTCGCACGGTTGGCGCAGGCCATTCGCATTTTCCCTGCGGCCTACCGTGCGTGTTCACTGATTCACCGCTGGATCGGCCAGCGATCCGAATTTGTCCACAGTCATTGTTGCGGGAGCAGATCGATGGAGAATATCACACTCAAGACCCCGAGTCGGCGAGCCTTCATGCGCACCGCACCGGCCGCCGTGACAGCGGGCCTCGCGCTCACTGAAGCGTTGCTGTTCGTCAATCGTGCAGCCGCGCAGAGCGCAGTGGCTGCTGCCGGCACATTCAGACTGTTCAATGCGCAGACCATTCAGGACGACATCAAAGTCCTGGAAGCAAAGCCGGGCACGAACTTGCTAGTGGCCGAGAAGAATTTCACGGTAATGCTTATCATCGAGAAGGCCGCGAGTGCAAAGGAGTTCGAGTGGCACGAGGGCCGCGACCACTTTCTGCAAGTTCTCGATGGAACGACAGTCTACGAGGTCGGCGGAACTCCTAAAGACGGACGCAATGTCAAGCCAGGGGAGTGGCTGGCGCCGACGTCGGATGGGGCGACGGCGCTCACACTCAATGCGGGTGACATGCTGGTGATTCCGCGGGGAACACCCCATAAGCGGAGCACTATGGGCAGCGTGAGGCTGTTGCTGACGTCGCCGATGGGGTCCGTGACGGGCTAGCTGGGAAGCCATCCAATTGTCTGAACTGGCCATGTTGTGACCGCGAATCAGTGCCGGGTTTCGATAGGCCGAAGTTATTGTAGAATCATCGGGTTTGAAACTGCAGATCCGCAATCTTATTGTGAAGCGGGGCTTCGTGGGTTATCTCTCCCTCAGGATCTTGCAACCCTCTCCTTGGCTCGACCGGAAATGCCGAACAAGAAAGTCCATCCCATTGAGAAAAAGGGGATAAGCTGCAGACGAGCGAAGGATTGTCGCTCTAAGAGCGAGAGATGTCTCGGCCACCTTACGGTCTGTCACTTGTGCAACGCGGCTTCCTATTGATCCTCCTTGAAAAAGATTCTGGAAATTGTTCTTGACGAAGATATGAGGTTCGGCCTAGTATTTTGGCGGTCCAGCAAACGTTTGCTGAGCAATCGTTTGCTGAAAGGGTCGTCAAAATCAAATGATCTGAGGGCACAACTGGAACCACTCCAGGCCAAATTTCTCACTGGCGCCTGGGACGATGGGCATCTTGCGGAACTTAACTCAACTTGGAGGCTGAAAATGAACCGTGGTTTCATCAAACTCGCGAAGCGACTCATGAATCTGAACTTGCTGCTCGGCATCCTTGCGTGCGCATCGGTTGCGTATGGTCAGGCTGGAAGCGCAAGCCTGAACGGCATAGTGGCTGACAGTTCCGCCGCGGCCGTGTCGGGAGCACAGATTTCCGTCAGGAATGTGGACACGAATCTGACTCAAGACGGTACCAGTGAAGATCAGGGCCAATACCGAATCGGCCCGCTGCCGCCGGGCAATTACACGATTACCGTGATCAAACCAGGTTTTGAAACCTACGTTCAGGCGGGCATAATTCTGACCGTTAACCAGGCCGCGACTTTGAATACCATCACGTTGAGGCCGGGAGCTGTGCAGCAGACGGTCAACGTCACGGCCAATGCGGAACTCCTGAACACGACTTCCGCCGAGATTAGCACGATGGTCAATCAGGCTTCCGTTGTGCAATTGCCTCTGAACGGCCGTGACCCCTCGACCTTGGTCTATCTTTCAGCCGGCTCCGCCAACGCCAGGAATATGGCCGCAACATATGTCACTGGCGCGGTATTCACAACGGAAACCGGCGCCTCAGTCGACGGTGGGCGTGAGGGCAGCGTCTTCTATCTGCTCGACGGTGTGACGAATATGGACGACTTCAACATGATGACAGCACCGTTTCCGAATGCGGACGCCACCCAAGAGTTTCGTGTCATCAGCAACAACTATAGCGCCCAGTATGGTTTCGCTCCCAGTGGAGTTGTAAGCATCGCGACTAAATCTGGCAGCAACCAATTCCATGGTGTCGTGTTCGATTTCCTTCGTAACCGGGATCTGAACGCGTCGAACTGGTTCTCGCACGTTGTCGACCCGCTCCAGCGCAACCAATTCGGCGGCGGCATTGGTGGTCCGGTCGTCAAAGATAAATTGTTTTTCTTTGCCAATTACCAGGGTACGCGTTCGATTAGCGCCGCCTCTGGGAATGTTGCCTACAATGCAACACCTGCAATGCTAGCCGGCGATTTCAGCGCCATTACGACGACCCTGAAAGCGCCTTTCGCTACGGTCAATGGAAAGCCCAACCAGATAAACCCTGCGCTCTTCAGCCCGGCTGCTGTCACCATCGCCACAAAGTGGGTTCCCGCGGGGGTGGCTGCAAATGGGCAGTTCTCGTATACTGCGGCGCCATCGGTGGTCAACATTAACGAGCAGACGGAGCGCCTGGACTACACACTTTCCGATAAACAGCGGCTGATGCTCAGATCCTATTTCGACGCCACGCCTGCCGTGCCGG
>CAZKJB010000184.1:0-8135 GCA_964552975.1 uncultured Occallatibacter sp. | reverse complement strand
GTTTGCCGACCGGCCCACCGCGACGTTCAAGGCTTCAAGGTGCTGGATGTTTACCGCGGTCATCACGTTGATGCCCGCTTCCAGAATCTCCAGCACATCTTCGTATCGTTTCTTGTTTTTGCTGCCCGGCACGTTGGTATGTGCCAGCTCGTCGATCAGGACGGTGTTCGGATGGCGCGCGATGATCGCGTCGACGTCCATCTCTTTCAGGGTCACGCCGCGGTAGGGAATTTCTCGCAGCGGCACCACTTCCAGGTCGCGGATACGGTTTGCAGTTTCCTGTCGACCATGCGTCTCGACAAGGCCAATCACAACGTCCACGTCCTGCTGGTGTTTCAGCAGGTAAGCGTCGTTCAGCATGTGGTAGGTTTTGCCTACGCCGGGCGCCGCGCCTAAATAAATCCGCAGCTTTGCCGGTTCCTGAGCTCTTTCGATCTGGATCTCGGCCATTCCTTAGCCTACCTCGACCGGGTGAGGGACATCCTTCGTCACAGCCACGGGAAGGGTAAAGCGAAACGTCGATCCATTGCCGAGCCTGCTCTCGACAGCGATTTGCCCGCCTTGCATCTCCACCAGGCGTCGCACCAGCGCCAGGCCCATCCCGGTACCTTTTTCTGAGAAGGTATTGAAACGGTCGAAGATCGCGCTCAGCCGCTCCGCCTCGATGCCGCGGCCCGTGTCGCGCACGCTGAACTGCACAAAATTCTTGATCTCTTCCGCTGCCAGAAGAATCTCGCCATCATCGGGCGTAAACCGCAGTGCATTGGAGAGAAGGTTATCGAGGATCGATCGCAGAGCACGACGGTCGGCGCTCACCGTCGAGAGATCGGCGTAGGCGCTTACCTCTACTCGGATATGCTTTCGCTGCGCCTCATCGCAGGCGCGATCACGAGCCTCATTCAACGCTTGCAGGGGACGCAGGCGCTCCAGTTTCAACTCGCGCTTGCCCGAGTCTAGCTCCGCCACTTCAATCAGATCGCTCATCAAGTCGTCCAGCTTTTCGGCCTCGTTGCCGGCAGATGCCACAAGTTCGGTCTGCAGCGGCAGCAGCTCTCCGCTGAAGCCCTGGGCCAGCGCGTAGAGCCCGCGCCGTAGTCGCAACAGCGGGTCGCGCAACTTGCGGCTGGCCACTGAGATAAATTGCGACTTGAAGCGGTCGGTATCCTGCAAACTGGTCACGTCTTCGAGCGTCGTCACCGTGCCCAGCAGCCGTCCTTCCGAGTCGCGCATCGGCGTAGTGCGCAGCCGATAGCTTCGCTCCTGCTTCCCAATCCGCATGGGCAGCATCGACGCCTCGCCTTCAGCGGCAACTGCCTTCTGCATTGCGATTGCGTCGCGGATTGCGCTGAGAATTTTGTCGCCTCCGGGCGTATTGGTCAGCGCCATGCGGTCACCCGCGGCCTCGCCCAGCAGTTCCGCCGCCGCTTGATTCAACTTGAGTACGTGGCCCTTGCTGTCGGTGACGATAATCGGTTCGAAGATTGATTGCAGTACCGCATCGGAAAGCTGGAACTCCATCTGCCGCCGGCCGGCTTCGGTATCGCGCAACTCTCTCAGCCGTACTGCAATCCTGCTAAGCTCGCCGGCAATGACGCCAAAGCTGTCGCGGCTATGCCACTCAATGCGATGTTCCAGATTGCCTTGCGCAATGCGATGCGCGTCGTGCGCCAGCATGTTGAGGGGCCGCAGAACAAAAAACACTGTCGCCGTTTCAATAACCAGTGCCGCAAGAATGATGAAGTACGCAAAGTGAAGCTGGCCCGCCGCCGCCAGCGCCTTGTGCGTGACGGCCACCAGCGTCACGGTAAGGCAGGCGAGGAGCACACAACCGATGATCAGTCGTTGGGTAAGGTTGAGCATGGCCGGTTTCCGGATCGAAGAATGATGACTTTCTCATTTTCGCGGATGCAGCCAGAACCTGCAATGTCCTGGTTTCGCACAGCCAGTGCGCAAATCATGGAATTTGGCATACAGCCAGTGACCGGCCGTGCCAACTGCAAGCCAAACCCGACGGCTCGGGATAGTGAACCAGTACCCAATCGACGCCAAATCCTGCCTTGAGCCGTTCAAAATCCGCGAGCTCGAAACTGTTCCAGCCCGCTCCTGCTTCAACCTGTTTCGCCCACACCGGCCCCAACTCTGGAATCTGCGTGACCACGGCCGTGTCTTTCACTGCATCGGCCAGTTGGCTGCGCTCGGCGAGAGCGCGAAAGCTGTGATAATCCTCTCCTGCCGCGTCCATATAGTAAGGATCCAGCGCGAAATACGCGCTCACCGGCGTATTTGCCTTCACCCACGCAAATGCCTGCAGCCACTCATTCGAAGGAGCTCGCCAAGGCAGTTCCAAATGCTGGGTTGCCGAAAATTCCGCTCGCTGCGCAAAGAGCATGCCACCATTGGCGATCATCAAAAACACCGCCCAGCGCCATACGCTTCGTCGCAGCAGGAACTTCCCCAGCAGGCAGCCGCCTGCAAGCACCATCAGGAAATACAGCAGGTGCAGGTACCGCATGGGCTGCAGAGGAGTCAGCCGCACTAGGGTGGGGCAAGAGAGCATCGCCATCGCCAACGCCTGTTGGAAAATTCCGTACAGAAAAACCGCCAGCGCAAATCGCGCGAGCCGTATCTCGCCACGCTTGCGAGCCATATGCCATAACAGCCAGAAGAGAATGAGCGGAGCAATGGCCCCCAGCCACTCGTACCATTCCCATTTGAAGAGGTAATAGTAAGTTCGAGTGTCCAGAGCCTTGCGCCACGTGGGATCGGCCGGCTCGAAAAGCCATCCCAGCGGTACTGCCGCTGCCATCGAGCCGCGTAACGCGCGAACATAGGCTCGCACCGAATCCAGCGACACCATCGTCAAGAAGAAACAAAACGAAATCCCCATGGCCGCCATCAATGGGTGCATCAAAAACGCCAGCAATAGCAGCGGAGCGGCCTGCCAACGCTTTTCCTCCATGATGCGGGAGACCGCCAGCAAAATCATGGCCGTTGCCAGGCTTCGAGGATGCAAATGCTGGTCCATCAAATAGAGCGCAGTCCCTGCCACGGGAAGTGTCAGCATGGCCGACACGAGCGCCACACCGCCCCATCGCGCCGTTTCTTCCGGAAACAGCCGATTAGCAATTTGCTTTACCGCCCACAAGATCAGGAACAGACAAAACAACTGAAAGAACAGCTCCGCCCACGCAACCGGCATCCTGGTCCAGCGAACAAAATGAGCCATCCACCGGTCATAGAGAGTGGCTTCAAGTTGCAGCCGAAAGAAGTTTGCGTTGTAGGGATAGAGAGCCGGATTCAAGTCGGCCTTGACTGCAGTCAAATAGATGCCGTCGTCTTCAAGGCCGGGATGGTAGCCCATCACCAGAAAACCGAGAAGCGTAAAAAGCAACACGCCGGGGAGCTCGAATGAGAAGCGATTGCGGCGCAACCGCGATTCCTTCACCGCTTCCATTTGAAGTGCAACGGTATGCGCCACAGCTCCTAGAATAACGTCCCAAAACCAGCCGGAGCGTTGGCAAACGGCTAGAGCTGCGGCAGCAGGAAGCGCAGCAGCAAGAATCCCGCTACACCCGCGAAGAATACCAGCGCCATCCGGATGCCGGGCTCCCGGTTCACTTCAGGCACCAGATCGGTGGCAGCCACGTAGATCGCAACCCCCGCCGAGACCGGGAGTCCATAGGGCACCCAGCGCGGCACAAGCTGGATGACAAGCACGCCGGCAATGGTAGCGCCCGCGAGCGCTACTGCCGACCAGAACGCCATTGCGCGGCTTTGTCCGCTCGCCAGCATTACGCTGGCCATCGTGAATCCTTCGGGCGCTTTATGCAGCAGGATCGCCAGAAAAATCAGCAAGCCCAGCCAATTGGAAATCGCGAATCCCGACCCGATCGCTACACCATCGAAGAGCGCATGCACGCTCAAACCGCCCAGCACCGAGTAGCTGGTCCGCCCCGACACGAACTCGCCTGCGTGCGTCTCTTCACCAAAGTGGAAGTGGGCGTTAATGGTATGTTCCAGCAGATGCACCGCGCAGTAGCCGGCCATGATGAGCGCCGGCCCCAGCCGCGGATTTAGCCGCAGGCTCTCCGGCGTCATTTCGAGCACAGCTGTCCCCATCAGGAACCCGGCGCCAAGGGCTACAAAGTAGCGCAGGTAGCGCTCAACGCCATGCGCTCGCACCAGTACCAGCCCGCCCGCCACGTCGGCCAACGCGGCAATTGCGCCCAGAAGCAGGGAAGTCTTCAGCATGAGTCTTACCCGCTGTGCCGGATGTGCAACACGTCGCCGTCCTGCACCACGTATTCTTTGCCTTCGAGCCGCAGCGTGCCCTTGGCCCTCGCTGCCGCTTCTGAGCCGGCTTCGAGCAGAGCGTCCCAGCGGATGGTTTCAGCGCGAATAAAGTGGTGCTCCAGGTCGGAGTGGATTGCTCCGGCCGCCTGCGGAGCCCTCGAGCCTAGCGGCACCGTCCACGCGCGACACTCGTCTTCGCCCGCGGTGAAGAAGCTGATGAGCCCCAGCAACTCATAGCTCTTGCGAATCAGTCGCACCAGGCCGCTCTCGTCGAGGCCGTAGCTCTCCAGAAAATCCGCCGCCTCGGCGTCGTCCATCTCTGCCAGCTCGGCCTCAACCTTACCGCAGATTGCCGTGGCTCCAGCATTCGGCCGGTGCGCCAGTGCGTCCAGCTTGTGACGCCCAACTGCTGCTGTGAGATCGGCCCCAAGCGTGGTGCTTTCGTCGACATTAAGCACATAAAGCATAGGCTTTTGCGAAAGAAACATGAAGCCACGGATGAGCTTTTTCTCGTCCGCCGTCATCTCCAGTTCCCGCAGCGGAATCTCTTTTTCCAGCGACTCTTTCGAGCGGATCAACAGTGCCTGCTCCCGCTCCAGATCGCTCGTGCGGCCTTTCTTCATGTCCTTTTCAACGCGCTCAAGCCGCTTTTCGACCTGCGTTAAATCGCTCACCATCAAGTCGAACTCGACGCTCTTTGCATCGCGCAGCGGATCGATCGGTCCCTCATGCGCGACGGACTCGTTCTCGAACGCGCGCAGCACGTGGATCAGGGCGTCCACATTGCGCAGGTTGGTGAGGAACGCCGTTTCCTTCAGCGCCTCCTGCCCGATAGCAGCCACGTCGGCATACTCGACCGACGCGAACGTCGTCTTCTTCGGAGAATAAAGTGCAGACAGCTTCTCCAGGCGCTCGTCGGGCACGCGGGCCACACCGATGTGCGCCTCGCGCGGGTTCGAGCGCCCATGCTCATCGATTTTGGCTTTGGTGAGAATCTTGAAAAGAGATGTCTTGCCCACCTGCGGCAGGCCGATAATGCCGGTCTTCATGTCACTTCCATCGTGGCTCTCGCACTCGAATCGCTGCGCATCCGGGCCTCTACGATGATACAGGAAGCGTTGACGCGCCCCGCGTCAGCTTCGCGTTGACTCGGCCCACGCTACCAGCGCTACCGTCGCCAATCCCAATAGAAGGACCGCGCCCTCCACGTGTTCGCTGCGCCTGTGCAGAGCGTTGAAATGGATTGCCAACGGGTTGGTCACATTGCTTGAGTCGATTGCTCCCCCCGCAGCAACACGATCGCGCTCCATAGCGGGAATAATGGCGTACTGCGAAATTACGGTGAACGCGATCATCAGAATCAGCAGGGCCATTGGCGCGAGCACTGCGCGTGGTTTGTAAATGCCCCAGGCCGGAGCCAAAGCCAGCACCGCCAGCGACACCATGCCCGAGACCAGGCCCATGCCGTG
The DNA here is from genome assembly GCA_964552975.1 of uncultured Occallatibacter sp. Lineage (GTDB taxonomy): Bacteria > Acidobacteriota > Terriglobia > Terriglobales > Acidobacteriaceae > Telmatobacter. The sequence goes on along the minus strand of CAZKJB010000184.1, from coordinate 2,373 downwards.
CAGGATGCGCAGCAGCTGGCCCACAATCGTGCCGGCAGTGTGCGTATCCGGCAGCAAAGTTCCAAATGTGATCGCGGCAACGATGGGGAAGAATATCTCTGCGCCGATCCAGACGATGAGAGAAAAAGAAAGCAGCGTACGAAGAAGGGTCTTCATAAAGACAGCTTACAGGGAACAGTGGTCAGTGATCTGCCGATCACTGCCCGCTAGCTCTTCTTTAGCGCCCGCTTCAGCACCGTTTCGAGCGCCGCCTTTTGTTCGGCGTATTCTTCCGGCGTGAGCTTGCCCGAGATCTTTTCGCTTTCCAGTGCGAAGAGCTCCTCTTTGAGCACGTTCAGCAATTGAGCGTTGTGAGAGGCCGGTGTTGCTTGCGCCGCCGGCGAGGCAGAGACGCGTGAATATACGGGCGTCTCTTCACGAACTGGCGCTGCCGCTCCCGCTCCAGCCGGTTTGCGCAACAGGAAAGCTGCCGCCGCGGCGAGCAGGAGGCCGAGCGCGGCGAGAATCCACCATTTGTACTTCGAAAGCGGGTCAGGAGTGTTGATCGGTTGGCCGATACCGCCGCCTGGCTGATTGCCGGGGCCTGTGGATCCGTTGTCGCCTTGCCCTCCGCCGGCCGTGCCCTGATCCTCTCGCGGAAACGATCCCGTACCTGACACCGTGTAATCAATCGCCTTGCCAGGAATCGCGTCTCGAGTCATATACGTTTGCACGGTTGGGTCCTGCGGAGACTGTTCGAAGTTTGTCCCGCTCCCGGCGGTCAAAGACATCGCCTTCGGCAGCACCACCCACACTGTACGCGCGGGCATCGTCACGAAGGAATGAAAGGAGTATTTGCTGCTGCTGTACGGCAACTCGTATTGAACCTGAAAGAGCGTGCCTTTGCCGCCCTCGTCGGGTTGGATCGGAAAGTTGAAGGAGTAATGACCCTTGGGCCCGTCGGGATCGAGCTTGATGGTTGTCGGCAAGCTGCCAGCGCCAGGGCGCTGCGCCGAAACATCGCCGATGACCGCGTCCTCTGGCAGAATCACTTCAAACGACTTCTTGCTCCACTGGGTGGTCGGCGGCGTGCTGTCATTGTGGATGTCGTAGCGTTCCACCACTCGCAGTTGCCCGTTTTCGCTCTCGATGCCTGACACCCACTCGTCGATGGTCACTCCGGCAACTTTCGCGGCCACATCGTAAACCGAGATGTCACCGGCTCCGCCGCCCTGTGGCGCGGGGATAAAATACTCGGCCCCCTGGTGCGTGACCTTGATCAAGTAAGGATTTGCGCCCGGCAGATTCAATGTGTAGCGGCCTTGCGCATTGCATGTGGTCCGGGCGATCTCGCTCATGCCCGACATGGGCTCGACGAGCACGATTGCATCACCCGATGCGGGCCTGTTGGTGGTCTTGTCGGTCACTGTGCCTGTTACGGTCGCCGCCCGCGCAAGCGCTCCGGAGAAAAGTAGTCCGAGAGAAAGGATGATTGCAAAAAGTCGTGTCACTTTCATTTCGTGTCGTATTCCTTCAATCGTGCCGAATCTGTTTGTGTTCGATCTGTTTCATATCCGTTCGACGAAGTCGATCTCGGCTAACAAATGCTCCGTCTCGCTTTCAAGAAGTGCCCTCTGCGATTGAAAATCTTCCTCCGGATATTTGCCCGCCTTGTATTCAAAATTCAAGTCGCGCAGGTTCTCATAAAGCTGTTCCTTGCGCTCCAGCAAATAGTCGAGCCGCGTCTTCTCTTTCTGGCTGGCAAATGCGTTCTCAGGCCAGAAGGTATAGAGCACAAGCGCTAACAAGAGAATGATTCCAGCTACTAAACCTTGTGTTTCTGTCATCGCTCAAAACCCTCCATCGCCACCGGTCTCCCGGCGAATCCTTTCCAGCCGCTCCCGTTCCGCTGGATCCAGAACCGCTGGAACGGTCGCCGGCACGGGAGCCTTTCCGCCCAGTCCGCCCCAACGCTTGATGAGAAGAATCGTTCCCAGAAGCGCCGCAGCGAAGACGGCAAATGGTGCAATCCATGCCACCAGGTCGAATCCCTTCGTTGTGGGCGCAGCCAACACGGTCGCCCCATACTTCGCCACAAATTGGTCCATCACCTGCTGGTCGCTCGAACCGGTCGCAATCAATGCGCTCAGGTCGCCGAGTTCCTTATCGCGATCGGGGCAGCCAACGTGGTCGCACTCGCCGAGCAGTTGCGAACATCCGCATTGGCACATCAGGCGATGGCTTAGATCGTTCAATCGTCCGGCAGGAGTCGTCGCTCCGAGAGAGAAGCAAACTGCGACGGCCAGCACGGATACTTCTACCGCTCTGGTCCAAAAAGTAAAAGCGCGTGAGCGCGCCATCAGTGGCCACCTTTGAGCGCGGCTTCAGTAGCAA
>CAZKJB010000183.1:0-8137 GCA_964552975.1 uncultured Occallatibacter sp. | reverse complement strand
CTGCGCGGCGTTCCCTTGCAGGCGGACGGATATTTCTTTCTGCCGCTGTGGACCACCTGGCAGCCGGGCGTGTCTCCCGGCATTCTCGACTGGTATACGGTGATTGGTGGCTTGGTCGCGCTGGTAGCTCTAACGATGCACGGCGCCTTGTGGGTCACGATCAAGACATCTGGCGAGCTGGAGCAGCGTGCGCGGGGGATCGTGACGCCATTGTGGGCGTTCTTGGTGTTGCTTACCCTGTTGAGTCTCGCGGCCACGATCATCGTGCGTCCGGCAAGCCTGGACAACTACTTCCACTATCCAGTCACGTTTGTTGTGCCTGCAGGGGTGGTGGCGTCGCTCGCGGCGGTGTGGATTTGGAACAGAAATGCGCAGCCACTGAAGGCGTTTCTTGCATCGAGCCTGTATCTCTTCTTCATGCTGGCCGGAGCATGCTGGGGTTTATACCCCACGCTGATGCCCGCCACAACCGGCGCCGCCAACGACATCACGCTCAGCCGCGCACTTTCCGGTCCGCACACGCTGGCCGTGGGGCTCGCGTGGTGGAGCTTCGGCATGGCGCTGGCCGTTGGCTACGTAGTATTTGTCTACAGCCGCTTCAGGGGGAAAGTCGATGCGCATGGCGCCGCGCATTGAGCCACCCGCTATGGGGCGGGCTGCGCTGAGCGTACCTGGGGTAGGGCCGTTTCCGGTGGTTTCCTGTTCCGCCGCGCTACAACGCAACCAGGTTCCGTGACTGGACTAGAGTACTGAAGCCTTGAGCCTCGCTCTCCAGGCCGCGATCCCAGTTTTTCGGCTGGTAGATGCAGCAGGGTTCCTGGGCAAGCGGATCGCCGGTGAGGGCGTAGGCGCGAGCGCGGGAACCGCCGCAGATCTCTTTGTACTCGCAAGCGCCGCACTTGCCTTCAAGACGGCTGGTGTTGCGCAGCGCCTTGAAGATGGATGAGTTCCGGTAGATTTCGGCGAGCGGAGTTTCGCGGATATTGCCGGCATGGATGGGAAGGAATCCGCTGGGATACACATTGCCCACGTGCGAGATGAACATGAAGCCCTTGCCATCGTTGACGCGGCGAGTGGCCCAGCCCATGGCGCGGGTCTCGCCATCGGCCGTGGGCGTTCCCGGCTCGTACGCTATCGGCTTGATTCCGCCGGGGTGGCCATTGCCATGCGCCGAACCATGCGCCATGCGGCGCTCCTCGAGGTTGTGCTGCAGAAGATAGCGGCGGTAGTGCATCGCCTCAGTGGTCTTGATCTGAAAGTCGACGCGATGCGAGAGCTCGTAGATTTTGCCGAAGACCTGCTCGAACTCTTCGCCACTAAGCAGATCGTCGAGCTGGCCGCGCCCGACAGGAACGAGAAAGAAGACGTTCCACATGACGATGGCGAGTTTCTCAAACAGGTTGCACAGGCCGTCAAGGTCGTGAGCGTTGTGGCGGCTGATGGTGGAGTGCACCTGAATTGGAATGCCGGCTTCATTGGCCCATTCGATGGCCTGGATGGTGCGGGCCCATGCGCCGGGCAGCCCGCGAAAAGTGTCGTGAATCTCAGGGGTTGAGCCGTCGAGCGAGATGCCGAGCCGCACGATGCCGGCCTCTTTCAACTTGAAGATGGCGTCACGGGTGAGCAACGGCGTGGCGCTGGGAGTGACGGCGACTTTTACGTCTTTGCTTGCGGCATAGCGAATGAGATCGAAGACGTCTTTGCGCTTCATGGGATCGCCGCCCGTAAAGACGAAGATGGGGATGTGCATGTCGGCGATCTGGTCGATGAGCGCCTTGCCTTCTTCGTGCGTCAGCTCATCGGGATGCGGGATGGGTTGCGCGGCGGCGCGGCAGTGCTTGCAGGTCAGGTCACAGGACTGGGTGATCTCCCAAATGGCGAGAAACGGAGATTCGTCGTAGTTGATTCCGCCACGGGCGGGAATGTTGTGCATCGGTTGCATACGGCCTCCAACGGAATCGCGGCTGGCCCGGCCCTCAAAGGGAACCGGAGACTGGGGTGGGACGGCCTTCTGCTGAAAAGTTCGCGGCAGCAACTCAACTTGCTGAAGCGCCACGATGAGGAGAACCGTCCCTGGAGGGCCTTGATTCCTGCCTAGGAGATCAGTTTCTGGGGTTGTGGGGCTGTGATCGGGATCACTTTAGGTGCTCAGTTGGGAAAGGTAGAGTCGACTGGCTGGACAGAATCGGGAAACGGGAACACAATCTTTCACGTGCGGGCAAATGTCTGCCGATACAGACCTATATTGGTTTTATCGCGCGTGAAGCAGCGGGGATGTGACTGAATGAGCGCGATAGGGTGATTTAGATCACAACCTTATGTGCGACGGGACACCGCCGGAAGTACCGCGGTGCTGGAACCATTTGAGCGCATCAGAAAGAGGTTCCCATGGCAGCCGGATTGAAGCCAAGTTGGAGCAAACCCTCCACCATACTCTTTGCGTCCGAGATCCCAGCCAATGAAAAGGCGTTTTCGTTCGCGCTTGCGCAGGCTAGGGAATTCGGGTCCGATCTCATTCTGCTTCATGCGTATGACACGCTTGTGGTGGCGGCCTCAGAGACCTCAGGCATTCGCTATTACGACCATGCCGAAGCGGCACGGAGCGAGAAGAAGCATCTTGAGCCGCTGGCGCAACGCGTGCGCGACGCAGGACTTGGCTGCGAGATTGTCGTGCGGCCCGGGCTACCCGCCGATGAGATTCTGGCCTTCACGCGCGAGCGTGCAATTGACCGCATCGTGATGGGCACGCATTCGCCTGGCCCGATCGGCAAACTGCTGGTGGGCTCAGTGGCCGAAGCGGTGCTGCGAACCGCGTGCCTGCCGGCTTATATCGTTGGCCCCGATGTGGTGGACGGAAGCTATCGTAACTATGCGACGCGGACCATTTTGTGCGCCACGAGCCTGAATGAGGCGAGCACAGTGGTGGCGACGTTTGCGGCGGAGTTAGCCGCGCAGCACAATGCGCGACTGATTCTGCAGCATGTGATCCGGCCGCAGGATCGTGCGGAGTTCATGGCAGGCCGCTCGCTGGATGAGGTTGAGGCCGGCATGCTTGCGCTCATACCCACCGAGTTGCAGGGCCAGATCGCGATTCAGACGATCGTGGTGCCGGGCGATCCGACGGAAGAACTTCTTTACCAGAGCCGCGCACAACAGGCTGATCTGATCGTCCTGGGCGCGCAGGGCGCATCGGCATTTGCCGCGATCACCAGGCATGGCGTGGTTTACAAGGTGCTTGCGCACGCACACTGCCCGGTGATCACGCTGTCGCCGGTGGTGCTGGCCGAATGCGGGTCGAAGGCTGAGAAGTTGCGGCCGGCGGAAGCCTACATGGCAGGCGTGTTCTAAGGGCCTTCTTTAGCTGCGACTCAACCGCGGGTTGACTTGCATGGGTGGACGTGTGCGCGGTGTGCTCGTTGTGCGAAGCTCTGTGTTTGGAGCAGGCTGATGAGCCACGCGCCTGTGAACCGCAAGCCGACCAACCCAGGAGATCCGCACGCGGATCACACGCCAGTGAATGAAGGTGCGGCGCTACGGGGGGAGGTGCGCTCGTTGGCGCCGCAGTTCCCTGATCAAAATACGTGAAGCAAGAGCAGGATCACCACGATCGTAAGAAGTAGGCTGACGCCGCCTCCGCCGTAGTATCCCCACCCGGGTCCCATACGATAACCGCCATAGCCGAATCCAAAGATCAGCAAGATGAGAATGATCAGTAGCAGCATGTCGCTCTCCCGCGAGCAGCAGTAGGATATGCCGGCTCGCACCAACTCAAAATGTGATGCGAAATCGATGCATGAAGGCAGCCTCGCGAAGAAGAGAATCAAACAAAATTGGACGCGGAAGAGTTCAGGCGCCGCTGAGGCCGCGTTGGGGGCGAAAAGCGATGCATGCAAGAGTCCGGCGGTTGCGTCGAAATCACATTTCGCAGCGTAACTGTGGGTGAGTGAGCGGTAAGTGAAATGTAAGTGTTCTTTGGCGCACGACGAACAACCCGCATGGGCAGTGCTGCGTCAAACGGTTCTGGACGGGAGCTAACCGTCGGGAGGCGCGCGATGCTTTGGACAATCTTTGTCATTCTTCTGGTGCTGTGGTTGCTTGGAGTTGTTTCTTCGTACACACTCGGCGGATTCATTCACATTCTGCTTGTCATCGCGCTAGTTGTCTTGGTGATCCAGTTGATCAGCGGACGCCGGGCCGCGCTGTAGCGCGGTAAAAGACAGCGGGTAAGGTTCAACTCTTCCCATCGTGTGGAAGGCCAACCGTTCGATCAAACGTTTTATCAACCTTTTATCAACCGAAGTTCAAGATCCACGGAGGTGGAGTGATGGATAAGGATAGAGTGAAAGGCGCAGTCAACGACGCAGCAGGAAGAGCGAAGCGCCAAGTGGGCGAGTGGACAGGCAATACCAACGCCCAGGTAGAAGGCTCGCTGCAACAGGCGAAGGGCAAGGTGCAAAAGGCGGTGGGAACGATGAAAGACGCGGCGCGCGACGCAAAGACCGACTTGGACAAAGAACGCGAACGCGATCGCGCGAATGAACTCGCACGCGAAAACCAAAACGCGAACGAGCGCGAGCATGCGCATTCGAGCGCAGGAAAGCACTAAACCGAAAACGTCCTCGGCCGAGTTCGTTGGCGGCGACGCGAGCACTCGTTTCTCGTCGTAATCGGCATACGGCCGGCTTGCGTACGGTGGGTTGATTGATAGTCTTGGAAATCGTTTCGGCGACGGCGGGCGGCAAGTTCGGGAAGGCACAGCAAGATGCCGCCGAGCCTGCCGTCCGCGGTTCGTTATGTTTCATGCAACGAGCTCGGCCGACCCAACCTCCAGCTAGCGAAACGGAAGGCGCGATTAAGGCGCCGCGCCGAAGCTGAGGATGGCCGAAGCGGCCGTTAACCGATGAAACCTGCCCCGGACTCCCGACGATAGGCGTCGAAGCAGCGACGTCGCCCGATTGGGCGCCCTGGAGACCGGCATTTGGAATGCGCTATACTGTGCGCAACGGGCAGTATTTGTCTTCGGCCCGAAGCGAGGTGCGTTTTCCATAGGGATTCCGGCATCCGGATGACCGAGGTTCCGCCATCGGAGACAACGCGGTGGCGCGCAGTGGTTCGCGTGCTCCGAAGTCCCATCGATAGTTTGAGTTGCGCCTTACTTCCCGCCTCTTGTTCTCTTTGCGGCTCCTCCTTGCCGCGGCTTACTTCAGCGCCAATTTGCCCTGTTTGCTGGTCGGAGTTTTCCTCCGCGAGCGAGCCTGCGTGCACCCGGTGCGGCGACGCTCTGAGCTCCCCGTCTGAGGGTTCGGACTTTGCGCTTTGCCGAGCCTGCCGGATGGCGCCCCCGGCATTTGTACGGGCCGTTTCTTATGGCCCGTACAAAGGACGCATGCGCGAGGCCATTCACGCCCTGAAGTACGACCGCCTGCGACCTGCCGCCCGTCAATTAGGCCGAATGCTGGCCGAGGCCATTGCGCAGCTCGCCGGCGAGACTTCGGCGGAAATGCTGGTCGTTCCGGTGCCGCTGCACCGTTCGAAATATGCGCAGCGCGGCTTTAATCAATCGCGGTCGCTGGCCGCGGAGGCACTGAGATTTCTGCGAAAGAGCCACCCTCAGTGGCGGCTGAAGCTGGCCTCGAGCGCGCTGATGCGATTGCGCTCGACCGAGAGCCAAGCGGGGCTTACGCCGCGGCAGCGGAGGATGAATGTGCGCGGAGCATTTACCGTCTCCGACCCGTCCAAGGTGATGTTGCAGCACGTTTTGGTCATCGACGACATTTTGACCACCGGAGCTACGGCGCGGGCTGCGGCACAGGCGCTGGTTCAAGCAGGCGCTGCTTCAGTTTGGGTGGCAACGCTGGCGCGTGTGCAGCGGGTGAGCGGATTTGGCGGAAGGTTCGCCAATGAGGATGCAGAGGAGAAAGACGCGCTCAGGGGCGCGGCAGCACTAGCAGCAGCTTCAACATCATTGCGAGATCAACCATCTTTGTAAACGGGGATAAGAGATGTCGTTGGGAAAAGCTATGATTCATGCACGCAAGCAGAAAGCGATCGCGAAGGCCGTGGTGCTGGCGACCGACCACGGCGTGGTGCAGCATGCACATATTCTGCAGATGCCGGTGCTGGTGTTGAACGCATCATACGAGCCGATCAACATTTGTGGCGCGCGGCGAGCGCTGGTGCTGGTGCTGAAGGGCATTGCGCGCGCGGAGGAGGAGCACGGCCTGATGCTGCATGCGCAAAGGGCGCGCGTGGCCATGCCATCGGTCATCCGGTTGCTGGAATACCGCAGGATTCCCCACCAGACGCGAGCTTTGTCGCGGAAAAACATTTTGCTGCGCGACCGTAACACATGCCAGTATTGCGGCGAGGCCATGCCGCCCAGCGAACTGACGCTCGACCATGTAGTGCCGCGCTCGCGCGGCGGCAGCTCGACCTGGGAAAACCTTGTGGCCTGCTGCCACGAATGTAACCGCCGGAAGGGCAATCGCCTGCTGAGCGAGATCGACGACATGATCCTGCTGCGCGAGCCCAGGCCGTTTTCGCTGCACACGAGCCGCCAGATTATGCGGATGCTGGGCCGCGGCGACGACCGCTGGAGGAAGTACCTCTTTTACTAGGGCTTCGTTGGCAGGCGGTACCCTTTCGCAAGTTTGACCTGCTGCCCTGCGACGTAAAATTGCGGGCATGAATCCGCTGAGAAAGATTGCGTTGCTTGTGGCGCTGCTCGTTCTTCTGGCGAGCGCGGCGTTCGGCGCACCTCCCAAGCCGCCGGACTTCGGACCAAACGTCCTCGTCTTTGATCCGGCAATGTCCGCAGCGGCCATCCAGCAACAGATCGACAAGGTCTACGCGATCGAACAGCACAGCGAGTTCGGATCGGCGCGGTATGCGCTGCTATTCTTGCCCGGCAACTACAAAGTGGATGTGCCGATCGGGTTTTACACGCAAGTGGTTGGACTGGGAGCAAAGCCGGACGCCGTCCGCATCGCAGGCAACGTGCATGCTGACGCGAGCCTGCCGCGCAACAACGCGACGTGCACATTCTGGCGCGGCGTTGAAGGGTTCTCAGTGACGCCGACGGGCGGCACGATGCAGTGGGCTGTTTCGCAGGCGGCGCCATTTCGCCGCATGCATATTGTTGGGAGCCTGTTGCTCCATCAGGATCACGGATGGGCCAGCGGCGGCTGGATGTCAGATGCGCTCATTGATGGCAATGTGGATTCGGGATCGCAGCAGCAATGGATCGCACGGAACAGCGAGTGGGGCGGTTGGACCGGCTCGAACTGGAATATGGTTTTTGCCGGTGACATTTCTCCGCCGGTCGGCGAGTGGCCCTCGCCGCCCTACACCAAAGTTGCCCGCGTCCCCGTGGTTCGCGAAAAGCCATTTCTTATGGTTGATGCGCGCGGAAGTTATTTTGTTCGGTTGCCGGCGTTGCGCACCGACAGCGAGGGAATCACCTGGCGCGGTGGCGAAACTCCCGGGCGTTCGATCCCGCTCGAGCGCTTTTTCATCGCGCGTCCCGGCGATACCGCGGCTGTGCTCAATGAGCAATTGGCGCACGGAAAAAATCTGCTCTTCACTCCGGGCATCTATGAGCTGACTGAGCCAATCCGCATTGCACGACCGAATACTGTTGTGCTCGGCCTCGGCTTTGCGACGCTCAAGCCCGTCAATGGCACGGCCGCGATGACCACTGCCGATGCGGATGGCGTAATTGTTGCCGGGCTTCTGTTCGACGCGGGGCAGCAAGAATCTCCAATCCTGCTTGAAGTTGGACCAGTGGGAAGCCACGCCGATCATGCGCGCGATCCGATTTCGCTGCACGATGTTTTCTTCAGGGTTGGAGGCGCAGGCGTGGGCCGCGCAACGGTAAATCTCCGCGTGAATGCGAACGACACGATCATCGATCACACCTGGATCTGGCGTGCGGATCACGGTGCGGGCGTAGGTTGGAATTTGAATACCAGCGCCAATGGACTCGTGGTCAATGGCGACCGCGTCATTGCGTACGGACTCTTCGTCGAGCATCACCAGCAATACCAAGTGCTGTGGAACGGCAACGCGGGGCGCACGTACTTTTATCAATCGGAGATTCCCTACGATCCCCCCGACCAAGTGAGCTACTCGAGCGGCC
>CAZKJB010000182.1:0-8159 GCA_964552975.1 uncultured Occallatibacter sp. | reverse complement strand
TCGAGAAGGTCTCAGTCTTCTTCGTCGGAATGGTGGTGTTGCGCGGGATCATGGTTGTGGCCACGCCGCCCAGGGTTTCGATCGACAGGGTCAGCGGTGTCACGTCGAGCAAGAGCAGATCCTTGACGTCGCCTGCCAGCACGCCGGCCTGCACAGCCGCGCCGATGGCAACCACTTCATCGGGATTGACGCCGCGATGCGGCTCTCTGCCGAAAAGCGTCGTCACCAGTTCCTGGATCTTGGGCATGCGGGTCTGGCCGCCCACCAGAACCACTTCGTTAATCTGGCTAGCGGTGACGCCGGCATCGGACATTGCCTGTTTGCAAGGCCCGACCGACTTCTCAATCAAATCGCCCACCAACTGCTCCAGCTTGGCGCGGGTCAGCTTGCGGACGAGGTGCTTGGGACCGGTGGCATCGGCCGTGATGAAGGGCAGATTGATCTCGGTTTCGACCGTGGTCGAGAGCTCGATCTTGGCCTTTTCCGCGGCGTCCTTCAGGCGCTGGAGGGCCATCTCGTTGCCCTTCGAACCCAGATCGAGGCCTTCTTCCTGCTTGAACTCGGCAATGAGCCAGTCAACAATGCGCTGGTCGAGGTTATCGCCGCCCAGGTGGGTGTCGCCGTTGGTCGATTTGACTTCGATCACGCCCTCGCCCACTTCGAGGATGGAAATATCGAACGTGCCGCCGCCGAAGTCGTACACGGCGATGGTCTCGTCCTTCTTTTTGTCGAGTCCGTAGGCGAGCGCTGCCGCCGTGGGCTCGTTCACGATGCGCTTCACGTCGAGGCCGGCGATCTTGCCAGCGTCTTTGGTGGCCTGGCGCTGCGCGTCGTTGAAGTAAGCCGGCACGGTGATAACGGCCTCAGTGACCGTCTCGCCCAGATAGGCTTCGGCGCTCTTCTTCAACTTTTGCAGAATCATGGCCGAGATTTCGGGCGGGGTGTACTCCTTGCCCTGGGCCACAACTGCCACGTGGTCTCCCTGCTGGACCACCTTGAAGGGTACCATCTTCATTTCGTCGTTCACTTCGTTGTAGCGGCGGCCCATGAAGCGCTTAATTGAGAAAATCGTGTTCTCAGGGTTGGTGATGGCCTGGCGCTTGGCTACCTGGCCCACCAGCCGCTCGCCGCTTTTGGAGAAGCCGACGATCGAGGGCGTGGTACGCGCACCCTCTTCATTTGGAATCACTTTGGGCTCTCCGCCCTCGAGGACGGCGACACACGAGTTGGTGGTGCCGAGGTCGATGCCGATCATTTTTGCCATTGTTTTCCTGCCTTTAGGAGAAGTTCTGCGTTCACAGACTCTCACATTGAGTCAATTACTGTCAACTTCTTTGATGTGGATTTCATAAGAAAAGATGCAATTTAGGGAAGATTTTGCGAGAGGCCCGAGTTGGGCCAAAGAATAACCGCGCCGGGCTCCGACAGGCAATGACCCAGGGTGGAGAGGCAATGACCGGACCGGGGTATGGCCAAGCAGGTGCGGCCTTAGAATCGGTTAGCCCTTGCCCCTGGGCTAGCCGGAACGGTGGGCGGGGAGCGAGAGTTTCGAGGGATTTGCGGCGCTGTGGGCGGCTTAGGTGGGCTCTTTTGGCAACTTATGGCGCTCTATGGGCGGGGGCGGCTGCGAGGACTTCTTCCGGGTCGGGGCGGACTCGGAAGTCGGCATGGGCCTCAGCGAGGACGACGCGGCCAGCGGTGCTGATGACATAAGTGGCGGGCAGGATCAGGCGCCAGCTCGGGTCGCCATTCACAAAGGGAATGTTGACCAGAATCGACCGGTAGTAGTCGCGATGGTATTCGGGGATGGAGTAGGCCAGGCCGAACTGTTCAGCGAGCGCGCAGCCGGGATCAGAAAGCACGGGAAAAGGCAGGCCATGCTGGGCAATCATGAAGTCGCTCTGGCGGGCGGTCTGCGGCCCGATGGCGACCAGCAGCGCTCCAGCCTCGCGGAGGCGGGGGTAGAGGTCGCGCCAGGCTTCGAGTTCGGTGACGCAGTAGGGGCACCAGCGGCCGCGGAAAAACTTGATGACGAGGGGGCCAAGGGCGAGCAGGTCGGCGGAGTGGACCTGGCGGTTGGCTGCATCTTTAAGCGTGAAGTCGGGAGCCGTGGCGCCAACGGGCAGGATGCGGTCTTCGATTCCCGAGGCAAAGAGCTCGGCCACCGCGCGCTCCCCAATGGCGAGCCGCTCCGCCTGCACCAGATTGCGGGTGTTGGCGGTGATCTCGTCGAGTTGGTCCTGGAGGGTGGTCATGGATGATTCGGCATGAAATCTGAGAATGGACGCTCCTCACCATTATGAGTGGAAATGAGGAGAATGCTCCCGCGAGCCCGGAAGTTCTCTCTGTAACGGGCGACTTTGGTGCTCGCGCGTGGATATTCTGAGCACATAATCCAGGCGCCAATTAACTGTTCTGTTTCGTGTTCCTCATGCCTGCTCCAGAACGCCCAAGTAGCTTCAATCTGGTCGACTGCATGAGCCACGTTCTTTCCCTTCAATTCCACAATCACGTCGACAAAATTGGGTTTTGAAACGACATAGTCCGCTGCCACACTGTTAGCAGGAGCCAAACAATGGTCTATGCGGATACGTCGAAGTTGCGCTCTGTCGGGATTCAAGAGAATGGCGCGTCTTGCGGTGCCTGGATCGTCCAGTCTTACTTTTGGATGGCGAATCTTCTCGATGCACTGCTTCTGATTCGCGACTTGCCTACCGACCATACTGTATCTCCAGCAACTGCCCGAGCTCGTCGCTGATCTTGCCGGAGACATCATCAAGGTAGTCGCCGTCTATCTGGCCCGCTTTCTCGTCAAAAATACTATCAAGCACTTGGTTCTCAATTTTGTAGGCAACGAAATCGTCGGTTTTGATCCAATAGTTTTCCGGGATCACCTTGGCGACCGCAATGCGGTTGTTGGGCCCTTCAGCACCGACCTTTCCGGCTTTAACTAAGTCACCGAACGCAGAAAGAACATAGGGGCTGTGCGTGGTGATTGTGAAGTGAGGGACGAAATCAGATTCGTTCGAAAGTGATGCGAACTCTTTCACAAGCTGATATTGCATCTCAGGGAAGATACTTGCTTCAGGTTCTTCGATTGTGAAGTCGTCAAAGCAATACAGGTCATTACCATAGAGGGTCTCGGATGGGAGATTTGTGCGCGAGCTTCGACGCTGATACTCATAGAAGTCGAGAACCGCGAGAATCGGAAGTGTCTCTTTTGCGCCCGATGAAAGATGGGTCACGGGCAAGAACCTGCCGTCACTAAACGCCACTGACGGGCCCTCTGGGCCTGGGATCAGGTCTCCATTGAGATAGCGCGGTATACGCGGTCTTGGGAGGTCCGGGCCCAAACTGTTCGCGAATATTGCGGCGAACCGCGCGGAGATAGGATCCGTGCCGGTGCCCAGTGCCCTGTAGCCTTTTTGCGTGTCGACGAAGTAGCTACGTTCGAGAGGGATATAGGTCGCGGCGTCCCAAACCCCTCTGCCAGCCAGCTTTGTAAACTTTGTTGCTGCAGCAGAGCGGATCAAGTCGAGCGGTGGGATGACTCCGATCCGCCGCTGCTGCGCTGTGTTTTCATCGAGCTGATTTAAGTAAGCGTCCTTCAACCCTTTCGCACACTCCACCGAGGCGTCATCGTATGGATTACCTGGCGCTGAGATCGTGACAGAGTACTCGTTCGCGGAAAACGAAACTGACCAAACTCCTCCACCCCATCCAGTTGGGGGGAAACGCTTTGAGAATTCTTTTCGTACTCGGTCTTCGAATTCACTGAGCAAGTACTGATTAGCAGCACTCTCGACGGCGAGTTCGGTCACTTCTCTATCGAGAAAATAGGCGAGCTTACAAAGCAAGCTCTTTCCGCTCGCTTGCGGACCGATCAGGACAGTGATTTTTCCGAATTCAAGCTTGGCTTCTTTGATGACGGAGAAGTTCTTGACGGTGAGGGTGCGCACCGGGCGAGCCTTCTTCCCGTTGTCAGGCATAGCATCCTCCCTTTTGCGACAATTCTACCGCCCGAACCTTTGCTTAGCTCCCAACCCCATGCCCGCGAGGCCGCCGCGCATCATGTTCCTGGCGAGGCCGCCCTTGCCCAGTTGCTTGAACATCTTGGCCATCTGCGCGTACTGGCGAAGAAGCTGATTCACATCCTGCACGCTGGTGCCGCTGCCTGCCGCGATACGCTTGCGGCGTGAGCCGGAGATGATTTCGTGATTGCGGCGTTCGCGTGGCGTCATTGAGTTAATGATGGCTTCGAGGCGGACGAATTGCTTTTCGTCGATCTGCCCGGCGGCCTGCTGCATGCCAGCAAAGGGGCCGACGGACGGAAGCATCTTCAAAATGCTCTCCATCGAACCGAGCTTGGTGATCTGCCTTAGCTGGTCGCGAAAGTCTTCGAGCGTGAATCCGTCGCCTAGGAGTGCCTTCTTGGCGAACTCTTCGGATTTTTTGCGGTCGAGGGTCGACTCGGCCTTCTCGATGAGCGACATCATGTCGCCCATGCCGAGGATGCGGCCGACGATGCGATCGGGATGAAAGGGCTCGAAGGCGTCAGGCTTTTCGCCCACGCCGATGAACTTGATGGGCTGGCCGGTGACGTGACGGATGGAGAGCGCCGCGCCACCGCGAGCGTCGCCGTCCATTTTGGTGAGCACGACGCCGGTGAGCGAGAGGCGGGAGTGAAAATCCTGCGCGGAGTTGACGGCGTCCTGGCCGGTCATGGCGTCGGCGACGAAGAGGATCTCCTGCGGGCTGAGAAGCTTTTTGAGGCTCTCCATTTCGGCCATCAAGTCCTCGTCGATGTGGAGGCGGCCGGCGGTGTCGACGATGAGCGTGTCGCAGCCCATGATGACGGCCTCGCGGCGCGCTTCCTTGGCCAATCGTTCGACGAGAGCCGATCCAGCGGGTTCGCCTTTCAGGTCGCCCTCGTAGAGACGCGATTCGACCTGCTTGGCAACGATCTTGAGCTGCTCGCGCGCGGCTGGGCGATAGACGTCGACCGAGACGAGCATGGGGCGATGACCGCCCTTCTTGAGCCAGGCTGCCAGTTTGCCTGAGGTTGTTGTTTTACCCGAGCCCTGCAGGCCGGCCATGAGAATCACCGTAGGCGGCTGCGAAGCGAACTTGAAGCGCGCAGTGTCTTTGCCGAGCAGCGTGATGAGCTCGTCGCGAACGATCTTCACCACCTGCTCGGAAGGTGAGAGCGCTGTGAGCACCTCGGTGCCGACGGCCTTGACGCGGATGTGCTCGATGAGGTCAGTGACGACATTGAGGTTGACGTCGGCTTCGAGCATGGCGACGCGAATTTCGCGCAGCGCCTCGGAGATGTTTTCTTCAGTGAGCGTGCCCTGGCCGCGAAGGTTTTTGAAGACACGCTGAAGTTTGTCGGAGAGGTTCTCAAACATAAGGTCAATTCCAGTTTACCGGACCACCTGCGGCCACCTGCGGTGGGGCAGCCGCGCCTGGCGGCGCACATGGTATAGTCGGTGCCTTTGCGGCCCTTGCGGTGGGGCGGGCGCGCTGCGCGGCGCTCGTCCGAAATTATTAGAATAAAGATGAGGCAGGGGCGATGAGCGACGGACGCGAAGAGCGCGAGGAACAGGAACAACGCCGCAAGTGGGACGAGGAAAAGGACCGCGACAAACACGGCGAGCCCTATCCTGCTGACCCGTGGCAACCTGAGCGCAAAGAGTCCTGAGACTCTCAGCGCAAGAAGTTCGGCCGCCCCGGATGATTCCCGTGACGGCCGCGATTCAATCACTTCCTTTGGTTTACTGGTTCAATTGCGGTCCGGATGGTGCCTGTCCCAGTCGTCGTTTGCCCGGTAGACGGAGAGCGACGAGATGCAATCGTTCCAACCCCCGGCGCGGTTTCCCGGTAACGGGATCCTTGTCAGATCATCCACGCTGTGACTGATGCGGGCACTCTGACCGTTGAAATTACCGTCGGTGTAGACGCGCACCTGAACACCGCCGAAGAGACGAATCGAACTGATCACGTCGTTGAACCCTCTCGGCATGGCGGCCCAATTCTGACCCGGCTGCAGGCAGAAATAGTCGCCTTGAAAGTTTCCGTCCCGATAAAAGCATGCCCCGGCCTGCGGAGGTCTGGCCCGGCCCCATTGGTATTGGGCGACTACCGGCAGGGATGTTGACAGCAACAGGAAAGCGCAGAGCGCAAAGCGGATTCTCATCGTACTCCTCCTTTGATCTTTAAACTGCCATGGCCCGGATAATTCGCCCGAAGTGTACCACGCGCTTTCGCAGATGTCGTTCTTATTTGGAGTCTCATTTTCGTTGCAATTCCGCCTCGGGGGCTGAAGCCAATCCTCGATTTAACCGCATTCGGCGAGATCAGAGTCGTGCTTCTTCGCGACATGTTCAAACTGAGATCTCGTCCCAGCCTCACCTAAGATCTGCGCTTGTTAGGAAGGAAACGACGGGTCCCCAGCAGGAGAGATCGGGCTTGCGGAATGGCTGATTGTGAGCCATTCCGGGCACGATCACAAGCCTGGCGTTTGGCCCGCAGAGACAGGCAAGATTGCGCGCCATTGCGACGGGAAAGAGCCGGTCCCTTTCGCCATGAACGACGAGGATGGGCAGGACGCAGCTGCGCAGCGATTGCTCGGCAGACCAGATGGGCGGCACCAGCGGGGAAAGGCTCGCTGGGAGCCCAACCGAGCGGGCGGCATCACGGAACGAGGTGAAACCAGCAAAAAGGACGAGGCGATCTGCTGCGACCCGATTGATGACGGCGGCGGCCATGCCACTACCCAGTGAGAATCCGAGAATCGAGTGAGGAAGAGCGGGCGCCAGGGTTTGCATGTACTCGAAGGCAGCGACTGTATCGTTCTCAAACTGTGTCCAGTCGACGCGCCCGGTACTTTGTCCGTATCCGGAGAAATCAAAAAGCAGAGAGGCAATGCCATTGGCCGCGAGAACCCGCTGCACCGGGATCCAGGTATCGACGGTTTCGGCAATTCCATGGCAAAGGAGCACGGCCGCATGTGCCTGAACCAATGCGGGCTCGACGTAGACCGCATCGAGAACGCTGCGTCCACTCGCAATGGAATGTGTTGTGGCCGTCAGATCGGGAGCATGGACGCGGCGGCCGGGACCGGTCCATCCGAGGACGCGGTCGCGCAGGATAAGAGCGCGGCTGATGCAAGTGAGAGCGACCGTGAAGGAGTGCCGATGCGGCGGCATAGTCTGCCTGTTCACAGTATCCGCTATGTGGGCTGGCAAGGTGCGTCCGGCGGCGCGGGTTCACTGTGCCGGCGCGATCAGATACTGCTCGAGTTTGCCGTCGGGGTAAGTGTAGGTTGTGAGTTCTAGCTTGCGGTCAGGATAGGCGATCTCGAACTGGCGAAAGGTCATGCCACCGCGAAGTTCCTGGTGGGTCTGACGCAGGCTGAGTGGCTCGCCGAGCGGCGCAAGGCTCGATTGGAAGTCGGTGATGGCCTGGGGCGTGAAGTAGTCGCTGAGGCTAGGCGCGAGCAAAGAGCGGTCAATGTGGCCCTGCTCGAGGCCGCGATAGATGTCGAGGGCCTGCTGCTCCGCCGGGCTGAGCGCGAAACCTGCGGCGAGCGGCGCGGCCAGGCGAGCAATGGCGGAGGCGGCGCCAACGGCGTCCTGATTGGTAAGCACCACGACGGCGGCGCCATCGTCGACCAGGACGACGTTGTCAGAAACAAATCCCGAAACTTCGCCACTGTGTTCGATGGAGCGATGGCCGTCGCGGTCGCGGACTTCAACGCCGAGGCCGTAGTGGGTGCCGTCGCCGTTCTTCAGCTTCACTTCGGTGAACATTTGCATGTAGCTCTCTGGCTTGAGGATCGATTGCGCGATCAGGCTTTCGTCCCAAAGTGCAAGGTCGTGCGGCGTCATGGCCAGTTCGCCGGCGGCAAACATCCAGCCGATGCCTTCGTTGGGCGCAATGCGCAAGGGGCCGAGAGCGTGGCGATAGTATGGAGTGGCATCGGGCGGCGTGAGCTTGGCCTGGTCGGAGTTCCAGACGGAATTCATGTGCAGCGGCCGGAAGATGTGCTCGGTGAGGAAGTCCCAGTAATTTTTGCCGGAGACCACTTCAACGATTCGCCCCGCGATGACGAAGTTGGTATTCGAATATTGCCATTGCGTGCCGGGCTCGAAGTCGAG
>CAZKJB010000181.1:0-8164 GCA_964552975.1 uncultured Occallatibacter sp. | reverse complement strand
GGGTGCTGGCTCATGATTTTCTTCAAAAAAGTGAGCCCATCCATTCGTGGCATCTCGATATCGAGCGTGATGACATCCGGCGTCACCTCCGCGATGCGGTCCGCCGCCACGAATGGGTCACCCGCCGTAGCAATCACTTCGATCCCTGGATCGGAAGCGAGTATATCGCGCAGCGTTTGGCGCACGACTGCAGAGTCGTCTACGATCAGCACGCGAATTCTAGGATTCACTTCTATCACTGTCTTTCTCCGTTGTTTCAGCCTCGACAAGTGCGCACAGGTCCACCAGGCATCCGGCGCGCCGCCCCTATCCTTGCGCTTCAATTCAGCCGCCGCAGAAGCACTTCCCCCGTCCCGGTATGAAATTGGATATGGAGACCAGACGTTCCTCCAAGGCTGGACGCAGTGATATTGAAACCCTGGTCGCGCAATACCTCGATCGCTGCCTTGCAGTTCAACCTGCCCACCGTCGGTCGCGATCTTTCGTTGCTGACCAGCAAAACGTCGCCGCCTCCGAAAAGCTTCACCTGCACTTCGCTGCGATTCACGGCAAACGAATCGAACTGCCGGGCAAGATCGCCAATGGCGAAATCGACGTAGCGCCGGCCGATGGCGAGATGCACTTTTGTCCCAGGCTTGATCGGACACCGCGGCAGCATGGGATGGCAGAGCGCCGCCAGCCCCAGCCTGGGCGCCCAGAAGGTGATCCCGACGCAGGAGCCGAGAACGGTGCGCAGAATCATGGGCTCGCGCACCAGGTGCGATTCCCCGGGCTGCACGTGCACCTCCCGCAATGCCTCGTCAAGCTCCGGCATCGATCCTCCTGTAAAGCGCCGGCGCAATCGGAGCCAGCGGCAGATCCATGTCGTGCAGAGTCTCGGAGTGACCCACGAACATGTACCCGCCCGGAAGAAGATGATGACAGAGCTTTCTCAGGATGCTCTCCTGCGTGGGCCGGTCGAAGTAGATGATGACGTTGCGGCAGAAGACGGCGTCGGCCTTGTCGGAGAACCCGAAGCTGGAATCCATGAAGTTGATCCTGCGAAACTCAACCAGCCGGCGCAGTTCTGGAATTACCCGCACGCGATTTGCATCGCGATTGCGGCTGCGCAGGAAGTACTTCTTCCTGAGCATTGCCGGCACCGCCTCGGCTGCTTCGGAAGAATAGACGCCGAGCCCAGCCTTGGCCAGCACCGTGGTGGAGATGTCGGTGGCCAACACCCTGAAGCGAAAGCCCGCATGAGCGAGCGCGTACTCGCTGAGCAAGATGGCCAGGGTGTACGGCTCCTCGCCGGTCGAGCAGCCGGCGCTCCAGATCAGAAACTGTTTGCCGTAGTCCTGCCGCGAGACAAACTCGGGAAGCGCCCTGTCGACCAGGAAATTGAAGTGTCCCGGCTCGCGAAAGAAGTCGGTTTTGTTGGTCGTGACGACGTCGATGAGATGCACGATCTCTTCCTTCAATCCCTGGCGTCCGAAGAGATAGTCGCAATACTCAGCGTAGGATGTCAGATCGAGGGCCTTCAACCGACGCTTGATGCGCGCCTCGAGCATGGTCTTTTTTTCAGGGCCAAGGCAAATGCCGGCCTCGTCATAGATGAGCTTGCAAAGGCGTGTAAAGTTATGCGCGGAGATAGATAGATCGCCGGAAGTCATCAGTGGGTCGGGGGCGGACAATGGTTCTCCAGTTGCTGCAATGCCAAATTCAACTGCCAAGCGGCCGCTCACGAACCGAGGTCCCCACAGACATCTCTTCGTGTGGGATCGAATCAAAAGCCACTCGGGACAGCGTTCGAAATGCCATCCACAAACTGAAGAACTGCTCCAGGTCCGCCCCCTCCTCCTTTTAGGCAGCCGCTTCAACAAGTGGACGGCTGGATTCCTGGCCGCGGACCTGTGCCAGCTCCTCGGCCGAAAAGACGCGATCGATGTCGAGGATCATGATGAACTGGGCATCGCGTTTGCCCATGCCCTTGATAAAGTCGGTTCGGATGTGTGTTCCAATTCGTGGCGCCGGCTGAATCTGCTCCGGCTCCAGGTCGATCACTTCTTCCACCGAATCGGCGAGTGCGCCGATCACGGTCGATTCGTTGTCCAGCAGCACCTCGACAACCACGATGCAGGTGTTGCGCGTACTCTCGGTCTTCGACATCTCGAAGCACAGCCTTAGATCGACAACCGGAACTACGCTGCCACGCAGGTTAATCACGCCGGCCATGAAGTCGGGCGTCCGCGGAATGGCAGTGATGGTGGTGAGATCGAGCACCTCTCTCACCTTCGCTACGTCAGTGGCGAAGATCTCGTTGCCGAGCTTGAAGGTAAGATACTGCCGCGCCTCCGTGATTTCGTTCACGCTCATATTTCCAATCCTTTCTTGGCAAGGCTGAAACGGCTCTCCACTGCGAAGAACCGTTCCAAGCCTCTACCCGTGCGGTCAGCACTCAGTAACGTTCGAACTCCCCGTCAAGTTCGTCGTGCTTGTCATTGAGCCGGAGACTGACTCCGGCCTTCGCCGCCGGCTTTACACCGGCCGGTGCGGCATTTCCGTTCGGCTTAGCGCCCGTTCCGTTCGCGCCGTTGCCGCGCCGGTTCGGTGAAGCATGACCTTTTAGCCTGCCGGCTCCGTCCATAGGCGGACTGAAGTGCTCCTCCGGCCTGCTCGCGCCAGGCCGCGCCTGCGCAAGGCGCCCGTCGTCTCCGGTACGGAAGAAGGAGAGCGCGCTTACCAATTGATCGGACTGGCCGGTCAACTCCTCGGTGGTCGAAGCCATTTCTTCCGATGCGGAGGCGTTTTGCTGGATCACCTGCTCCAACTGCTGGAGCGCCTTGTTGATCTGCTCCGCGCCGGTGTCCTGTTCCTTGCTGGCCGCAGTAATCTCCTGCACAAGTTCTGCAGTGCGCTGAATGTCGGGAACCAGTTTTTCGAGCATCTCGCCGGATTTCTCCGACACCTTGAGGGTGGTTGCAGAGAGCTGGTTGATCTCCCCGGCCGCCTTCTGGCTGCGCTCAGCCAGCTTGCGCACCTCGGCCGCTACCACGGCAAACCCCTTGCCGTGTTCGCCGGCGCGCGCCGCTTCGATTGCTGCGTTGAGCGCCAGCAGGTTGGTCTGACGCGCGATCTCCTCGATGATCGAGATCTTGTTCGCGATCTCCTTGATGGCCGCCACAGCCTCGAGCACGCTCTTGCCGCTCTCCTGCGCGTCCTTTGCGCTCTTATTGGCGATCTTGTCGGTCTGTTGCGCATTGTCGGCATTCTGCTTGATATTCGAGACCATCTCTTCCATTGAGGACGAGGCCTCTTCGGCCGCCGCGGCCTGGGAGCTGGCGCCTTTCGAAACCTGAATTGAGGCCGTTGAGATCGACTGGCTGGCCGCCGCTACTTCTCCGGCAATCGAACGGATGTCGGAAACAGTTCGCGTGAGGCCGTCCACCATGGCCGACAGCGCCTGCATCAACTTGTCTTGCGGCGAACGCTCGCGAAGCGTGACGGTGAGGTTGCCGTTGGCAATCTCCTCGGCGGCCGTGGTGATTTCGTCCATGGCCTCGATCAAAGTGTTGAGGTTGTTCTTAATGGTGTTGAAGTCGCCGTTGTAGGTATCGGTGATCTGCGGCGGAATGTCGCCCTTGCTGATCCGCTCCACGTATCCGGCGGAGAAGTTCAGCGGCGTAATCACGGCGTCGAGGATACTGTTGACCCCGCGTACGATCTCGGCGTAAGCGCCCTTCATGACGTCCGGGTGTCCCCGCTCGGAGAGCCTGCCTTCTTTGGCCGCATCGGTCAGCCGAATCAACATTTTTTGCAAGTTCTGGAGAACTTCGGCTACATTGTTGACGGCGACCTTCATTTTTTCGTGGTCACCTTTGTAGGTCTGGGTGATCAGTTCATCGATCTTGCCTGCTGAAATCTGCGCCAGTATCCGGTTACCTTCGCCGATGGGCAGCAGAATCGCATCCAGCATAGTGTTCACGCCGCGCACGATCTCCGCAAAGGCGCCCTGGAACTGCTCCGGCTTGCCGCGATCGGAGAGCTGGCCTTCCTTGGAAGCTTCGATCAGCCGAGCCAGCTCTTTCTGCAGGCCCTGAAGCACCACCGCCACATTGTTGACGGCGACCTTCATCTTCTCGTGGTCGCCTTTGTAGGTCTGGGCAATGAGCTCGTCGATCTTGCCATTTGAAATCTGAGCAAGAATCCGGTTGACGCCTTTGTCCTCGACGCAGCCGATCACGGCCGCAACAAGTTCGAGGATGGCGTTCGTTTGCCCGGCAAGTTCCTCGAATGCTTTGCCTGCCGCCTCAATCTCTTGCCCGGATTCGAGCATTAAAGACTCGAGCTCTCGGCCAGCCTTCTCAAGAACTAAAACAGCTTCGGAACTGCAATGGACGCCCAACTTCTCTGCTTGCCCTCACACATTCCTTTATCGGCCGCTCTCGGGGAGACAAGAAGCGCGGCTGAGCAGGAGTGATTGAAGGAAGCGCAATTCTCGCCGCCGGAAAGGACTTTGTGACAATTCTTATGGTCACGAAGCATTTTCAGAGTCGCTTCAAGTCGAAGCCCTCATTCGCTCGAGTGGATATTCCTACAAGAAAGAGCCATCTCACAATGAACCGGAAATGCCGCATCGTTACCGCGAAATTGGCTCACCTTGCCCCATCGCTTCCTATGTTTCTTCACCGACTTTATCCGAGAACCGGTGCCGAAAGTAGCTGCTCCTGATCCGCTGCTGGATAGCTTTCGGTGGGCTTCCCGAAATTGAAATGTCTTCCCGATACAGGCCGCACGGTAAGGAATCATCTCCCGGCGGAGGAACTCGCGTCCTCGCGCAACCGTTGGCTCAAGGGCGGGATCATAACTCGCATATGTAACTAAACTGCTTGGGTTACTTCCCGATGCAGAAGGTGGAGAAAATCAGGTTCAGAATGTCGTCAGGAGTGGTCTGGCCGGTGAGGGAGTCGAGGGCCCAGAGGGCGCGGTACAGGTCGAGCAGGATCATCTCATGCGGAATTCCGCCATCGTTGGCCTTTGCGGCGTCGGCCAATGCACCGATAGCCGTTGTGATGGCCTGATGCTGACGGAGATTGGTTAGCATGCCTGGCTCGTCGGCGGCTCCTCCGGTCGCAAGCGTCAAAATGCGGTCGCGGAGCTCTGGAATTCCTTCCCCGGTAAGCGCGGAAGTTGATAATGCCGGAATACCGGCAACTTCTGCGACGGCCGAGTGCGCCTGCACGAGATCGCATTTGTTGAAGACGGCAATCGCGGGCCGGTTTTCGACGGTGGCGAGCAAATCTTTTTCTTCGGCGTTGAGCGGCTGAGCGGCATCGAGCACGACAAGGATCAGCGCTGCGTCTGCAAGAGCTTCGCGGCTGCGGCGCATGCCGAGCTGCTCAGCTTCCTCCAATGATTCGGGCGCGCCCTCGCGCAGGCCTGCGGTATCGACGAGATCGAGCGGGATTCCACCGAGAGAGATGCGCTCGGTGACAGTGTCGCGAGTCGTGCCGGGGGTTGCAGTAACAATGGCGCGATCGCGTTCGACAAGACGATTAAAAAGCGAGCTCTTACCGACATTGGGTCGGCCCACAAGGGCCAGCGTCAATCCATCGTGAACGATGCGGCCGCGTGCATACGATGCTTCGAGTGAGGCCAGAGGGGTCGTCAGCGCGGCGATGCGCTCTGCGATCTCGACCTGCGGCGTGACGTCTACATCATCTTCGGCAAAGTCGATGCCAGCTTCAAGCAGTGCGATCAACTCGACAAGCGACTCTTTCACTGGAGCAGTGCGGTGACTAAGCGCACCACCCAACTGGCTGGCGGCCTGGCGCGCCTGGGTGAGCGTTTGCGCTTCAATGAGGTCGCGCACAGCTTCAGCCTCCGTGAGGTCGAGACGGCCGGCAAGAAATGCGCGCTGCGTGAATTCACCGGGCTCGGCCAGGCGCGCGCCAAGATCAAGAGCGCGGCGCAACAGCAACTCCAAAACCACGGGCGATCCGTGCGCGGCGATCTCAACAAGATCATCTGCCGTGTAGGAATTCGGCGCGGCAAAGAACGTGACCAGCGCTTCGTCAATGCGGGCAGCTTCGGCGGCCTCGAAGTCGAGCACATCGGCCAACCGCGCACGGGCATGCTCAAGCGGCTGTCGCAACTTTACGAGTTGTGCCGCGATCGATGCGGAACGCGGTCCGCTGAGACGCACGATCCCAATGCCGCCACGCCCCGGCGGCGTCGAGATTGCTGCAATGGTATCCGTTGTTATCTCAGGGGCCGTCATGGAATGAACTCAGTGTAGTGTCCAAGGGTTACGCCGAGCGCTGCGCACCTCGCTCCATCCCCTAAAATAAACCAATGCCAGAACTGCCAGAGGTGGAGACCATCGCGCGGGGCGTGCACGAACGAGTGCGCGGCGACCGCATCGTAAACGCCTGGTTCGGCAGTCATCGCGAACCGTTCAAAACGCCGGCATCCC
The DNA here is from genome assembly GCA_964552975.1 of uncultured Occallatibacter sp. Taxonomy (GTDB): domain Bacteria; phylum Acidobacteriota; class Terriglobia; order Terriglobales; family Acidobacteriaceae; genus Telmatobacter. The sequence continues at coordinate 1,710 of CAZKJB010000181.1, read as the reverse complement.
GCCAAGCGAAAGGCCTTACGCAGCGGGTCATCTTAGCGGTGCATCGTACCGGAAAACACATTGTGTTTGAGTTGGGCGTCTCAGACGGAGCACAGTCGGCGGCCACGCCTCAAGCGCAGTGGATCGTCCACCTCGGCATGACGGGCAGACTTCTTGTGACGACGCCGGACGCACCTGTGGCTCCGCACACGCATGCGCGGCTCGATCTGGCGAGTGGACGCGAGCTGCGTTTTGTCGACCCGCGCCGTTTCGGGCGGCTCGAGTTTCGAAGTCTGCGGAAGGGCGCATCGTTTGAAGGGCCAGGAGCTGAGCCCCTCACAATTGGCGCCAAGGAGTTCGCCGCGCTTTTTCATGGAAGGCGATTGCCGATTAAAGCAGCCCTGCTGAACCAGACTCTGCTGGCCGGCGTGGGCAACATCTATGCCGACGAAAGCCTGTTCCATGCGGGCATCCGGCCGCGGCGACGAACGAACCGGCTATCCGCAGTCGAACTCGAATGCCTCCGGCAGGCGCTGCTGCGGGTTCTCGAACAAGCCATTCGGGTCGGCGGATCTTCGGTTTCCGATTATGTCGACGCGAACGGCATGCGCGGCTTCTTTCAACTTGAACATTGCGTCTATCAGCGAACCGGCGAACCGTGCCGGCAGTGCGAAACACCGATTCGGCGCATCTTGATTGCAGGGCGCGGAACGCATTTTTGTCCTCAATGCCAGCGCTGATCGCCGCACGACTCTTGGCCCCGAACAGGGTGATCCTACCAATTTTGGAATGATTCTGACATCCTGACTACCAGAATCGAGACAACGTCACGTTCCCGAGGGAGTAAGTAGTTGATAATAAATGAAGTTCCGAACGGAACATGGATTGCTACCTAAATAGCGCCAGTGATGTACCGGCCGCTCAAGCAACATCAAGCGAGTCCGCGAACCACCAGGTACCCGGCAAGAGCAACCGCCTATGAGCGGCCCTCAAAAGGGAGAAGCCGACCGGGAAAGCCTGCACACGGGGTAGTGGAGACACTTACTACTCTCCATTCGGCCGGAGGCCAGTGACCAGTGCAAGAGCATTGAGACGCCACTCCAGAATGGAGTGGCGTTTCCTGCGTAGGCCCGCTTTCCCGCAGCTGTTACCAAAGACGCTTCCCCCAAGAACGGCTACTTGCCACGGGTAGGGCTTCCCTGTACTATCAGAGTTGCCTATCAAGCGGCTGACGCGGGCCACCCTTGTAAGGGTAGAGCAAGCTCGCCGCAGAGCAATCGCATTTCGTTTTACAGTCCCGTTCATACCTCGGCTGTTCCTTGCGAATGCTCACATAGGAAAAGGGCATCACCTGAGAAAAGCAGAGGCCGCGCCGAGACGATTCCGGCGATCGGATGGAGTTGAAAACGGCTCCCGCATATGAAGCGGCAATCGCATACTCACTGGGGTTCAAGTCGTAAATACGCGGAGACAGGGGCGCGGCGGGCGGTTAGATAACGTTGCCGGAAGCGGTGCTTGTCCGCATCGATAAATACCGTGGCGCCTGTTTGAATCAGGCGGAAAGCTGCTGGGTGCCTGGCGTTTATTTTGGTGAAGCCAAAGAAATGAAATGCCAGAAAAAAGCGGCTCCGTAACGATTCGCGAAACGCGGATTTCAATGCATCAAAGAGCAAAGTACCAGGAAGTACACGCATCATGACAATAGATCCGACGCAACCCCAGCCTGAACAG
>CAZKJB010000180.1:0-8169 GCA_964552975.1 uncultured Occallatibacter sp. | reverse complement strand
GCTGGTGGTGGGCGAGAGTCGCAACTTCGCTGGCGGTCTTGACTGGCTGCGCGACAATGGCATCGAAGTGATCGATCTCGATAATCGCGAGTGCCGCGAAATGCTCAAAGGATTTATCACCGAGCATCCGGAAATCTGGAACGAAGACATCGGGGAAGAGTGAGAAAAGCAGCTCTTGGCTTCCATCGCTTAGCTTTCAGCCTTTCTGTCTCGATGGCGAAGCAAATCGCGCAAATTCGAACGAACAGGAAAGCTACCAGGAACAGGTGAATCATGCTGAATGAGCAAACAGAAATCCAGTTGCACGGAAATTCGATTGTCAGCGGCGAGTCAAGGACGGGAGCAGGAGCTACGTTTCACGGCGTGGACCCTTCCACAAGCGCACAACTCGAACCTGTCTATCATTGTGCGACGGTTGAGGACTTGAACGTCGCCGCCGATCTGGCCGACGAGGCGTTCGCGACTTTCAGCAAGCTTTCAGGCGGGGAAAAGGGACGCTTCCTGCGCCACATCGCGGCCGGCATCGAATCCATTCTCCCGGAACTGGTTGAACGCGCTCACAAAGAAACGGCGCTGCCTGAGGCGCGCCTGAAGGGCGAGGCAGCGCGCACCATGAATCAGCTCAAACTCTTCGCGCAGGTCGTGGAGGAGGGATCTTGGGTGAACGCGCGCATCGATCCCGCCCAACCCGATCGCACACCACTGCCGCGCTCCGATATCCGCTCCATGATGCGACCGCTCGGGCCGGTTGCCGTATTTGGCGCAAGCAATTTTCCTCTGGCCTTTTCAGTCGCTGGTGGTGACACGGCTGCGGCCTTCGCGGCCGGAAACCCAGTGATCGTGAAAGCGCATCACGCGCACCCCGGCACAAGCGAGATGGTCGGCCAGGTCATCGCTCGCAGCGTGAAGGAGTGCGGTTTGCCTTCGGGCGCATTCGCGCTGCTTTTTGGTGCGGGTTCTGAAATTGGCGCGGCGCTCGTGGACCATCCCAAGGTGAAAGCCGTGGGCTTTACCGGCTCGTTATCGGCCGGGAAGGCGCTCATGCAGCGGGCCGCAGCGCGCCCAGAGCCCATCCCCTGCTTTATGGAGATGAGCAGCGTCAATCCCGTCTTCGTTCTTCCCGAAGCGCTTTACACTCGCTACGAAAAAATTGCCGGCGGACTTTTCGGCTCGTTCACCCTTGGCGTGGGCCAGTTCTGCACCAAGCCGGGACTTGTTTTTCTGCCGCGCAACGCAAATGCGGACATGTTTACGGATGAGCTCAAGCTGCAGGTGGAGCGGGCCGGCGAGGCACCGATGCTGACTGAGGGAATCTCGAAGAGCTATCGAACGGGAGTGGCGCGAAGAGAAAACCACCGAGGCGTGGAGACGGCCGCGAAGGCGCCTGAACCGCGCGGCAATGGGTACACTTCGCCCGTTCTGTTCCAGGTGAGCGGCGCCGAACTCCTCAGCAATCCTGAACTGGCTGGCGAGGTCTTCGGGCCCAGCACGCTGATCATCCGCTATGAGAACCGGGAAGAGCTGCTGGCGCTTGCTCGTTCTCTCGAGGGCCAACTGACCGCTACGTTGCATGGGACCGACAAGGATCTGGCCGATTTTGCTGACCTCGTCGCAATATTGGAGCGCAAGGCAGGCAGGCTCGTCGTGAATGGCTTTCCTACCGGCGTCGAAGTTTGCCACGCCATGGTCCATGGTGGACCGTATCCTGCGACCAGCGACAGCCGCGCGACGTCCGTCGGCACCTACTCGATTTATCGCTTCGTTCGCCCGGTTTGCTATCAGGATTTTCCGCAAGCGGCATTGCCGGAGGAACTCAAGAACGAGAATCGAATGGGAATCTGGCGCATGGTCGACGGTCAATTCACGCGCGATTCGGTTCCGTTGAAGGCTTAGAGCCAGGAAGGCAAAACGTAACGCCTCCGGCGATCATCAGCGAGACCGACATGGCCAGAAAGCCTGCGCGCGAATTCCCGGTGATGGCCTGAAGCCATCCCACCAGCCATGTGCCGACGAATCCGCCAAATGCGCCAAATCCGTTCACGAGGGCGATCACCTGCCCGGCGACGTTGCGCGGGAGCATCTCCGGCATGATGGAAAAGAATGGACCATAAGGTGCGTACATTGCGCCGCCGGCCACGATGAGCGATGCATATCCAAGCCAGAAGTTGTGCCCCGCGGTTGCGTAGGAACAGAAGAGACCAACGCCCGAGAGGATGAGGAACGGCCAGACGAAGACCTTCCGGTTGAGTGCGCGGTCAGAAAACCAGGCCACCGCGATCATGAGAAAGACGGCAAGCAGGAAGGGCGCAGCGCTGAGCAGGCCGATGGCTTCGATGCCGCGCGACGAACCGGATCGAATCATCTCGGGAATCCACAATACAAGGCCGTAGATACCAAAGCTCCAGAAAAAATATTGCGCGCACAGCAGCAGCACGCCGGTGACCCGAAAGGTCGCGCGAAAATTCTTGAGCTGAGGCAGAGCGGTTTGCTCCAACGCAAGCTCGCGCTCCAAGTGTTCGCAGCAATCTTGTCCCATCCAGTGCGCCTGCTCTGGCCGGTCGCGCGCCACAAGCAGCCAAACGAATGCCCAAACGATCGAGGGGATGCCCTCGAGAATGAAAGTCATCTGCCAGCCGACGGCTTTGATCAGGAATCCGGTGACAGCGGACATCCACGTGACCGTGACCGGATTGCCGAGGATCAGGATCGCATTGGCCCGCGAGCGCTCCGCGCGCGTGAACCAGTTCGTGAGCAAAATGATCATGGAGGGCAGAATGAGGCTTTCTGCCGCGCCCAGCAGCAGGCGATCGATGACGAGCAGCCAGTATGCATGGATGACGCCGGTGAGCCCGGAGAATATTCCCCAGCTTATGAGCGCGAAGAAAACCAGCCTGGTAGCGCTGCGCCGCATGGCGTACATCGCCGCTGGAATTTGCAGGGCCGTGTAGCTGAGAAAGAAGACAGAGCCGAGAAATGCGGTGCGCGACTGGGTGATGTTGAGCGTCTGCGCGAGTCCCGCAGCGGCGCCAAAGCCGAAGTTTGACCGGCCGAGATAAGCAAGGCTATAGGTGATGAAGACAACCGGCATGAGGTACAGCCAGCGACGGCGCAATCCTGCCGGTTGCCGCGCCGCGTTCTCGAAGCTTTCCACTGGCACAGGAGCTTTATAGCACTCCGACCGGCGAACCGGCTGCAAGCCTCGCCCTCTATACTGGACTCCGGAATGGGCTTTCCTATCGAATCAATCCCGCTGAATGCGGTTCTGGAAACCGACGATCCGAGCCTGATGCAGGTGGCGACGCACGCTCCCGGACCCGCGGGAAAGCTTCCTCTGACTGCCGAGATGCTGCTCAATGAGCCGTCGGGCAACTTGTTCGGGCTGACCCAGAATGCTGGTATGGGCTGGGATCCGGCGCGGATGCTCGACCCGGAATTCCTGATTTTGAGCACGCATGGCGGCCTGCGAGCAGAAAACGGTGAGCCCATCGCGCTGGGCTTCCATACAGGCCACTGGGAAGTGGGCCTGCTGGTGGCCGCGGCTGCGCGCGAAATGAAAACCCTCCATGCAAAGCCATTTGCGGGCGCGTGTACTGATCCGTGCGACGGCCGCACGCAGGGCACCGCCGGAATGATGGATTCGCTCCCGTTCCGCAACGATGCCGCCATGGTTTTGCGCCGCCTGATGCGCTCGCTGCCGACCGGCAAGGGCGTGATGGGTATTGCAACGTGCGATAAGGGATTGCCTGCGATGATGATGGCGCTCGCTTCGTCAGGCAGCAAACCCGCAGTGCTGGTTCCCGGGGGCGTGACGTTGCTTCCGGAATCGGGCGAGGACGCTGCGAAGATACAGACCATCGGGGCGCGCTTTGCGCAGGAACAGATCACCCTGGACTACGCTTCGGATGTGGGCTGCCGCGCCTGCGCTTCGCCCGGCGGGGGATGCCAGTTCATGGGCACGGCAGCTTCATCGCAGGTGGTTGGCGAGGCGCTGGGGCTATCATTGCCCCACACGGCTCTGGCTCCCTCGGGCCTGCCGGTTTGGCTCGACGGAGCAAAACGCTCAGCCCGCGCGATTCTGCGGCTGCATCAACTTGGAATTGGCACGCGTGACATTCTCACCCCGGCGGCGGTGCGCAACGCAATGGTGTTGCACGCTGCATTCGGCGGATCGACGAACCTGTTGTTGCATCTTCCTGCAATAGCACATGCGGCCGGCTTGAAGCGGCCTGCGGTTTCTGACTGGGTTGAGGTCAATCGCCAGGTTCCGCGCCTGGTGGATGCGCTGCCAAATGGGCCGCAGAACTTTGCGACGGTGCAGGTATTTCTTGCCGGCGGCGTTCCAGAAGTGATGCTTTCGCTGCGCGCGGGAGGGCTGCTGGATACAAGCGTGAAGACAGTAAGCGGTGAGACGCTGGGCGCGTGCCTCGATTGGTGGGAGCAGAGCCCGAGGCGGGCCACTTTGCGACAGGCTTTGCAGGAGCAGGACAACATCGATCCAGATGACGTGATCATGTCGCCCGATCGCGCGCGCTCCCGCGGACTCTCATCTACCGTCTGCTTTCCCATCGGCAATTTGGCGCCCGAGGGTTCGGTCATCAAATGCACCGCGATCGACCCTTCATTGGTGGGCGAAGACGATGTTTACCTGCATACGGGGCCGGCAAGAGTGTTTGTTAGCGAAACGGCGGCCATCCGCGCCATCAAGGCCGGTCAGATCGCGGAGGGCGACGTGATCGTTCTGATCTGCGGCGGCCCGCTGGGCGCGGGAATGCAGGAGATTTACCAGGTGACTTCAGCGCTCAAGCAGTTGCCTCACTGCAAGCATGTTGCCGTATTGACTGATGCGCGATTCAGCGGCGTTTCGACGGGAGCATGCATTGGCCATATCAGCCCCGAGGCACTCGCGGGAGGTCCGATTGGCAAAGTCTGGGATGGCGACAGGATTGAGATTGTGATCGACCGCAAGAACTTGACGGGAACGGTCCAATTGGCCGGATATGGCGACGAAATGTTCAGCGCCGAAGCGGGCACGCGGCGGCTTGAGCAGCGCAAATCGCGTTCCGATCTGGCTCCGCATCCCGAACTGCCCAAGGATACGCGCTTGTGGGCTGCGCTGGTGCAAGCCAGCGGCGGCGTCTGGGGCGGCTGCGTTTACGACGTCGATCAAATCGTTTCCAAGTTGGAGAAAAAACCGTGAAGCTCTACCGCACCAGCGGCGGAAACTACGTGGAGAATGGCGGAAGCTACTATCAGGTTCCCGAGTCCCAGTGGGATGTTCTTGTCGCGCACGAGAATCTGCGGGCATATCTTGGGTCAGTCCTTCAAGCGGGAAAACCGGCAGCGAATTTTCCTTCCGCGCAGATTGAGGCGCCAATCGGCAGCCAAGAAGTGTGGGCTGCAGGCGTTACTTACTATCGCAGCCGCAGCGCGCGCATGGCTGAGGCCAAGGACGCCGGTGCTGGCGACTTTTACGACCGCGTCTACACAGCAAAGCGGCCGGAGTTGTTCTTCAAGGCCACGCCCAGCCGGGTTGTGGGGCCCGGTGCGTCGGTTCGGATTCGTTGCGACGCAAAATGGTCGGTTCCCGAGCCGGAGCTGACGGTGCTGATCAGCCCGCGTGGCCAGATTGTGGGCTACACAATTGGCAACGATATGAGTTCGCGCGATATCGAGGGCGAAAATCCTCTGTATCTCCCGCAGGCGAAGGTTTATAACGGCAGTTGTGCGCTTGGTCCCTGTGTATTTCTCAGCAGTGAGCCTTTACCGGTCACGACCCCGATCCGTCTCGATATCGAACGCAATGGCGCGAGCGTCTTCAGCAACTCGACCACGTTGGCTGAGCTCAAGCGGCCAATCCCCGAGTTGATCGAGTACCTTTTCCGCGAGACGAGCTTTCCATCCGGCGCTTTCCTCATGACAGGAACTGGCATTGTGCCTCCGGACGATTTCACGCTTGCGGTGGGGGATCGTGTTCGCATTACCATCGATCCGATTGGGACCCTGGAGAATGTTGTCGCGCAGGGCCGGCAGGTTACGGCTCTAAGATTCAAGGCTTCGCGAGGCTCGCAGTAAGGATAACGGTTGGCAACGCAGGATTTTGATCCATCGGGGGGCCCGCCGCAGGGCACACGCGTGCCGCGGCGCCGGTGGAACATCGCGTGCCTGCTCGGCGTTGGCGTTCTCGTCAACTACTTCGATCGCGTCAATCTCTCTGTCTCGCACGATTCGCTGATCGTGGCCTTCGGGATCTCGAATGTCGTCTTCGGCTATCTTTCGAGCGCCTATAACTGGACCTACGCCCTGTGCCAGCTTCCCGTTGGAGTCGTGCTCGACAAATTTGGCGTGCGGCGCGTAGGGCGCGCCGGGATTTTTCTATGGAGTGTGGCCTCGTTTGCAGCCGCAGTCACGCCCACATTGGGCGGCTTCTTTGGGGCGCGATTCCTTCTCGGGGTAGGCGAAGCGCCTACGTTTCCCGCCAACGCAAAGGCTATCGGTCTTTGGTTCCCCGGGCACGAGCGTAGCCTGGCAACGTCGTTCTTTGACGGCGCGGCAAAGTTTGCTTCGGCGATCGGTGTTCCTTTGATCGGGATCGTACTGATCCACGCGGGTTGGCGCTGGAGCTTCGCATTCACGGGCCTGGTCAGCCTTGCCTACTTCATCTACTTTTCACGCGTCTATCGCGATCCCGACGAAGACCCTGCTCTCTCAGAGAGTGAGCGGATGCATATTGCCGACGAGCGCGCCCAAGACGCCACCCCGCACCCCATCGTCGAAAAGCCATCTTCGCTGGGCCACCTGCTCACGCAGCGCAAAGTGATTGGCCTGACGCTCGGAATGGGCGCGTACAACTATAGCTTCTATCTGCTGCTCTATTGGCTGCCCAGTTACCTGTCGGCTGCTCTCCATATCGACCTGCTGCATTCGTTTGTGTACACCAGCATTCCATGGCTGTTTGCGACCGCTGCCGACTTGGCCATCGGCGGGTGGATGGTCGATTTTCTGGTGCAGCGCGGCTGGAACGCGAGCACGGTTCGCCGCGTGGTCCTTGTTGGCGGCACGGCGTTTGGGCTGGGCATTCTCGGCGCTGCGCACGCGCGCGATGCCACGCAAGCCATTCTCTGGATCAGTGTCTGCATCAGCGGCCTCTCCGCCGCATCGCCAGTAGCCTGGTCGCTCCCCTCGCTCATCGCCGTTCGGAGCGATGTGGGAAAAGTGGGCGGGATCATTAACTTCTCGGGCCAGATTTCGGGGATTACTGCTTCGATCCTCACCGGCTATCTGGTCACGGCAACGCACTCTTACGCGTGGGCCTTCGGCGTCGCCGCCGCCTATCTGGCTGTCGGCATCGCAGGTTATCTGGTGCTGCTGGGCAAGATCGAGCTGCCGCAGCCGAGAGCAGCTGGAGCCTAGGCGGTACTTTTGTGTGTATCGGTTGTGGTGCACGCCAATAAATTTGTTTTCCTTTAACGTTGCTTGGTGCAAAATAGTCGGATGGGGGCGCGACCCTAGTGCCACGTATTCAGTTTCACCAACAACTCGCCGAACTCAAAGACAAGCTTCTGGCCATGGCTGCGCTGGCGCAGCAGGCGGTCGAATCTGCCGTCGAGGCCTACCTGCGGCGCGACAAGGCCCTCTGCAAGTTCGTGAAGCAGAATGAACGGGCAATCGACACTGCTCAGCGTGAGCTGGATGAGATGGCTTACGAGTTACTGGCCAAGCAACAGCCCATGGCCATCGATCTGCGCTTTATCTTGTCCGTGATCAAAATCAACGGCGACCTGGAGCGGATCGGCGACCAGTCGATGAGCATTACGCGGCGGACGAAAGAGTTGCTGACCAGCGATGAGATCGAACTGCCTGTGGATTTTGCGGCCATGGGCGAGTTTGCGGCCCACATGATCCGGACGGCCCTGCAAGCGTTGCTCGATGGCGATGCGCGCCTTGCCGAGTCCGTACGCGAGATGGACGACGAAATCGACCGCATGAATCGACGCGCCCACAGCGACCTGCTCAAGCTCATTGAAGAAAAGCCGCAGTATACGCAGCAGGCGATGCACGGCATTCTGGTGTCGAAGAATCTGGAGCGGATCGCCGATCACGCGTCGAATATCGCCACCGACGTCATCTTCTGGATTCGCGGCGCAGACGTGCGGCATCAGTTGAGCATGG
>CAZKJB010000179.1:0-8255 GCA_964552975.1 uncultured Occallatibacter sp. | reverse complement strand
CGGCCACCCGCCAGCTTCTTGCGCAAATGACTGATGTGCACATCGAGAAAGCGATCGTATGGCGTTACTTCGCGCTCGAAAAGAGCCAGCGTAATTTCGTCTCGGGAGACGACGCGGCCTTGAGAGCGCATCAGCATTTCAAGAAGGTCGAACTCAATTGCGGTCAATTCCACCGGCGAACCCGCAACCCACACTCCCCGCGTTCCAGGATTAAGCTGGACATCGCCGATGGTCAAAACAGCGCTGCCCTTCCAGTCCAAGGTATCGGTGCGGCGGAGGATGGCGCGGATTCGCGCAAGTAGTTCATCGGGATCGAAAGGCTTGGGAAGATAGTCGTCGGCCCCGGTATTCAGGCCCAGGATCCGATCGGGCTGCCGCGCCCGTGCGGTCAACATGATCACGGGAAGGTCCTTGCGCCGCCGCAACTGCTGGAGTACGGTGAGACCGTCGAAGACTGGCAGCATGACATCGAGAATCACGAGATCGTAGACGCCATTGAGCGCACAATTCAGACCATCCCGGCCGTTGTAGGCGCAATCCAGTCGATGGCCCGCCTCGGCAAAGAACTCCTTCATCATCCCGCACAATTCAACGTCGTCATCGACGAGCAGCAGCGAAAGTTGATTCTGATTTTCCGCAGTCGCCATCGGCACTGCCTCGGGAACGGGCGGCGATTGAGCAATCCCCATCGCCTCCTAAGTCTCGCACAGATCTGGTCGAGGGAGATATGCTTAACAATTCTTAAGACTGCAGCTCGTTCGACTGCTCAGCCGACGCGAAGTCGTCTTCCCTTGCAAGCAACTCCGGACGTGGATCCGGCGCCAGCTTCGTGGAGCGCTGGAATTATTCGTTCGCAGCTACTTCGTGCAACCAACCCGGAGCCTTCAGTAGCTCGCGAGGGCGCGGGCCATCTGCGGCGCCCACCAGGCCGTCGCGCTCCATCAGATCGATTAGATGCGCGGCACGGCCATAGCCGATGCGCAGGCGGCGCTGCAACAGCGATGTCGACGCCTTGCCGAATTCGAAGACCAGGCGAACTGCGTCATCGAACATCGGATCGTCCTCGTTGGCGTCTTCGCTCCCGCCCTCCATCGTCGAGCGCTCGTCCTTCGGCGACTCCAGGAAGCCATCAACGTACTCGGCAGTGCCCTGCGTCTTCCAGAAGTCAACGACCGCTGCCGTCTCCTTTTCGCTCACATAGGGTGCATGCAGCCGCATCAGGCGGCTCGTGCCCGGCGGCAAAAACAGCAGGTCGCCGCGCCCCAGCAGCGCTTCGGCTCCGTTGGTGTCGAGAATTGTGCGCGAGTCCACTTTCGTCGCCAGCCTGAAGCTGATGCGCGTGGGGATGTTTGCCTTGATGAGGCCGGTAATCACGTCGACGCTTGGCCGTTGCGTCGCGAGGATCAGGTGAATGCCGACGGCGCGCGCCATCTGCGCCAACCGCGTTACCGATTCTTCGACGTTGGCGCGATCGAGCATCATCAGGTCGGCAAGCTCATCGATGATGATGATGATGTAGGGCAGAGGCTCTTCCTGCACGCCCTCATCGAAGAGCGACGGCATTGAGCCCTCGAACAATTTGTTGTACTGATCGATATTGCGCACGCTGCGCGAGGCCAGCAGCTTCAGCCGCCGTTCCATTTCGCGCACCGCATTACGCAACGCATTCGCCGCCAGCTTGGGCTCGGTAATGATGGGCGTAAAGAGGTGCGGAATGCCTTCGTACATTCCCAGTTCGACGCGCTTGGGATCTACGAGGATCAAGCGCACCTGGTTGGGCGTTGTTCGATACAGCAGGCTCATGATCATCGCGTTAATCGCGACCGATTTGCCGGAGCCGGTGGATCCGGCGATCAGAACGTGCGGCATCGACGCCAGGTCGGCAGTGACGATGCGGCCGTTAATGTCTTTGCCCATGGCGAGCGTCAGCCGCGAGCGCGCCTTGGCGAAGGTTTCGCTCTCGATCACGTCGCGCAGGTGAATCGTTTCGCGTTCGTGGTTCGGCACTTGAATGCCCACGGTGCTCTTGCCCGCCATGCGCTCAATGAGAATGCTCTCGGCGCGCATCGCGAGACACAAGTCGTCGGCGAGGCCTGTGACGCGCGAATACTTAACGCCCGCTTCGGGCTTGAACTCGAAGGTTGTGACCATCGGTCCGGGATTGATCTGCACGACCTGGCCGCGCACGTCGAACTCGGCGCACTTTTCCACCAGCACCTTGGCTTCTTCGCGCAGCTCATCCTCGCGCACGGTTTGCGGGCCATCTCCAGCATTCAACAGCGTACTAGCCGGCAGCTTGAAGCCACTCACGTTCTTTGGCGCGACGGTCGCTGAACGGATCTCAGCATCGGCGCGGCCATGGATTGCGATTTCGCCACTTTGATTCTGTGCCACAGTGACTGGCTCAGGCTTGGCAGCCTGCCACGGATCCACGACGCGCGTGGGCTGCACATTCATTGCCGAAGCGCGCATAGCTTGCTGTGCCGGAACAGCCGCGTCAGAAGCTACAGCTACGGGCGCAGCTGTGGATGCTTCTGCTTCAGCGCGCTCCCAGATGCTTACTCTGCGCCGCGGCTCGTTGGCTTCTGCCGTGCGCTCATCCGGTTTCGCCGCAAAGTCTTTCCGCTGGAAAGCGGGAATCTCGTCGACCGGATCGATCTCTTTTGCGCGCTTCCGCTTGAAGAATGCAAAGAAGCGGCTCAGGCCGCGCGCGGCAGGCTCCTCTTCAATTTCAGGCCCGGTCTCGGTTGCAAACTGCGGAAACGGGACGGGCTGGGGTTTTCGCATGCTCTCGAAATCGTGCTCAGCGTCCATCTCCGCCTGCTGTTCGCGGCGATTGCGCCTCTCTTCACGCCAAGCGGTAAACACGAGCCAACGCTCAGCAATGCTTTCACGAATCGTCGCGTAGCTGATTGCCGATGCGAAGTAGAGTCCGGCTGCGGCCAACGCCGCTGCCACCACCCAAGCGCCCTGAATGTTCAGGTAAACGACGAGCAGGCCGGCCATCAACCGGCCAACCACGCCTTCAATCGGAACCGCATGCATCCAGCGCCAGTGCCACGGCAAAAGCCCAAACACCGCCGGCAGGAACACAATCGTAACGATGGTGCCGACCCAACGCACCAGCGGAGATCCCCCGGGGCGCGAGTGCATCCAGGTCCAACCGATGCCGCCCAACCACAGCGGCAGCAGAAACGCCGTGAGGCCGAGAGATTGCAGCAGAAGGTCTCCCATGTACGCGCCAAACAATCCGATCCAGTTGTGCGGCGCAGTTACATCTGTCGCGGTATTCAGCGATGGGTCAGAGGCGTGGTACGTGGCGAGGGCGAGGAAAAGAAGCAGCGAGACCAGCAACAGCACTACCCCCAAAAACACGTTCAAGGGGCGGCTGCGCGTTGGCGACAACACAATCCGGATGGGCTTCATGATGAAGGCGGTTCGACCCCACGGCCGCCGGATAGGGCTTTATTGGCGAGCCGGCGGGAGCAGGCAAAACGTCCCAGAGCAGCTTTCATTATCGGCGCTGGCATGCCGCGTTCGGGGCAAAAGGGGGAGGGGGAATCAACCCAATAACGATTGGGGGAAGAAATTCTCGACGCTAAGAACGAATTGCTGTCTCGGAGAGCTGGCGGGATGGCGTTTTGGGATCCAGGAGAGAGTCGAGGGCCTGATAACCGGCGAGAGTTACTGGCCGAGGAACTTGCTACCCCAGATCAGCAACGCGCCGCCCAGCAGGATGCGATAAACAGCAAACATTGTGAATCCGTGCTTGCGCACCCATTGCAGAAACCACTCGACCACACCCAGGGCCACAACAAACGAAACTGCGGTGCCAATCAGCAGGACGATCCAGCGCTCGGAATTCATCACCACGTGCGCGGCTGCCACTCCCGCTGCGCCAGCAGCCTTGCTTGAATGAATTTCCTTCAACAGGTCCCAGCCCGTGGCGGCAATCATGGTGGGGATCGACAGCAGGAAGCTGAACTCGAGCGCCGATGGCCGGTCGAGGCCTACAAGCTGCCCCGAGGCGATGGTCGACATGGACCGCGACGTGCCGGGAAAGATCGCAGAAAGCGCCTGGCAAAGACCAATCCAAATCGCCTGCGGCATAGTCATTTCTTCCACGTGCGTGATGATTGGCTCACGCCGTGCTGCCCAGGCATCCACAGCCCACATCACAATCCCGCCCAGAAGCAGCGCAATCGCGATGGCATTCAGGCTGCCCAGGTTCTTTTCGCTCCACTTGCGCAGCAGTAAAGCCGGTACCGACGTGCAGGCAAATGCGATCAACGTCAACGAAATGGGATGATTCAACCAGGTACGTTCGCCGTTTTCACCCTCGGGAAAGGTGCGGAGAAAATTCACAATCCGCTCAAGAAACAGCAGGCACAGCGCGAGAATCGCGCCCACCTGGATAACGATCGTGTACATCTTCCAGTATGCATCGTCCAGCGGAATCTTCATCAGCGCTTCGGCGATGCGGAGGTGCGCTGTCGAGCTAACCGGCAAAAACTCTGTCAAGCCTTCGACAATCCCCAAAAGTACAGACAGGAAATATGGGCTCAAGAAGCCTCCAGGTTGCGGTTTTCGGCAGCCGGGCAGCGGGCCGCGTAGAGCGTCGTTTAATGGAAGTCGATTCCGTAAACGGGAACGCCCTCATCCAATTTGTACACCAGGGCGCCGACCCGCCACGTGTAATCCGAATCGGGGAAGTGCGCTTTCAGTTGCGCGGCAATCGTCCGCGCCTCGTTATGAGCGTCGTCCTTCTTGCGATCCTGGTCGACTGCCCCATACATATCGTTCAGCACCGCCAGCCGGTAAACGGCCTGGTAAAGCGCTTGCGCCGTACGCGGTCCATCCGGGTATTCATCCGCATATTTGATGTAAGTCTCCGCTTCTTTCTGCGGGCAATCTGTTGCACCCTGCCAATCGCCGCAGAGCTTGTTATCGATCAGCTCGAAGGCAGCGAAAGCCGCCCAGCGTGTCTTGGGATAGAGCTTGATCACCTTCCGGAGCGGATCTTCGTCCATCTGTTCGCGCTCGTAAGCATGCTTTTCATGCGCTGAGGGCAGCGTCGATACGTCGGCCTTCTCAATCTGCCATTGGATGTCGGCGGCTCTCCACGCGGCGTCTCCTGCCAACGGCGAATTGGGAAACATCTCTGCCACGCGCCGGTAGAGCAGCCGGGCGCTCTTCGCGGCATTGGCAGGTCCGCGCGGATCTGACGCCAGCGACTCCTCGCTAGCGGCCGCACCCATCAAAATCTTGTCGCCATCTGGCGTCGAATCCTGCACGACGCCCTTGCCTTCCATCCATCCCGAGATGGGCGGCGTGGCCTGATCGCCGCCGACCATGGGTTCGTCTTTCTGACTGGTCTCTTCCTCGATATCGGTGTTCGCGAAAACCCGGATCCATGGCCCGCTTTTTTCGGCGATCACCATCTCGCGCCCAATCTGCACCTTATCCACCTTTTGCGATCCGATATTCGGTGAGATGTAGAGCGTTGTCACGCGGAGGACTGTCGCGCGCGGGCCGGCCATCGGCTTGACTATCTGGTCCTGCTTTTTATCGCCACGCGCCGGCAAGGAGATGCACGCGGTCGCCAGCCCGAGAGCGAGCCAATGTACACCAGAGATGCGCAATTTCATCACAGGAAAGATCATAGTCGAACAGACTCTACGACGCGCCTTCTGTGAGCACCTGCGCCAGCATCGCCGGATCCACATTGCCCCCGCTCACCACCGCAACCGCCTTGCGATAGGGCGGCAATTCGGCCGCATGGAAGAGCAAAGCCGCCGTCGAAACTGCGCCGCTCGGCTCGGGAACCAGCCGCGTGGCCGCCACAATCGCGCACATGGCCGCGCGAATCTCCGCTTCGGTCACCGTCACAATGCCATCAACGAAGGCCTTGATGTGCGCAAAGTTTCGCACTCCCACACTCTGTGTCCGCAAGCCGTCGGCAATCGTCCGGCCGGTCAGCTCCGCCGGCCACGTCACAATTTGACCGCACTTGAAGCTCTCTGCCGTGTCGCCGGCCAGTTCTGGCTCAATGCCAAAGACTTTGGCCTGCGGCCTCAGTTGCTTCACCGCCGCGGCAACTCCGCTCAACAGGCCGCCTCCCGAGACCGGTGAGAGCACAAGGTCCACGTCGGGCAGATCGTTCACAATCTCGAGCCCGCACGTTCCCTGCCCGGTAATGATTTGCTCGTCGTCGTATGGGGGGATGACGACGTAGCCGTGTTCGCGTACCAGTTCTTCAGCCTTTGCCAGCCGGTCGTTTGACGCCACGCCCACATCGACGACCTCGGCACCGAGCGCCAGCGTGGCCGCGCGCTTGATCGCCGGAGCATTCGACGGCATCACGATCACCGCTTTGGCCCCAACCTCGCGCGCCGCATAGGCGACGCCCTGGGCATGGTTGCCGCTCGAGTAGGTAATCACTCCGCGCGCGATCTCCTCCGCCGTCAGTTGCAGGATCTTGTTCGCAGCGCCGCGAATCTTGAACGCCCCAATCGGCTGCAGACACTCGGCCTTCAGCCAGATCTCCCGGCCCATGCCATATCCGGAAACACCCTTGAAATCCGCGCGAAGCAGCGGCGTCTTCACCGCTATATGCGCAATGCGTGCCGCGGCGGTGCGAATCGCGTCAATTGATACCAGATTCTGTATTTCAACTTGCATCGCTGCCTGTCCGCTCCCGACCACCCCACACCGCAGCTTCATCCACTGCATCCTTAAGTATCGCCCATTGCCGACCACTATTTCAGCTTGCGCCAGATCCGGTTCAGCTCCGCCAAAAACCTGCACAAATAGAAAGGGCGGTAGCCGAAGCCGCCGCCCTTCGATTGGCCAATCGGCCAGGGTTTAGAAGAACAACTTCGCTGAGACCTGCAACTGGCGCGGACCGTAGATGCCGTTGTTGCTGCTCGACATCGTATCGAAGACCGAGAGTATGCTGCTGGCCGCGTAGGGCACATAGCAACCTGTGTAGTGGGCGCCCGTAGGTACAGCTGGAGCCGCGGGGCATGTATAGGTCAAGGTTGAGCCTGCAGAGTTCTTGCCGCTCGCGCTCGCTCCCGGCCCCTCGAACGTGTTATAGGTGCTCTGCACACCCGTGATGACTCTGTGGTTCAGCAGGTTGAAAGCTTCACCGTTTAACTGGAGCGAAAGGTTTTCGTGAATCTTGAAGTTGCGCGTAACCCGCATATCCAAATCATTGAACCCAGGCATGGGAATGCTATTGCGCCCAATCTCGGGAGGACGCCCGCCGGTGGCTGCGCCCGAGCTTGAGCTCATGGCGCCGCCGAAGATTCCGCTCTCATCCGCGTAGCTCGACGGGGTGGTATTACCCGAGTAGATCGTGCCGCTGACACCGAGGAAGATGGGCTCGCCGCCCGATGCAATCTCTCCGCCGGAGAACTGCCAGCCGTTGATCAGCTGGTTCGTCAGCATATTGCTTACCTTGAACGTTGGTTGATAGATGAACGTGAGCGACCCGCGATTGCGGATATCGATGTCCGAAGGTCCATTATCGAACCGAATGTTGTTCGGGTCCGATGGAGTATCGCCGCCGTAGAAGGTGCCGTTGGCTCCTTGCACCTGGCCGTCATCACTTGCGTGCGCCCAGGTGTAATTGCCAAGGATTTCCAAGCCGTTAGCAAACGGCCGCCGCACCGTAACAGCCATCGAGTTGTACCAGGTGTTGGCCACGCTAAATCCCGTGTTAAAGCTCGACAATGCCTGATTGCGGCGATCGGTCGGCAGGTATACCGGCGCGGTAATCGTTTTTGTAATGTTGTTGCTCGCGTCCTGAACCAGGTAATAACCCAGACCGTGCGGCGTTTGGCCCACCAGGTTGGCATCAAGGAAGACCGGCAGCCGCATTCCGCGAGTTCCGACATAGCCCACTTGCAACGAAAGCTTGCCCGGCAGGGATTGCTCCAAGCTCAGGTTCATCTCGTGCGCCAAGGGCGGAACAAAGTTCGGATCAAGCCCGTGGAAGCTGTAGCTCGGAGCCACATTCAGCGCGGTCACTGTCGACGGCGCGCCGCCCGGCGGGGTCTGTGCCAATGAAAGCGATGGACCTGACGGCTGGAAAGGGAGATTGGGGTAACGCAATCTCGATCCGGTTGCAGGAGGAGTGGGGCAGACCGTGTTCGGGGCAACCGACGCGCTCGAGTAGCACCCCGCGAATGTGTAGTTCAACTGCACGGCGCCATTCTCCACGCGCTGTGCGTAATATGTGCTTCCCTGAT
>CAZKJB010000178.1:0-8272 GCA_964552975.1 uncultured Occallatibacter sp. | reverse complement strand
GGGTCGATTTGCTTGAGGCCGCCGTAGCGGCTGCCCATACCGGCAGCAAGAACGAGAAGCGTGGGAGACACAGAACTCATGATCAGGGGGCCTTCTTCAGAGGCGTGGATTCAATGGAATGGTACAACAGCGGGCTGGGTGCGCATTGTGAACCGCATTGTGAATTGTGATCGACGATCCGTGGACGTTTGTCCCGCAACGCAGCGCACAAACCGCCCTGACACTGGGACGCTTCTCTGGTAGAGTGGGTTGCCATGAGAACTCGCGACTCCCGCCGATTGATCTATTCAGTTTCGATTCTGGCTCTGCTGATGCTTTGCGGGGCAACGCTTGTGGTGCGCACGCAGACTCCGGCTGCGCAAAACCCGCCGACCTCGCAAGCCCCGGAGTGGGCACAGCCGGGATCGGCGACGCACACACAGGTCGCGCCTCCGCCAGACTTTCATCGGCCGAGCAGGAACTTCGACATCCCGCTTGGGGTGTTCGAAGGGCAATCGGACGTGGGCAGCGCGCTGGTGCCGGGCAGCGCGAGCTACGATGCCGCGACAGGGCAGTACACCATCAATTCCGCCGGATATAACATCTGGTACACGCGCGACGAGTTTCGTTATCTGTGGAAGCGGATGTCGGGCGATGTTTCGCTCGCGGCCGATATTTCGTACCCAGACCCAAAGGGATACGGCGACCGCAAGGCCGTACTGATGATCCGGCAGAGCCTGGATGACGATTCGAAGGCGGCGATGGTGGCCCTGCATGGAGCGGGAATGGTGCACCTGGCTTGGCGGCCCGAGAAAGACGTGCGCGTGACGGATATGGAGTTTCGAATGGGCGGGCGCGGACGGCCCGGCGGCGCGAGTCCCGACAGCCTTGTGACAATCACGGCAAAACGGATCGGGATCGAAAAGAAGGGCGACGAGTTTGCGCTGTATGTGAGCCTGGATGGCGAACCGATGCACCAGTTCGGTCCGCCGATCAAACTTCATCTCGATGAGCCGTTTTATGTCGGCATGGGATTCGCATCGCACCTGCCGGAGACGGTGGACACGGCGGTGCTGTCAAACGTGGTGCTGGAGAATAAGGCGGGGCGGGTGCGGTAGGGACCTCATAGAGC
Organism: uncultured Occallatibacter sp.; assembly: GCA_964552975.1. Lineage (GTDB taxonomy): Bacteria > Acidobacteriota > Terriglobia > Terriglobales > Acidobacteriaceae > Telmatobacter. The sequence continues at coordinate 7,161 of CAZKJB010000178.1, read as the reverse complement.
CTCACAGAGTGATCGCGTTAGTTGCGTGATTCTTGCGTGGCGTGTTTGACTGGTTGCCGAAAGGTGGCAAGCTCTTATGGCATACGTTCTTGCGCTGGACCAGGGGACGACGAGTTCGCGAGCGATCTTGTTTGACGAGGCTGGCGCGATTGCAGCGGTAGCGCAGCACGAGTTCCAGCAGTTCTATCCGCAGGCAGGTTGGGTAGAGCACGATCCCACGGAAATCCTGAGCAGCCAGCTCTCTTGCGCTATCGAAGCGCTGGGGCGCGTGGGGGCGCGGCCGCGCGACGTGGCGGCGATCGGCATTACCAACCAGCGCGAGACGGTGATTGTGTGGGAGCGCGCGACCGGCAAGGCGATTCATCCGGCGATTGTATGGCAGGATCGGCGAACTGCGGCGTTCTGCAAGGAGCTGGAAGATCGCGGCGCAGGCGAGAGCGTGTCAGCGAAGACCGGACTTGTGCTCGACCCTTATTTCTCGGCAACCAAGGTGAAGTGGATTCTGGATCACGTGGAAGGCGCGCGAGCGCGAGCTGAGCGCGGCGAGCTGGCCTTTGGCACCATTGATAGTTGGCTGATCTGGCACCTGACGAGCGGGCAAAAGCACGTGACCGATGTGACGAACGCGTCGCGGACACTGCTCTACAACATCGTGAATGGCGAATGGGACGAGGAGATGTTGCGGCTCTTCGGCATTCCGAAGAGCATGTTGCCAGAAGTGAAGTGGTCGAGCGAGCGCGTGGGCGAAGTGACGACGACGCTCGGATTAGGCGGCGTGGCAATTGCGGGAATTGCCGGCGACCAGCAGGCTGCGCTGTTCGGGCAGTTGTGCTGGAGTGCGGGAGAAGCGAAGAATACTTACGGAACGGGATGCTTCCTGCTGCAGAACATTGGCACGGAATTCATGCGGTCAAAGCATCGGCTGATTACGACAGTGGCGGCGAGCGCGCAGAAGCGGCTTGAGTATGCATTCGAGGGAAGCATTTTTATCGGCGGCGCGGTGGTGCAGTGGCTGCGCGACAATCTGAAATTGATTGCAACGTCGGGCGAGGTGGAGGCGCTGGCGGCCAGCGTAACCGATGCGGGCGGAGTGGTGTTTGTGCCGGCCTTTGTGGGGCTGGGCGCTCCCCACTGGGATGCGCACGCGGCAGGGATGCTCATCGGCCTGAGGCGCGACACGAAGCCGGCACATATTGCGCGGGCGGCGCTGGAGGCGATCGCGTTTCAGGTGGCCGATGTGCTGGAGGCGGTACACGGCGAGACAGGATCTCCGTTGCAGGCGCTGCGCGTGGACGGCGGCGCGTCAGTAAACGATTTGTTGATGCAGTTCCAGGCCGATGTGCTGGGCGTGCCGGTGGTTCGGCCGCGTGTGACGGAAACGACGGCGCTGGGTGCGGCGTATCTCGCGGGACTGGCGACCGGATTCTGGGCGAATCCAGAGGCGCTGCGCGCAAAACGGCAAGGCGACGTGCGCTTCGAGCCTAAAATGGCCGCCGGCGACAGAGCCGAGAGGCGAAGCCGCTGGCAGAAGGCGGTGGGACGGGCGAAGGAATGGGACGCGTAACCCCCTTGGCGGGTGAGGCTGCGGCCTGGGGAATGCAAAAAATGCGCAGGAGCGAGTTGATGCCTTCAGGAGATTCGCGTGAGGGGGGTCACCATACCTTGCATACCTGTTCGGGCGGGCGAACCATTGTCTGACCGGCTTTGCAGCCAAATGCCTTCTCGAACTCCGGCATATTCACCACAACTCCGTTGATTCGATACTTCGCCGGCGAATGTGGATCGGTGATGGCGCGTTCGCGCAAATCATCAGGACGCTCATTGGCGCAATCCCACTGCGCGAAACCAACAAAGAATCTTTGCTCCGGCGTCAAGCCATCGATGGGCTGCAAGTTCACTCCCTCGGTTTTGCTTTGCCATGCAATAAAGCCCAGGATCTCACCACCGAGATCGGCGACATTCTCACCAAGCGTCAGCTTGCCGTTCACGTGAACATCATCCACCTCAACGTAGGAGGAATACTGATCGTCGACGCACTTGGTGCGCGCATCGAATTTCTCGCGGTCCTCTTTGGTCCACCAGTTTTTGAGGTTACCCTTCGCGTCGAACTGGCTGCCTTGATCGTCGAATCCGTGGGTGAGTTCATGCCCGATCGTTCCGCCTGTATTTCCGTAGTTGGGAGCGTCATCCATCTTAGGATCGTAGAGAGGCGGCTGCAGCACTCCCGCGGGGAAGTTGATGTCGTTCATCTGTGGATCGAAGTAAGCGTCGACCGTGGCGGGAGACATTGCCCATTCGCCATGATCGACGGGCTGTCCGACCTTGTTGATCTGCCGGCGCCGTTCGAATGCGCCAGCGCGCTCAATGTCGCCCGCAAAGTCGTCCTGCGTGAGCTTGATTGAACTGTAGTCGCGCCACTTATCGGGGTATCCAATCTTGTTACGAATTCCCTCGAGCTTGGCCAGCGCCTGCTTTTTCGTGTCGGGGCTCATCCAATCGAGCTGTTCGATGCGCTGGCGCATCGCGGCTTCGATGCGATTAACCATATCGAGCGCCTGAGCTTTGAGTTCGGGCGAAAAGACCCTGGCGACGTATGCCTGCCCGAGCGCTTCAGGCATGTTGTAGTCCGTATATTGCACGCAGCGACGCCAGCGTGGCTGCAGCTCTTTTGCACCACGCAGATAGGCAAGGTAGAAGTTGAAATTCTCATCGACGAAGGGCTGCGAGAGGAATGGCGAATATGCGTTGGCCACGTGAAAACGAAAATAGGTTTTCCAGTTATCAAGGAGCTCGCTCTTCAATAAGTCGTTGACTCGACTAAAGAACTTTGGAGACTCTACGTTCACGATCTCAAAGCGCGGGTAGACGGCGGCGCTGTAATAGCCAGGCCAATCGAAGGCGGGAGCAAGCTGCTCCAGTCCGGCTTTGCTGATCTTATCTTTGAGGTTGTATGGATTCCGCATCTCGACGCGCGTCCACGAGGCCGTGGCCAGCGCGGTTTCCATGCGCATGATTGTCTGGGCGTTCTTCGCAGCCATATCCTGCGGGTCGCCGAGCAGTTCGAAAACTCTCTGCACGTGCTGCACATACTTCTCGCGGATCTCTTTCGACTTGGCGTCGTCGTTTGTGTAGTAATCGCGATCGGGAAGGCCAAGGCCGCCTTGGGAAAGGTCGGCAATCTGCTGCTCGGAATCGTCGGGATCCTGGGTGGAGCCCGCCCCAAAGAGAAGCGTTCCGCCATAAGGCAATGTGAGCTTTCCAATGAGCGGCGCAATGTCGTGCACCGATTGGAGTGCCGCGATTGAGTCCAGCTGTGGCTGAATGGCAGCGACTCCGCGTCGGTTCACGGCAGACTCGTTCACGCAGGCGCCGTAGAAATCGCCAATCTCCTGCGTGACCAGGTCCCGTGGACCCTTGGCTGACGCGGCCACATCGAGTATTCCGCGCAGAAAGATGAGGTTGTCCTGATACAACTTGGCATACACACTCCACGAGGTCTGATCAGGTGGAATGGGGTTCCTCTTCTGCCATCCGCCACAGGAGTAGGTGTAGAAATCCACGCACGGGTCGACCGTCTTGTCCATCGACGTGAGGTCAAGGCTTGGAGAATATGGCAGTGCGGGAGCAGCCGGCGATTGAGCCAGTAACGCCACCGAAATCAGGAAGGCAAATGCACAGCACGCGAAAAAACGAATCATCGTTCCCTCCTGTTGTCCTCTGTTGCGCGGAATCAACCGAGGTCCTGGTTCCAGTTCTCGAGAGTCTTTTTGAACTCGCTCATGAATTTACCGCCGTCGGCGCCGTCGATGAGGCGGTGATCGAAGCCGAGACAGAAGTACTGCATCGAGCGGATGGCAATGGTGTCGTTGCCTTCGGCGTCAGTGAGCACAGCCGGTTCTTTGCGCAGGCCCCCGACAGCGAGAATCGCCGACTCAGGCTGATTAATGATGGGCATTCCGTATTCGCCACCAAAGGCGCCGGCATTCGTAAGGGTGAAGGTGGATCCGCCGACTTCGTCGGGCGAGAGCTTTTTGGTGCGGGCACGGAGAGCGAGGTCGGCGATGGTGCGCGCGAGATCGGCGAAGCTGCGCTGCTCGGCATTGCGAATGACAGGAACGATGAGGCCCCAGTCGAGAGCGACGGCGATACCGAGATGGATGTTCTGATGATAGCGGATGGCGAGTCCGCCGGCGGCGTTTTCAAGCGATGCGTTGACGATGGGGAAGTGGCGCAGCGCCGCGACGGTGGCCGCAGCGATGAAGGGCATGTAGGTGAGCTTGACGCCGTGGCGCTGATCGAATGCGGGCTTGTGGGCGCCGCGCAGATGAGCGATGCGCGTCATGTCGACCTTGTAGACAGTGTGGACGTGCGGGGCGATGCGCACACTCTCGACCATGCGCTCGGCGATGATGGCTCGCATGCGGGTGAGATGGACCACCTGAGCGGGTACCTGCGGCGGCGCTTGCGGTCCGGCGGACCCCTGCGGTGGGGCAGGCACCTGCGGTGCGGCAGCCTCTTGGGAGAGACCTGGGGCGCTGCCCTCGTTTATCGCGAGAAGGACGTCGTCTTTGGTGATGCGGCCCTCATGGCCCGTGCCGGGGATCTGGCTGATCGCAAGGCCGTGCTCTTTGGCGATGCGGCGTGCGAGCGGCGAGGAGCGGATGCGGCCCAAATGCGGCGCGTGTGGTGGGGCAGCATTTTTGACCACTTGCGGCGCGCCAGGCTGCATTTTCGGCGCGGTCGGTGTGGGCACTTGCAGTGCGGCAGCCGCTTGACCGGAAGTTGCGGGGAGGCCAGCTCCGCCGATGTACGCGAGTATGGCGTTGATTTCGACCGTGGCGCCTTCGGGAACGCGAATCTCGGTGAGGATACCGCTTAAAGGCGCTGGGATCTCAGCGTCGACCTTGTCGGTGGAGATTTCGAGGAGCGGCTCATCTTTCTGGACCATGTCCCCCGGCTTCTTGAGCCATTTGGTGATGGTGCCCTCGAAGATGGATTCGCCCAGCTGCGGCATGACGACCGCCACCTGCGCTGGAGCAGGCACCTGCGGTGCGGCGGACTCTTGGACGACAGTAGCGATAGCGCCGGCTTCGGCGATGACTGCGACGATGGTGTTGACTTCGACCGTGGCGCCCTCGGGGATGGTGATCGCGGAAAGCACACCGGCGACAGGCGAAGGAATCTCGGCGTCCACTTTATCCGTGGAGATTTCAAAGAGAGGCTCGTCTTTTTCGACTGCGTCGCCAATCTTTTTGAGCCATTTGGTAATGGTGCCCTCAAAGATCGACTCGCCCATCTGGGGCATGATGACGTCAGTTGGCATTCGTTCCTCACTTAGCGGAGTTCGCGGAGCTAGCGAGGCTGGCGGAGCTAGAAAAACGCTTCCTGCCCTCGATCCACTTGTCTTCGCGCGGTGCGTCGGGCTCCTGCCGGATTATATCGAAGCGAGTTCGGATCTGTGGTCCCCAGGCTTGCGCCATGGGGCTATCGTCCGGTGCCGCTACACGGAGTGAGTATGGCGCGGGTCTTTGGCGCGGCGAAGACGCTCGATCTCGGGCGGAATCTGGAGCGGAGTGTCCTGAGCGGGAAATTCTCGAACTGGAGGTTCGGGCTGGGCGGCTGGTCCGCTATTCGCCTGTGCGCGAAGAACATCGAGGCTCTCTAGAGCGAGAATCTGCTCGCCAAAGATAAGGCCGAACTGACGCGCTGCGCGATGCGCAATCGATTCGAGGCTGGGCAGGGACTGCGGGCTCGCCACTTCCCTTTCGAGACTCGTGACGGGACGGTCGGTGATGCCGCAGGGATTGATGAGCGTGAATCCACTGAGGTCGGTGGTGACGTTAAAGGCAAATCCGTGGGAGGTGACGCCGCGGGCGACGTGAATGCCGATAGCTGCGATTTTGCGCTCGCGCCCTGCGGGCGGCAGCCCCTTGGGTGCTGTGCACTGCTCCCCTTCGGATGAGTCCTGTGACTGCGGAATTCCACACCAGACACCCGTCAAACCGCAGATGCGACCCGTCTCGACGCCGAATTCGCCACAGAGCCGGATTAATGCTTCTTCCATGAGGCGAACAAAGTCGACGGGGCCGAGGCGGGAGCCGTGGTCCGGTGAGTTGAGTTCTGACGAGCGCAGGCTGCGCAGATCGAAGATGGGGTAGCCGATGAGCTGGCCGGGGCCGTGGTAGGTGACGTCGCCACCGCGGTTGATTTCGTGGAGAGTGACACCGCAGCGCGCCAGGAGTTCAGTGGAGGCGAGAATGTTGGCGCGGTTCGCATTGCGACCGAGGGTGAGCACGGGCGGATGCTCGAGGAGCAGGAGAACATTGCCGATGCGGCCCTGCTGACGCAACTCGACCAGCTCCTGCTGGAGACGCAGTGTGTCTGCGTAGTCGACACGGCCGAGATAGAGGTATTGAATCAAGGGTCTATTGAGATTGTAGCGAAGCGATGGCCGGGCGAAGCCGCGGCAGGTTTATTTTGCCGCAATGCGCGGCTCGAGAAACGGGAGAAACACTGAGCGAAGCGGCCAGGCTGTCAGCGGCCAGAGGATCAGCAGGAGCACCGCCATGGGAAGTCCCTGGGGGCTCATGAGCACGATGGTAAGAACGATGTTTACAATGACGGGCCCAAGCATAGTGAGGGCAAGCGGCACGTAACGATTGATGAGCAGCAAGATGGCCGGCGCCACCTCAAAGAAGGCAACAACATACATGTAGCGGGAGGCTATGAGCGCGCCGAAAAATTGTCCGGCAATTCCTGTAGGCATGGGACCAGTGGGGATGAAATTGAAGTAGTGGTTCAAGCCAAAGACGAGAAAAATGAGGCCGAGCAGATAGCGGGCAATTGTTGAGCCGATCTTCATGGGGTGCTCCTTGATTTGAATCGATATGGCGCGAACCCGGGACAGAGCGAAAGACGAGGAAAATGAGTCTGGACAGTTTGATGGCAGCAAAACGCCCGGCGATGCAAACGTTCTTCTCTTTGGATCGAGAGTGTTACGCGGGTCTCGACAATTTTAGGGGCGTGCGGCATTGTGTGAGGGCAGACCGGTAAAGGGGAAGCCAGCGAAAAACTATTTGGCTGGGTCGACGAGAGCTCCGTACACAAGCGGGCGCGTGGAGTACTCCATATTTGGCGTACCCCCTTTCATCCGCTGGATCA
>CAZKJB010000177.1:0-8297 GCA_964552975.1 uncultured Occallatibacter sp. | reverse complement strand
AATGGACCGGCCGGAGCGGCAGTGAGGAGGCCTAAGGGGAGACTACTCCTCTATAGAACAGTCCAAAATAAGTATGCTCTTTATCGAGAGACGGCGTCCCAAGATATGGGAAACCATTGCGGGGCACCCTGCTCTGTCAGGGGCAAGCCTCCCCGGCGCCCTGACTCGCTGCGCTACCATAAACCCAGGATCAGAGCGGTTCTCCAGCAGAATATGGCGTTTTGAGTGCCGCGCAATGCGGCTTTTCCTTGATGGAACAGCCACTTAGCGTTTCAGCAGCCGGAGAACGGCTGAGAGGTTCGCATGTTTGTGGTGGTTTGGCAATTTGAGATTGCCGAAGACAAGGTTGCCGGCTTTGAAGCTGCCTATGGACCCGAGGGCCCCTGGGCTGAACTCTTTCGCATTTCACCCAACTATCTGGGAACAGAATTGTTGCGCGACGCTTACGTTCCGGGCAGCTACCTGACTCTCGACCGATGGACCAGCGAAGAGGCCTTTCGCGCCTTCCGCAAGCAGCACGACAGCGATTACGAGGTTCTTGACCGCGCCTGCGATGCCCTGACGAGCCGGGAAACGCGGGTAGGGGCTTACACAGCCTAGACTGGCAGGTTGGTGCGTCAGCAGGGTACGGCAGGCGAAACCCGGCTTACACCCAGCGCGCGACAGCGACGAACATGACCAGAAGAAACAGGACCAGATTCGGCACGGCTGATTCGTGGCGGCGCATGTGATAGAAGGCTGCAGTCCCCGTTAACAGTGCGAGTCCGGCAATGGCGAGCGGCGCAATCATGACCTGCGGCATGAAGCTGTACGGAGTCAGGAGCGCCAATGCGGCCACAACTTCAAACACGCCGACTGCAATGACTATTCCGTAGGGCAGGCCAAAGGGGAGACGGGCTCGCTGCGCTCCGAGTGGTTTAGGTCTGCGTTGGAAATTCCATATCTTTGCGATTCCTACGCACAGGAACACGCCAGCAACAACATATTCCATAAATCGGTCGAGACTGTTCATGGCTCTACCCGCCTTCCCTCCGCTTTGCGAGTTTCTTTGCAAGAGGCGTGAATCGCGGCCTAGGAAATGGAAAAGGCCCTGAAGATGAGCGAACCATGAAGAAAATATAAAGTCAATATAAAGATGAAAAATAAGCAGGAATTCGCAGTCGCCGGGTCAAACTGAGCAAATATGTGTCCGGGAGGGGCGAGAGGCGGAGGGATCAAATCCGCACATCATTTCAAGGGGCCGCGCACACACAACGCGCGTTTGCCTGCCGAGGGCTATTCCAGAACCAGCAGGTTCCGGCTGAACTCTGCCCCAGCCATATACTTGAGGCCGCGGTCAAAGGTGACTAGCAACCCGTCTTCCTTGATCGCCAAGCCGAGCAGGTATGCGTCCGTAACCTGCTGGTGGCCAAAGATGCGATCTGCGAATGGCGCCGTAAGCGTGGCCCAACTCTCAGCGATTGGCCAATAGCAATAGCCGGGTTCCCGCATTAGCTCCCTAAGAACAGCTGCGCTCTTTGCGAGCGTTCGCGCGCCCGAATGCGCCGCTGGGTTCGTCGTTACGCGGACATACCCAGCCTCAGTCAGCGGACAAAGGCCCCAACTCTGCTGACCGGATGCTCTTAACCAAGACCACGCTCTCTCGTATTGTTGGTGACTGTCGTCAGTGAGCGCGATCAAGACATTCAAATCAAGCAATTTTTTTCGGATCAAACTCTTCCTCTTCGATCTGCTTCACCATCTCGGATGTGATTGTTCTGCCGCTGGGAGGAAGCAAGGGAAAGCCGTTTGGACCTCGTCTGATATCGGGCTCTGGCTTCGCTGGAGCCTGCGCTTTCCGAATCAGCTCTTCAATCGCCGCGCTAAGCGTAAGGCCTCGCGCACGGGCGTAATACAAAGCGAACTCGTGGACGTCGTCATCAAGAGTGATTGTTGTTCTCACAAGCCAAGTATGCATCAATTTCCACTTTGATGCAACCAACGCGAATATACATCATTTTGCCGATTGATGCATGATGAAGCGATTTGAGTGTATCCGCCGTCACGCATCACTTAGGCGCGCCTTGGTTTTTCTCCCTTTCTTCGCCATTTTCTCCTGTCTTTCCCTGTCTCGTCCTGCTACAATCCCATCGAAATCCAATTCAAGCCCCTTGCCGTTTCCTGCCCGGACAGCACGAGATGCGCAAGGCGAGCATTCTTGAGGAGCCCTCCCTAATGGCCATCGTCGACGACCGCGCCAAAGCTGTAGAACTAGCCCTTTCGCAGATAGAAAAGCAGTTTGGGAAGGGGTCCATTGTGCGGCTCGGCTCCCGTGAGGCACTCCTGCCCATTGCTGTCATTTCCACCGGTTCAATCAGCTTCGACGCGGCCCTGGGCGTGGGCGGTGTGCCGCGCGGCCGGGTGTCCGAGATCTTCGGCCCCGAATCTTCGGGCAAGACGACGATTACCCTCCAGATTATTGCCGAGGCTCAGAAGGCCGGCGGCCTGGCGGCCTTCGTGGATGCCGAGCACGCGCTTGACCCCAGCTACGCCAAGAAGCTCGGCGTGGATATCGACAATCTGCTGGTTTCGCAGCCGGACAGCGGCGAGCAGGCCCTCGAAATCACTGAAGCTCTGGTTCGTTCCGGCGCCATAGACGTTCTGGTCGTCGATTCCGTCGCCGCTCTGGTTCCCAAGGCCGAGCTCGATGGTGAAATGGGCGACAGCCACATGGGCTTGCAGGCGCGATTGATGTCGCAGGCGCTGCGCAAGCTCACCGGTACAGTCTCTAAGTCCCGCACCGCTCTCATCTTCATTAATCAAATCCGCGAGAAGATTGGCGTCATGTTCGGCAACCCTGAGACCACCACAGGCGGCCGCGCGCTGAAGTTTTACTCGTCAGTGCGCATTGATATCCGCCGCATCGCCGCTGTTAAAGAGGGCGACACAGTGGTTGGCTCGCGCACCAAGGTCAAGATCGTGAAGAACAAGGTTGCCGCGCCCTTCCGCGAGGCCGAGTTCGACATTCTTTACGGCGAAGGCATCAGCCGCGAGGGCGACGTGCTGGATTTGGCGGTCACGCACAACGTTGTGGAGAAGTCGGGCGCCTGGTACAGCTACTCTGGCGAGCGCATTGGGCAGGGCCGAGAGAACACGCGGACATTCCTGAAAGAGAATAAGGACGTGTACGCCAAAATTGACGCCGAGCTGCGCAAGCGTTTGAACGTGGGCACCGCAAAGGCTGAAGTGCCGGAAGCTCCGGCCGGCGGCGCTGCCGAAGCCAAGGAAGTGGTCCGCGGCCGAAAGGGCTAATCTCGGACTGTTCTTGAACACTAATGTTGAACGGGATAAGCAAAAGATTCCGGCTCTCATGCTCCGCCCGTCGCTGCTAGAATCCCGGTGGGGCCGCGCAATGAGCGAAATATCCCTTCGTCGGAAGACTTTCTGGCGGCTCGCTAGCCGTCCCGTAGACCTGATCCAATAGCAATTTTGAGAGGGTACGAATGAAAACCTTTTCACGCCGTGACATGCTCAAAACCAGTCTGCTTGCGCCAGCCGTAGCGGCGGCTCATGGCATGACTCCACTCGATGCCGCGATGCAGGCCGCCGGCGAGGCTGCTGGCCCTCTGCCGCCAGGTGCTTCGGCAAAGACAACCTCGCCGGACGGGATGGCGCAGACAGCGCCGGTCCGCGAACGGCTGCTGCTCGACTTCGGTTGGCGCTTCCAGCTGGGCGACGCGAACGATTCTGCGAAAGACTTTGGATTCGGCAGCGGCAGGACTGGCAACTTCCAAAAGACCGGCAACTTTCTTCCCGCCGGATCTCTGGCATTCGACGATAGCGACTGGAAGCCCGTCGATCTGCCCCACGACTGGGCGATCGAACTGCCGTTTCTAAACGATCCCGGGCTTCTGAGCAAAGGATTCTACCCGCTCGGGCGCAACTACCCGGCCACAAGTGTCGGCTGGTATAGGCGCGTGTTCGAGATCCCCGCTTCAGATACCGGCAAGCGGCTGGTGATCGAGTTCGACGCGGCTTACCGCGAAACGATGGTGGTGTTCAACGGCTTCTACATAGGACGGCATAGCGGCGGCTACGATCCATTCCGCTTCGACGTGACCGACTTCGCGAATACCGGCGGCAGAAATGTTCTGCTGGTTCGCGTTGACGCGACACTGAGCGACGGCTGGTTTTACGAAGGCGCAGGAATCTATCGCCACGTGTGGCTGTCGAAGACCAATCCCGTCCATGTGAAACATTGGGGAACGTTCGTTAGCTCGGAGATTAATCCCGGAACCGCGACGCTCTCCATACGCACCGAAGTCGACAACGAGGGCCTAACAATCGCGAACACTCGCGTGGTCTCGACCGTTGTCGATCCCAAGGGGAAACCGGTAGGCAAGACGGTCACGGCTACGGCAGCGATCAACTCAGGAGCCGAGCAGAGTTACGAACAGAAGATGACGGTGAGCGCACCCGAGCTGTGGTCGCTCGAAGAGAGAAATCTCTACACGCTTGTGACGGAAGTGCGCGCGGGTGGCGACGTCGTCGATCGCAGCGAGACGCGATTCGGCATTCGCTCGATCAAAATGGATGCCGAGAAGGGCCTGCTGCTGAATGGCAAGCCGGTGAAAGTGAGAGGCACCTGCAACCACCAGGACCACGCCGGCTTAGGCGCCGCTTTGCCTGATGCGGTGCAGTATTACCGCGTGCGCAAACTCCAGGAGATGGGCTGTAATGGCCTGCGCACCTCGCACAATCCGCCGACGGCGGAGCTGCTCAATGCCTGCGACGAGCTGGGAATGCTGGTTTTCGACGAGACGCGGATGATGTCGTCGAACCCCGAAGGGTTGAGTCAATTCGAAAATCTTGTCCGGCGCGACCGGAATCATCCTTGCGTCTTCATGTGGTCGATGGGCAACGAAGAGGGCACGGCGAATACCGAAAAGGGCGTACACATTCTCACGGCGATGAAGGCTCTCGCCACGCGACACGACGGAACGCGCCCGGTATCGATTGCGCCCACTGGCGCCATTGGAACCGGCGGACTGGCGGTTTGCGACGTCGTCGGCTACAACTACATGGATCCGGGCGCCGAGGCTTATCACAAGGCGCATCCCGAAAAACCCGTGATCGGCACGGAGACGGTGAGCGCCGTCTGCACGCGCGGAATCTACGTAACGGATTTCGATAAGGGCTACGTCAGCTCATACGATCCCTATACGACGACCGGCCGCGCCTCCGCTGAAGGCTGGTGGAGATTCTGCGATGCGCGTCCCTGGCTTGCCGGCGGCTTTGTGTGGACCGGGTTCGACTATCGCGGCGAGCCCTCGCCGGATGGCTGGCCCAACATCAGCTCGCAATACGGCTTCATCGACATGTGCGGCTTCCCCAAGGACACGTTCTACTACTACCAGTCGTGGTGGACGGCGCAGCCGGTTCTGCATCTATTTCCGCACTGGAACTGGCCGGGCATGGAAGGCAAGGAAATTGCAGTCTGGGTTCATTCGAACATGGACAAGGTCGAGCTCTTTCTCAACGGCCAAAGTCTGGGCATGAAAGAGATGAAGAAGAACGAGCACCTGGCGTGGAATGTTGCTTACGCTCCAGGCGCGATTGAGGCGCGCGGTTACAAGGACGACAAGCTGGCGATGACTGTGAAGCGCGAGACCACCGGCGCACCGGCAGCGCTCGCGATCACCACGGATCGAAGCGAAATACTTGCCGACGGCGAAGACGTCGCCATGTTTGCCGTCGAAGTGCGCGACGCGCAGGGCCGCGTTGTGCCGATCACCGACAATAATGTGACATTCAAGGTGACGGGCGCGGGCAAACTTGTCGGTGTCGGCAGTGGCGATCCCACCGATCATGATCCTGACAAGGGCGCTTCGCGCAAGGCGTTCAGCGGCCTTTGCATGGCGCTGGTGCAATCGGCAAAGTCGGCCGGCACCATCACGGTTGAGGCAACGTCGCCCGGCCTCGCGTCAGCCACAGCAACGATCGCCGCAAAGGCAATCACGTTTCGCCCGCAAGTGGCGGTGTGGGAGCGCGAGGTACCGTCCGGCGCTGGCTTCAGCGGCCTCTGGCGGCCGACGCAGGAAGGCGGCACGCAAATTTTCATCCTGCGCCAGGATGGCAGCAAGCTGACGGGTAGCGTTGAAGGCATCGGCGTGGGCTGGGCGGGCGGTTACGATGCGCCGATTTCGATCACGGACGGCACAGTCGACGGATCGAACATCAGCTTCAAGGCCGGCAGCAACTCCTATCAAGGAAAACTGGCCGGCGATACGATTGAACTTGAGCGTGCCATGAGCCAGGGTCCACCGCCATCCCGAGCAGCAGCGCAGCCCGAGACGCCTCGCCCGGCAATTGGCCCTGCGCCGGATGGATCGGATCCGTCGCGCAGTCCCTTAGGCCGTCCGCCGGTGTCGGCTCAAGTCGTCCTGCATCGCGTGCAGCGCTAAATGCAGACGCTTTAGATTCGGCGAGTTTCGGCCGCTGCGTCAGCGGCAGCGCATTTCGCACAATTCACGAACCACCCGCTCGTCTACAGAATCGGAGGCCCTCCATGTCCGCACCTCGCCGGAGCGTCGCACTGTTTGTTCTGGTCGTTGCCGCTGCAGCGGGGCTCCCGCAAGGTAGCATCGCGCAGCAGCATCTCAACGTCCCGCGCGCTGACGGCCAGTCGACCCCGCTGATGCTTTACACCGCTGAAGGAGCGGGTTCGGGCTGCGCTCCGCTGGCGGTCATCTCCCACGGCGCGGGCGGCTCCGAGGAAGGCTATCGTTATCTCGCACACGCGATGGCTCATCTTGGATACACCACCGTCGTGATGGGCCACAGGGAGAGCGGCCTCGCAGCGCTCGCTTCCGACGTGCGCAAGGATGGCGTCGTTGACGGCCTGACGAACCTGGTTGCCGACAAGAACGCGGAACAAGACCGCCTGCTGGATGTGGGCGTAGCGCTCAAATGGGCCGAGAGCCAATGCCACGCGCCGTTTCGCGTGCTGCTCGGCCACTCCATGGGCGCTGAAACCGTAATGCTCGAAGCGGGAGCGAAAAACATCATCGGCGTGTCCTCGCCCCCAGGCGGCCAGGATCGCTTCGACGCTTATGTCGCCCTCTCGCCTGAAGGGTCCGGCGTCATTTTTCCTCAAGATGCATGGAGCGGCATTCGCAAGCCCGTTTTGATTCTTACCGGCACGCGCGATCAGTCGCTGCAAGGCGGACCTCAGGCGCGACAGGTCCCCTGGCAAGTACTGCCCGGAGACGTATCGCATTGCCAATGGCTTGGTGTCATCGACGACGCAACACATATGAACTTCGCGGGCAACGGAGTCGACCACGAAACCGTCGAGCCCATTGTTACGCAAACCATTGCCACGTTTCTGGGCGGAGTCCGCAAGCATGCATGCACGTTGCCAGCTCCTGTAAGCGGATTCAAGCTACAACAGAAATAAGCACTTCTCCAGAAATACACATTTCCCAAAAAACGCGAATTTCTGCTTTGCGCTCTCCTGAAGCGGACGTCTACGATGGATCGGGTTGCAGGCGGAGGGTTCGAGGTGCGGCAAACGATTTCTCGAAGGTCGCTTTTGGCCGGCGCGGGCGCGGCATCGGCGCGGTTGCTGTTCGCCGGCCGCGTTCATGCCGCCGGAATTCTGGCGAATAGAGATGGGGAAATTGCTGCAAGCGAGGCTGCAGGAATTCCTGCAGGCGAAGAATCGGCGTCTCTCGCGGGAACTCCCGGCGCCGTCGACCTCTCGCTCACGGCAATGACTGCAAATACCCTGCGTATCGGCATTGCCCCCGTGACGGCTGCGGCGCCTGAACGCGAGCTCGGTGTCCTTGACAGCGCCTGGTCGGCCCCGTTGGAACATTTAATTGCAGTCCGCTCGCATACTGTCTCCTGGGGAGAATATTCGGTCCGCATCGAATCGAGCCCATTAACGGTCGCCATTCTGGAAAACGGAAAAACTCGTCAGCAGATCCGCTTTGAGGACTTGAGCACAAACATTCACTTCCCTCTCGAAGGCCCCGTCTTTGGTCTCGGCGAGGGAATTAACACCCTCGATCGGCGCGGCACGCGCGAAGGGCTCGAAAATGGGCAAGTGGCTCCGGGCTACCGCACGTTCGGCGCGCGCGTGCAGATTCCATGGGTCATCAGTCCTGCGGGGTGGGGAATTTTTGTTGGCCAACCACAAGGCAGCTTTGAATTCACTCAGGAAGAAGCGATCTTTCGCGGCGTTGAAGCTACGTCCACACGCAACGTGTTTCTGCTTTTGGGCGATGGACCGGCCGACGTCCTCAAAGAATATG
>CAZKJB010000176.1:0-8324 GCA_964552975.1 uncultured Occallatibacter sp. | reverse complement strand
GCTGACGGTCCGTCACTCTTCACCGCCCTCAAGGAGCAACTCGGTCTAATGCTTGTCTCACAAAAGGCCCCGGTCGAAGTGCTCGTTATCGAACATGCCGAGCGGCCGTCGGCGAACTAGTGATTGCGGGAACAAACGGGACCAAGCCGGTGTCTAAGAGGATGAGTCGCCATCCCGCCTGAACAGATGATGCAAGGCCGCGTCGTGCGCGCCGAGGTGCAAATGCCGATGAGGAAACTGAGCAGCAACGCGGTGCTGTTGATCGCCGCTGCAGCGTTGGCGGCTGCAGTAACTCCTATCCGCGCTCAGCAGGGTCAAATTTTTCATCCTGACAGCGCCACAAAGCCATCGTTCGAAGTTGCGACAGTCAAGCCGAACGACGACCCGCGGCCTGGCCTTAACTTCGCGCTCTCAGTGGGAAACTTTTCGGCAACGCACGTCACGCTGAAAGACCTGTTGATGCTGGCCTACAACTTTCGCTCAGACGACCAGCTCATTGGCGCTGCCGGATGGATGACCACCGCGCATTTTGATATCAAGGCGAAGGGGAGCGACGCGGATATCGAAGCCTTCAGCAAACTCGGATTCCAACAGAAATTGGAGGAGGTGCGGCTGATGCTGCAGTCGCTGCTCGCCGAGCGCTTTGCTTTGAAGGTGAGTTTCAAGACAGCCGATCTTCCCGTGTATGCGCTCGTGGCAGCAAAGGACGGACCGAAGATGAAGGAAGTCGAGATCTCCGCGTTTCCGCCGCCTGGAACTCCGGCGCCGCCGGGAGCGCATCTTCCCGGTATCCGCCCAACGGGACCAAATCAAATTACGGCTACGGCATGGCCGATGAACGAGATGGCGACATGGTTATCGCACTTCAATGAGATTGGCACCCGCGTGGTCGTCGACCAGACCGGATTGAAGGGTTACTACGACTTTGTGCTCAACGGCGTTTCGCAGCAATATCCGGAGCCGACGCTTTTGAATGGCTCCCCAGTGGACGCGACCTCGATTTTTGCGGCTCTTCCGGAGCAACTTGGATTGAAGCTGGAGGCAAAGAAGGCCCCAGTAGAAGTGCTGGTGATCGATCATGCCGAGCAACCGTCGGCGAATTGAGAAGATGGGAGAAGACTGTGAGCGAACCGACCCGAGAAAAGGGTTGGAACAATTGAAACAATGGAAACGTAGGAACGTCTTACCGGGTGTATCCTTCTCGCAATCAAGAAACCAATAAATGGAGTCGCTCGCAAATAGTGGTCGCGGGTGTGGAAAGGGAGTTTTCCGCAATGAGAACGGAACAGGCAGGGGATAATTTTCATTTTTGCGCGCGAGCGTTCGCGGCACTCGCAGGGATTGCGACATGGACGGTTCTTCTGGCGGCTGGTGGGAAAGATGCGGTCGCGCAGACTTCCGCCCCGGCAACTGCGCCAACCTCCGTGGCTCCCTCGCAGAGCACTGCGCCGGCTGCTTCACCGACTGACCTTGTGGGGATCTGGCAGGGGACGCTGCATATTGCGCAGGCCAATCGCGATCTGCGTACCGAGATCAAGATCGTGAAGAGTGCTGACGCGAGTTACAAGCTGACCTTCTACAGCATCGACCAGGGTGGTCAACCGATTGTTGCGGATAAGACCGCATTTGAAAACCTCAAATTGACCTTCACAATGGACGCGATCGGCGGCAAATACGAAGGGACGATGAGCCCCGATGGTAAGACGATTACAGGCACCTGGACGCAAGGGCCGAACCCGCTGGCGCTGAATCTGGACCGCACGACGGAAGATGCGGCGTGGCCGATTCCGGAGCCGGTTAAACCGATGGCGGCGGATGCACATCCGAGCCTCGAAGTGGCGACCATCAAGCCGAGTCAACCGGGTGCGAGGGGGAAGGGGTTCGGATTTAACGGCACGCACTTCAGGACTTTTAACTTCGACGTGAACGACATGATTGCAATTGGCTTTGGGCTCCATGCGAAGCAGATCGTTGGCGCGCCGGACTGGCTGGCGACCGATCTTTATGACATCGACGGCGTTCCCGATGTGCCGGGGAGACCAAATATCAAGCAGATGGGCGACATTCTGCAAGGGTTACTGGTCGACCGGTTCGCGCTCAAGTTTCATCGCGAACAACGGGAGCTTCCCGTATACGTGATCCAGCTTGCTCCTGGCGGACCGAAGATGAAGGAGACTACAGCGGGACCAAATGATCCGCAGGGCTTCGGATTTAGAGGCCTGGGAGACCTATCTGTACGGAACATGTCGATGAAAGACTTTGCCTTCGGAATGCAGTCAGCCGTGACCGACAGGCCCGTCGTGGATCAAACGGGATTGACCGCGAGGTACGACTTCACCTTGAAGTGGACGCCGGACGATTCGCAGTTTGCGCAGTTCCGCGGAGCAGTTCCTCCCACGCCGCCGGGGGCGGGCGACAATCCCGATGCGCCGCCGAGTTTGTACACAGCGATGCAGGAGACGCTTGGGTTAAAGTTCACGGCGACCAAGGCTCCGGACGATGTGATCGTGATCGATCATATCGACAAGCCGTCAGCGAACTAGAAATGGAAATTTTCTCTGATTCAGCGAACGAATCCGGGCGTCACACGTCTCTAAAGTGACGCCCTCCCCAACACAAACGCAGAACCCAGGATCTGCCAGCGGCTCCAAGTCGAAACAAACTCAATTCGGAGATTTGTGCAAAGTGGATCAGGTAACTGTTCGCCATTGGAACTGGATGACGCAGACCGTTGCTGCGTGCATTTTTCTTGTGGCGCATGGCCTGGCTGCGCAGGCGAGTGCGCCCACTCCCGCACCTCCGGCTGCGGCTGCGCCCGCCAGTTCGACTCCTAAACTGCAGGCGTCACCAGCCGACACTCAGCCACCCGCGTGGGATGCGGCGACGATCAAGCCCAGCGCGCCTGATCAGCGCGGCTCCATGATTAATTTCACCCCGGATGGCATCAGGATCACAAACGTGTCTTTGCAGATCGTATTGCGCGAATCTTTCGGCGTGGAAGACGACCAAATCCTCGGCTGGCCAAGTTGGACGAAGACCACCATGCTTGACATCCAAGCGAAGGTCGCGCCCGAAGATGCGCCGAAGTTGAAAGCGCTTAGCATTGAGCAGCGGAAGGAGATGCTTATATCGCTTTTCGAAGACCGCTGTGGTCTCAAGTTTCATCATGAGACGCGTGAGCTGCCAGTGTACGAGCTGGTCGTTGCCAAGAGCGGCAGCAAATTGACGGCATCGAAGCCCGACCCACCGCATGCACAGATTACAGATCCGGGACCGGGACCAGGCCCCGCGCCGGGAACCGCACCTGAACCCGCGCCGGGCAGGCGCATGCTCATGATGACGGGCCGCAGCCATATTGAATCCGTTGGAACGGGCATGCAAGGGCTAGCGCACCTTCTGTCGGGGCAGCTTGGGCGCGCAGTTGTGGATAAAACGGGGCTGACGGGCAACTTCGATTACAAGCTGGATTGGACGCCGGACGACGCGTCTGCCGCGATGACCAAGGGCGGCGATCCCAGCCCGAGCGACAACGCCTCAGAGAATGGAGGGCCGTCGTTGTTCACGGCGCTTCAGGAGCAACTTGGGCTCAAGCTCGAAGCGATGAAGACACAGGCCGACGTGATCGTGATTGATCAGATCGAGCAGCCTTCGGCGAATTGAGAAAAGCAGGAAACAAGGGAACGAGGGAAGAGAAAAGCAGGGTTTAGGGACGCAGTAGCGGAGAAGAAAGCGCATGGATCGAATTCGACAATTCGTTTTCATCTTGGCATCGCTCGCGCTTTCATCCCTGGCTACTGCTTCTCCCTATCGCGGAGTCGTGACGTTCGGAGGGCTGCCGCTTCCCGGAGCGACCGTCACAGCAACGCAGGGTGCAAAGACTTTCACTGCAGTCACCGATCAGGCGGGCGCGTACACATTCGACGATCTGCCGGATGGCAACTGGACGATTGATGTCGCGATGCTGCTGTTTGCGCCGGTCCATGCAGACGTGACCATTGCGGCCAACACTCCCGCGGGCGCATGGGATCTAAGACTTTTGCCGCCGGACCAGATCACGTCGCAAGCGCAGGCAGCAAAACCCACGATTGCAGTTGCAGCGTTGCCCGCTGTGCCAGCTCCAACCGTCGCGACGGCCAGCAAGCCCGAGGGGTCGAAGACCGCGCAGGCCGGTGCACAAGGCGCTGCACCGACAGAAATTCCTAAAGCACCGGAGGAAAATGAACAGAGTGCGGACGGCTTGCTGGTGCAGGGCAGTGTGAACAACGCTGCCACCTCGCAATACGCGACCAATGCGGCCTTCGGAAACACACGCTCGGGAAGCAAAGGCCTGTATACCGGTGGATTTGCGGCAACCGTCGAAAACTCGGCGCTCGATGCGAAGCAATTCTCGCTGACAGGCGCAGAGTTTGCGAAGCCGACCTACAACGATTTCACGGGCGTTGTCACATTGCAAGGGCCGCTCAGGATTCCGCATCTGATGCCGCGCGGGCCGACGTTTTTTGCGAACTACCAATGGACCCGCAATAGCAACGCGCAAGTTTTCCCTGGTCTTGTGCCGACGCAAGCCGAGCGGAACGGCAACCTTTCCGGCCTTGTGAATGTGCTTGGCCAGCCGCTGACGGTCTACAATCCAGCGACCGGCACACCCTACCCGGGCAACCAGGTTCCGGTGAGCGCGCAGGCGAAGGCGCTGTTGCAACTTTATCCGCAAGCCAACCTCTCCAACGGGTCGATCTACAACTACCAGGCGCCGATTTTGAACAACTCGCATGTGGATGCGCCGCAGTTCCGGCTCGACAAGCAGCTGGGCCGCCGCGACGAGGTTTACGGTGGGTTCAACATGCTGAGCACGCGTTCTGACAGCGTGAATCTCTTTGGTTTTGTCGACCACACCGGCACGCTCGGAATCAACACGAACATCCACTTGTCGCACCGGCTCAAGCCCCGCATGTTTGTTTTTGCCAGCTATGCCTTCAGCCGGCTGCGGACTGAAGTGACGCCTAATTTTGAGAATCGCGAGAACATTTCCGGTACGGCCAATATCTCGGGCAACGATCAGGATCCCGCTGATTGGGGGCCGCCTTCGCTGAACTTCTCCTCGGGATTTTCCGGATTGAGCGATGGAAACAGCTCATTCAACCGCAACCGCAGTGACGCGTTCACGGGATCAACGCTGATCTACCACGGCAAGCACAATATCACCGTCGGTGGCGAATTCCGCAAGCAGGAATATAACGACTACTTCCAGCAGAATTCGCGCGGCGCGTTCACATTTACCGGCGCCGCCACGCAAGGCGCGGCCGCAAGCTCGACTAGCGGCTCCGATCTCGCGGACTTTCTCATCGGCGTTCCTGACACGAGCCAAATTGCCTTTGGCAATGCCGACAAGTATTTTCGCGAGCCCGTCTATTCGCTCAACTTCAACGACGACTGGCGCATTATGCCAATCCTGACCATCAACGTTGGGATGCGGTGGGACTACAGTGCGCCGATCTCGGAGCTCTTCGGGCGTTTGGTCAATCTCGACGTCGCGAAAGGATTCGCATCCGTCGCGCCCGTCGTGGGCAGCAGCCCGGTTGGGCTCATCACCGGAGACCATCTTCCGTCTTCTCTCATCCAGCCTGAGAAAAAGATGTTTGAACCGCGAATTGGCATCTCGTGGAGGCCCATCCCCGCTTCGACGGTGGTGATTCGCGCCGGCTATGGAATCTATCCCGACACTTCGGTGTATCAAAACATCGTGCTTCAGATGGCGCAGCAAGCGCCGCTTTCGAAGAGCCTAATTGTTCAGAACAGCGCGGCCTGCCCGCTGACACTCGCCAGCGGATTCAACCCATGTTCTTCTATCACAAGCAATACCTTCGGCATCGACCCCGCCTTCCGCATTGGATACGCGCAGAGTTGGCAGTTATCGGTGCAACGCGATATGCCCTTTGCATTGCAGATGACGGCAACTTACACCGGAGTTAAAGGCACGCACGGGCCGCAGGAGATCCTCCCGAACAGCTATCCGCTCGGCGAGGCGAATCCCTGTCCCGGATGCCCATCGGGGTTTGTCTACGAAAGCTCGAACGGCAATTCGATCCGCAATGCCGGCATGTTGCAATTGCGGCGCAGGCTGCGGAGCGGCTTTGCGGCGTCGATGACGTACACGTATTCGAAGTCGATTGACGACGACGCGTATCTCGGCGGGCAGGGCCATGCCATAGCAAGCGGCGGAGCGACCCAGTCGGCATCGCTCTCTACGCCGTCGGCCGCCGTTGCACAAAACTGGCTCAATCCGCGGGCCGAGCGAGCTCTTTCAACATTTGACCAGCGCCAATTGCTGAATCTGCAAGCGCAATATACCAGCGGCCAGGGGCTCGAAGGCGGCACATTACTCGGCGGATGGAGAGGCAAGGCCCTGAAAGAGTGGACAATTCTGGGAACGGTCGGCTTCGGGACCGGCCTACCCGAGACGCCGCTCTATCCTTCCGCAGTTCCCGGCACGGGATTCACCAACATCATCCGGCCCGACCTGACGGGTGCGTCCATTTACAGTTCTGGAACGAGCGCGCATCTGAACGCTGCGGCCTATACATCGCCCGTTGCGGGCCAATGGGGAACCGCGAGCAGAGATTCCATTACGGGGCCGGACCAGTTTACGTTCAACAGCTCGCTGGCACGCACGTTTCGCCCGCACGGAAAACTCTATCTCGATGTCGCCGTGAACTCGACGAACACGCTCAACCATGTTGCCTTTACGAATTGGAATAACTTCGTGACCAGTACCCAGTTTGGTTTGCCGGTTTCCACGGGCGCGATGCGCAGCCTTTCAACCACACTTCACTTGAGGTTTTGAAGATGCGATACCCGAGCGCACTCGTCTTGCTGCTTGCCGCCACCACTGTGGCGGGCCCGCAGCAGGTCGGCCAGAACAAACTGCCGGGGCAGACGCAGAGCTTTACGCTCTCAGTTAAGTCGGAACTCGTGATTGAAGCGGTAGAAGTAAAGGACAAACAGGGAAATCCGATTCACGGGCTCACGGCGAAAGATTTCACGCTGACCGAGGATGGCGCGCCGCAGACAATCCGTTATTGCGAGCCGCAGGATCTTTCAGTAATTGCCAAGCCGCTGCCGCCTGAGGCGCCCGCAAATGAAAACGTCACAATCTATAACCGCCTTGCGAACACGCAGATTGCGCCGGAATCGATGGACAGCGAGCGCTACAAGGATCACCGGCTGTTGGCGCTTTATTTTGACATGACGGCTCTGCCGCCTGCCGACGAGATGCGCGCGCTGACGGCAGCGGAGCAATTCGTCCGCACGCAACTGACGACCGTCGATCTGGTTTCGATCATGCGCTACAACGGTGGGTCGGTCGACATCCTGCAGGACTTTACGTCTGACCGCAATCGTCTCTTGAGCATTCTCGAGACGTTGGTTGTCGGTGAAGGGCAGGGCACTGCGGATAGCGTTGACGATGCCAGCAGCGCCGATACAGGCGCGGCCTTCGGGCAGGACGACAGCGAGTTCAACGTATTTAATACTGACCGGCAGCTTTCAGCCCTGCAGACGGCGGCCCACATGCTCGGCAACGTAAGTGAGAAGAAGTCGCTGCTCTACTTTGCCAGCGGCCTTCGCTTGAACGGCATCGACAATCAGGCGCAGATGCATGCAACGGCAGACGCGGCGATCAAGGCTGGCGTCTCCATCTGGACAGTGGATGCGCGCGGCTTGGTTGCGCAAGCACCCATGGGTGATGCGACTCAGGGCTCACCCGGCGGCCAGGCAATGTATACGGGAGCCTCGGCACAGACGCTTACTTCGAACTTCCAGCAGTCGCAGGATTCGCTTTATGCCATTGCCGCCGATACCGGTGGCAAGGCTTATCTCGATAACAACGATCTTTCGCGCGGGATTGTGCAGGCGCAGCAGGCGATTTCGGATTACTACATTCTCGGTTACTACACGACGAATAGCGACGAGAACGGCAAGTTCCGGCGCATCAAAATTGCACTGACACAGAATCTGGATGCGAAGCTTGACTATCGCCAGGGATACTACGCCGGCAAAGTGTTCAGCAAATTCAACGACGTTGATCGCGAGCGCCAGCTTGAAGACGCGCTGATGCTTGAGGATCCGATCACCGACCTGACTATCGCTATGGAGATCGACTACTTTCAACTGAATCGCGCCGAGTATTTTGTGCCCATCATCATGAAAATTCCAGGCCGGGAGTTATCGCTGGCCAAGCGCGGCGGCGCGGAGTACACGCGCATCGACTTTGTGGGCGAGATCAAGGATCTGGTTGGCGGCACGACGGTTCAGAATGTGCGCGACAA
>CAZKJB010000175.1:0-8345 GCA_964552975.1 uncultured Occallatibacter sp. | reverse complement strand
AGTATTGCGGCACCAACCACTCGCAGATGATCGGCGACGTGGTGGTGATGACGCCGGACGACTTCAAGAAGTGGCTCGACAGCTCGACGAGCGGCAACTCGCTGGCGCAGAATGGCGAGCGGTTGTTCGCCAGCCTGAGCTGCAATGCCTGCCACAATACGCGGCCCGATGCGCGCGGACCCAGCCTGGCCAACGTCTACGATTCCAAGCTGACGCTCGCGACCGGCCAGACGATCACTGCAGATGACGCCTACCTGCGCGATGCCATCCTGAATCCGTCGCAACACATCACACAGGGATATGCGCCCATCATGCCCACGTATCAGGGCCAAGTGAGCGAAGAAGGCGTGATTGCCCTAGTTGAATACATCAAAAACTTAGATTCCGACTATAGAGTCCAGCAAACTCTCAACACAACCGACCTGCTCCCTGAGAGTGAGGGCGGCAAAGCAGCGCCTGCAGGCAATGCGCCCGCTGCGCAGAAGGGGGTGAACCCATGAGTGCCACCACCATTGTCAATCTTCCCGATCAGTCCACGGCCAGGATTCCCAAGATGAACTTCCTGACCAAGGAGAACGGCCTGCTGAGCTGGCTGCTGACCGGCGACCACAAGCGGATCGCCACGCTGTACCTGATCTCGATTACATTCTTCTTCTTTATCGGCGGAGCTTTGGCCGGCCTCATCCGCCTGGAACTGTTGACGCCGCAGACGGATCTGATGGCCGCTGACACCTATAACAAGGTGTTCACCATGCACGGCGTCATCATGGTCTTCCTCTTCCTGGTGCCGTCGGTGCCCGCCACCATTGGCAATTTTATTATTCCGATCATGGTCGGGGCCAAGGATCTGGCGCTGCCGAAGATCAACCTGCTCAGCTGGTATCTCTACATCATTGCGGGCTGCATGGTGATCTACACCATGGCCGCCGGCGGCGTTGACACGGGCTGGACATTCACCACGCCGCTTTCAACGCACTATCTGAACACGCACGTCATTTCCACGGGCCTGGCGATTTTTGTGGCCGGCTTCAGCTCGATCTTCACCGGGCTCAATTTCATCGTCACGATCCACAAGATGCGCGCGCCCGGCATGACGTGGTTCCGGCTGCCGCTCTTCGTGTGGTCAAATTACGCAGCCAGCATCCTGATGGTGCTGGGCACGCCGGTACTGGCCATCACGCTGGTCCTGGTCGTTCTGGAGCGCACGCTCAACATCGGCGTCTTCGACCCGGCCAAGGGCGGCGATCCGCTTCTGTTCCAGCACCTTTTCTGGTTCTACTCGCATCCGGCCGTCTACATCATGATTTTGCCCGGCATGGGCGTCATCTCTGAAGTGATCTCAACCTTCAGCCGCAAACGCGTATTCGGGTATACGGCGGTTGCGTTCTCCTCGGTGGCAATTGCGGTGTTCGCCTTCTTTGTGTGGGCGCACCACATGTTCATCATGGGCATCTCCAATTACTCCATGCTGGTGTTTTCGCTGCTGACCATGCTGGTCGCCGTGCCCTCTGCCATCAAGATCTTCAACTGGGCGTTCACGCTCTACAAGGGATCGATCACCTTCGAGACGCCGATGCTCTACGCCTTCGGATTTATGGGGCTGTTCACCATAGGCGGCATGACGGGAGTGTTCCTCGGCGCGTCGGGCACCGACATTCACCTGACCGAGACATACTTCATCGTGGCGCACTTCCACTTTGTCATGGTGGGCGGCATGCTGATGGCCTTCCTGGCGGGTATCCACTTCTGGTGGCCGAAGTGGACAGGACGCATGTATCCGGAGAAGATTTCGCAACTCGCGGCCATCGTGACATTTATCGGCTTCAACTTCACCTTCTTCCCTCAGTTCATACTGGGTACGCTGGGCATGCCGCGCCGCTATGCCGCGTACCCGGCGGAGTTCCAGTCATTGAACGTCTTTTCGACTGCGGGCGCCACCATTCTGGGCGTGGGCTACCTGCTGCCGATCCTGTATTTGACGTGGTCGCTGAAGTACGGAGAGATCGCGGGCGACAATCCGTGGCAGGCGACCGGACTGGAGTGGACGATCCAATCGCCGCCGCTGACGGAAAACTTCGTCGAGATTCCCATCGTGGATCACGAGGCCTACGACTACGAGTGGCTGGAGAAGAAGCAACAGAAAGAGGTGGCGAGTGTCGGATAGTACCGCAACGGCC
Organism: uncultured Occallatibacter sp.; assembly: GCA_964552975.1. Lineage (GTDB taxonomy): Bacteria > Acidobacteriota > Terriglobia > Terriglobales > Acidobacteriaceae > Telmatobacter. The sequence goes on along the minus strand of CAZKJB010000175.1, from coordinate 6,168 downwards.
AACGGCGCGCTGGCGGAAGCCGGCGATGCTCACCACGGGGAGCATCCGGCTTATCAGCGCCACCATTTCGAATCTGTCGGCCAGCAGTTCGACGCCACAAACTTTGCCATGTGGCTCTTCCTGCTCACGGAAATCATGTTTTTCGGCGGCTTGTTTACGGCCTACATGATCATGCGCAACTGGTACTATCCGGCGTTCGTTGAGGCGTCGCACCAGTTGAATATCGGATGGGGCACCGGCAATACGGCGGTGCTGATTACCTCGAGCTTTACCATGGCCATGGGTGTGTGGAGCGCGGAGATGCGCAAAAAAGGCCTGCTGGTCCTCTTCCTGGTGCTCACCTTCATCCTTGGACTGGCCTTTCTTGGCATTAAGACCATTGAATACAGCGAGAAGTGGGAGAAGCACCACATCCCCGGCATCCGCTACAGCACGCAGTCGTTTACCAATCCGCAATCGGACCCCGAGGTTTATAAGGAGTATCACGACAAGCCTCTCTCTCCCGACATGGCGTCGAAGACGGAGATGTACTTCTTTCTCTACTTCGCCATGACCGGCATGCACGCATTGCACATGATTATCGGCATCTCGATCCTCGGATTCATGATCGTCCGCGCGCGTGCTGGGGCGTATACAACGGGGCACGTGACCTACGTTGAGAATTTCGGCCTGTACTGGCACTTTGTCGATATCGTCTGGATCTTTCTTTTCCCCCTGCTGTATTTGATCAGCAGGCATTGAGAGGCAGGGAACAAGTCACCCCATCGAGCAAACATCGCTCGTTGGGGACCCCGACAGGGGGCGAGGGAACAAGGACCTGGGGACTTAGGGACTAACGCTATGAGTGAACAGTTCGAGCAGAAAGTGGAACACGAAGAAGAGCACCACATCGTCAGCCCGTTTATTTACCTGACGATTGTCGGGATACTGCTGGTAGCCACGGGGCTGACAGTCTGGGCCTCGTACATCGACCTCGGCGAATGGCACATCGCTCCCGGACTCACGCTTTTCTGGAATCCGGTGGTCGCGCTGGCGATTGCGTGCACCAAGATGGTGCTGGTGGTGCTGTTCTTCATGCACGTGAAGTACACCACCAAGCTCACCAAGCTCACGGTGGCCTCAGGCTTCTTCACGTTCCTCGTATTGATTTTTATGACGCTGATTGACTACTTCAGCCGCGCGTGGGGGCGGTGGTAGAAAGACGGTGGTCAGTGATCAGTTTTCAGTGATCAGCTGAAGGCCGCCTGCGGGCGGCCTTTCTTCGTTGCGGCGCTCAACCGAAATCATCATCGGAGACGTGCTTTGAGGTTACGTCTACTCGCATTTGGTTTTGCTCTGTGCTCCAGTTTCATGTCAGCGCAGCGGCAGGTTTCGATTCCCGTTGTGAGCTCGTCATCAAGCAAGATCGCGCACATTCAGGCTGATCTCTACGGCACCGGAAGCTGCGCCGTGCTGCTGGCACACGGCGGGCGATTCAACAAGGACAGTTGGCAAAAGCAAGCGCCAATTCTGACTCGCGCTGGGTTCCTCGTATTGGCCATAAACTATCGCGGCGATACTTTCAACGCTGATGGCTCGCCGAGCGCACTTGGTTCCGACGATGCCAACGCAACCGATGTGCAGGCGGCCGCGGCCTATTTGCATCGAATTGGCGCAAAGTCGGTCGCGGCAATTGGGGCGAGTCTTGGCGGGGACGCGGTTGGGGATGCAGAGGCGCGATCGCCGGTGGGGATCTTTGACAAGATGATCTTTCTCGGATCGGAAGGCGGCGATGCTCCGGAGAAGCTCAGAGGCCGCAAGCTTTTCATCGTTGCGCGCGACGACTCGAATGGATCTGGCCCGCGCTTGCCGGGGATTTCGAAGCATTTTGAGCAAGCCCCCCAGCCGAAGCAGCTGATCCTACTCAACGGCTCGGCGCATGCGCAGTTCCTGTTTGACACCGAGGAAGGCCCGCAGTTGCTTCGCGAAATTCTGAAGTTCCTCGCGTCGAACTAGTGAGCTCCATACCGCACCGTGATCCGGGTTCCGTGTCGCGAAAACTCCACGGCACCTACAGCGTCGGCTTGGGTGGCTTTGCCAGCGTCCACGCGTTCGCGCCGGTCACTTTCACGGGACGGCGGTAGAGCCTGCCGCCCTGCGCTGCGTAAATCCAGTTCCGGTCACCGTTGCCCGCAAACGTGATGGCGGTAAGCGAGTCACCCGGCGCAGGCGGATTCAGAATCTCCGCGACGCGCCCGTTCTGCATGCAGACTTGAATGCCGATTGGCGTCGCAAAGTACACCATGCCGTTTGTGTCTTCCACAGCTCCGCGCGTGCCACTGCGCCACGCCCAAACGGTAGTCTCCGGCATCTCCAGGCGGTAATACGGCTCGCCGTTCTTGAGTGAGCCACCGGTTGAGATCTGGAACGACCAGCTATAGCGCGAGATAGTGTCGCTGACCACCAGCATCGACTGGTCGGGCGAAAGGTTCAATGCCTTGGGCGATGTCATCTCGGGGCCGAGATCGGTCCAGCGCAGCGCGACGCTCGTCTTGCCGGAGGGATCAATCAAGCCGATCGTTGCCGTTGGGCCGTCAAGAAAATAAATCGAGCCACTTTGCGTAACGGCGAAGTCAACGACATTGGCAAGGTTCCTGGCGATAGTTTTCTCGCCGCCCGCTACGCTGCTGATTGTGTTGAACGAAACGACGTCGCCTGCCGACGGCATATAGGCGTAGAGCAGATCGCCGGAGCCCATGCGTACAACAGTTCCGGCGAGGGGCGGCTCGGTGAAGTGGGTAACCTTGCCGTCCGCATCGACGCGCTCGATGCACTGATGGGCCTCGTCGGAGAAATAGACGTTGCCGTTGCGGTCGGAGGTCAAGCTGCGAATGGCGCCGTAATCGCCGTCGATCTGTTGCCAGGGCTTGTCGATGTAGATCGTGGAGGAGACTTTGTAGCTCGGATCCCACGCTGGATCGTGCACTGCCTGAGGCTCGTGAGCGACGACTGGCTCCGGGTAGCCGCGCCACAGCCAGCGCAAAGCATCGGGCATAATTGCACCGGCCTGCTTCGTGTTGTGCGCTTCCGTGCCCATTTCGAGCTTGACGTCGTACCCGGCGAACTCCAGCGCCTCATACATCACCTGGTTGTTGATGGGCCAGCTTCCGGCGAACGAGGTTCCATAAGGCTCACCGGGAACGATGTGATCGGCAGTTCCGTCCTGCATAAAGATGCGAATCGGCTTCGGTTCGGTTTTGCGGACCAGCGCGGGCATCGCGTCCGCGCCCTTCATGGACACATAGGTCCCGATGAAACTGAGCACGCGATGAAACTGGTCGGGCCGGTTCCATGCCGCCATGAACGCGCCCACCGCGCCGGTGCTCACGCCGCTCAGCCCGCGGTCGTCGGGATTCTTCGAAAGGTTGTAGCTCTTGGCCAACTCGGGAATCAGCTCGGCGAGCAGGAATTCGGCGAAGCGCGGAGTGAGCGAGTCGTACTCAAAGATGCGCTCATAGCGGCTCTGATCCTGATCGGAGACGGCGGGCAGAATGCCAGGATCGATGAAGATGCCGATCATGGGCGGCAGTTCGTGATTTGCGATCAGGTTATCGAAGACCACCGGAACGCGCATGCCGTTGCCCATCGCTTGGCTCCCATCGAGAAAGATCATGAACGGCGTCGGCTTGGAGGCGTCGTACTGCGTAGGCACGTAAACCGAGTAGCTGTGCGGCGTTCCAGGGTAGAACTTGCCGGGAGGCAGAGTGTATTTGGTCACGGCGCCTTTGGGGACGCCGTTGTGCGGTTCGGAGTCGGGCCCGAGAGCATAATCCTGGGCGAGCAAAAACGACGAAGCAGACAAGAGCAGCAGGGTGAGGAACGCGCGATTCATAAATCAACCTCAGTTTGGAGCGGAAAAAATGCCTAACCGCGACAGACGACGATTTCATCGTAATTGGGGCGGCCCGCTGTTGGTCTAATCAAATCGTTTGTAGCTTCAGGGAGAAGATTGGCTTTGCGGTCGTTGACAATATTTTGAGAGGCCAATCGCAAGTGACTTCCGGCACCGACCCGGCACAACTTCCGGCAGAGCTTGCGGGGCTCGCAACCCAGCCGCGTGTGGTGGTGCGCCGCGGCGGCCCGCCGCACAAGCCCGCGCGCGCGGTCGTCTACTGGATGCAGCGGGCGATACGCGTGATTGATAATCCCGCGCTCGATGTTGCAGTTGAAGCCGGGAACATTCTCGGGCTGCCGGTCTGCATTTATTTCGGCGTAATTCCCAACTACCCCAACGCAAACCTGCGTCACTATCACTTTTTGCAACAGGGACTACGCGCCGTAGCCGAAGACGCGGCGGAGCGCGGCGTGGGGTTTGTGGTGCGGTGCTCGCCGGAGGGCTCGCTCGAAGCATTTCTTGAAGAGGCGGGAGCTGCGCTGCTGGTTGGCGATGAAAATCCGTGCCGCGAGCCCGAGCGATGGCGGAAGGCGCTGACACGGCGGCTCAGAATTGCTTTTTGGACCGTCGATGCCGACGTTGTTGTTCCCTCGCGCGTCTTCGATCGAAGCTTTGTGCTGATGCATCACTTTCGCCCGCGCCTCAAAGCCGAATTGCCGAAGTTTCTGGTGAAGCCGCGAAAGAGCGAGCCACTCCGCCCATGGATTTCTTCGAAGGGGCTTGCGAGCTTTGATCTTTCGCAGGACATTACGGCCGGATTCAATAAGCTCGACCGCAGCGTGAGACCGGTGGATAGTTTCACCGGCGGCACGCGCTGCGCCCTTAAGCGGCTGCGCGAGTTTGTGCGCAACGATCTGGCCGGCTACGATGAGACGCGCAATCATCCGGAGACGGCAGGCACCAGTCGTTTGTCCCCTTATTTGCATTTCGGCAACATCGGCCCGCTTACCATCGCGCTCGCGGTAAAGAAGGCTGTCGCTGAGGGAAAAGTGCGAGAGGCCGCGGGCGAAAGATTTTTGGAGCAGCTCATCGGCTGGCGGGAGCTCGCAGTTCTGTTCGTTCGGCACGAGGCAAACTACGACAACTGGGAATGCGCGGCGCCGTGGGCACGCAAATCGCTGATCGAGCACGCCGGCGACTCGCGGCCGTACCGTTACAGCTTTGAGCAACTGGAGCGCGGCGAGACGCGCGACGAACTGTGGAACGCCGCTCAGCGCGAGATGGTCGTGACCGGCTGGATGCACAACTTTATGCGCATGTATTGGGGAAAGAAGATTCTGGAATGGGCTCCGAATCCGGCGACAGCCTTCGATTGGGCGGTGATCCTGAACGACCGCTACGAGCTCGATGGACGCGATCCCAGCGGCTATGCGGGCATTGCGTGGGCCATTGTGGGCAAGCTCGACCGTCCCTGGTTCAATCGCCCTGTTTTCGGCTTGGTGCGCACCATGACCGGAGCTTCGCTGGCGAAGAAGTTCAATGCGGAGAGATATATCGAGCGTTACCGCGCCTGAATTCAGCAGCCAAAGCCGGCGCGCGCATCAGACAAAAAACGCGAAGTGCATCATCGTGTGATGTGTCACACGTTGCGCTTCTCAGCGCTGTCCTATAATGGGCCACAATTTCATTCCCGGAAACTGCGTGTTTCGTTAAGCGTTATCCGATGGATTCCGCGTTCGTCCCCATTTGAGGATTTTTAGACAAGGGGACCCGGAAGCCGAATCCGGATGCGCGTGACGGATTCAATGAACGAACTGAGTTTGGTACGCCCCGTCATTTGCGACGGGCCCGGGAAGTGTCTAAGTCCCTCGCGGCGGCACACAAACCGCAGCGCATTCGCTCACCTGGCATGGGCCGGATGGCTTCTAATGCTGTCCTCGTTCGCCGCAGGAGCCGTTGCACAGCAATCGCAGCCTCCTGCGGCGCAGATCAATCCTTCGCAGCAACTGGCGCGTTCAAATCAGCAGCCTCCGCGCGTGCTTGAAGCCCAGCGATTCCTTGCCCAGCACGGTTGGGTCCCGGGCCATCGCTTGCCCGCGCGAGCCGCAGGCGCACGCACTGGCGTTCTCGCGGGCCCTGACCAGCCGGCAGGCGCGCCGACAAATTCGCCAGCGAGCCGAGCCACAAGTTCAGGAACGAGCACGGCAACCAGCGCTACATGGCAGCCTCTCGGCCCAACGTCGGTTCAGACGCCCAACTTTGGCCTCGTCACCGGCCGAGTGGCCGCGCTTGCA
>CAZKJB010000174.1:0-8367 GCA_964552975.1 uncultured Occallatibacter sp. | reverse complement strand
CCAGACAGGAAGCAGAGAATTAGAAGGTGGCCATCGGCAGGCATCTCAAGGAATTTGCAGTTGTGGCGGCATTTTGCCTTGCCTGCAGTGCGTCGCCCCTTCATGGATCCGCACAGTCCGCCGCTCCGCAAGCTGCATCGAAGGCCAAACCGATTCCGCCGCCCGAGGACCGGATCGACGTTAACCATGCCAGCGCGGAGGAACTCATGAAAGTTCACGGCCTGACGGCGACGTGGGCGGGACGCATCATTCGCTATCGCCCCTATCGCACCAAGCAAGACCTTCTCGACCGCGGCGTGCTGCCCAGCAGTGTTTACGATCGCATCAAAGAATATGTCATCGCGCACCGCGACAAGCAGTAGCCTTCGCATTCTCGGCTTCCAGTCCGCTTTTCGATCGCCGATCCCGCCCCCAAATTCACAGTTTTTCGCCGCTCCATGTACGAAGGACAATTACACTGTCTGCTGACAGGAGGCTTCACCTATGCAAACCCGGATTCTGGGCACCACCATGCCCGTTTTGGAAGTGCAGCTCGACCCCAATGAGAGCGTCTTTTCTGAGAGCGGCGAACTCTCGTGGATGACCGCCTCCATCCAGATGACCACACACACCCAGATGGGCGGCGGCGGCGGAATCTTCGGCGTCCTCAAGCGCGCTGTGGCCGGCGCAAGCATCTTCATGACTGAATACCGCGCCTTCCAGTATCCGGGAGCCGTCTCTTTTGCGGCCAAGGTGCCCGGCCACATCGTACCCATCGAACTGGGGCAGGGTCCCGAGTACCTGATACATCGGCACGGATTCCTCTGCGCAACAGACCAGGTGACCATCACGCTGGGCTTCCAGCAGTCTCTGGGCGCTGGCATTTTTGGCGGTGATGGATTCCTGTTGCAAAAGTTGAGCGGAGTTGGAACGGCATGGATTGAGCTTTCAGGTGAGCTGATCAGGAAAGATCTCCAGCCGGGCGAGGTGCTCCGCGTGCATCCGGGCCATGTGGGCGCATTTCAATCGTCTGTCGGATTCACCATCACCACTGTGCCGGGCATCAAGAACATGATTTTCGGCGGCGATGGAATCTTCCTTGCTCAAATGGTTGGACCGGGCGCCGTATGGCTGCAGACGCTGCCCATTTCGCGCCTCGCGCACCAGATCAGTGAATATCTGCCGCGCGTGGATGGGCGCGCAACAACGCCGGCAGCGGCCGTCGGTGGTGGACTGCTCGGCGGAATTGTTGGCTCAATCCTGAGCGGCGATCAGTAGATCGATTAGGCAGACCGGCGAGTCGCCGAGTCGCGAAGGCGAGGGAAATCGGCACGTCGGTAGCATCATGCCGGCATCCAAGGGGTAGGATGGAGCGTGCGGCAACGGACCATCTTGAATTCGCCCGCGGTGCCTTGCCGCCCCGGCAAATTGATGACTCGCTAACTCGCGGACTGGCTCAGACTGAGTCTTCGTGTAAGGAACGCCTCGAATGACGATCACCCGGAAAGACCAGCGCAGCGTTCGCGGCTACATCATCTTTACGCTCGCATTGATCCTGTCCGCGTATGTCGCGTGGCTTGTCCGCGGCGTGCTCGTATTGCTTTACGTCTCCGCGCTCTTTGCCGTTGTCCTCACGCCCGTGGTGCACGCCACCTCGCGGCTGCGCATCGGCCACTGGAGGCCGTTCCACGGTTCGGCTGCCATTCTTTTTCTGCTGTTGACGGTGGCCGCCGCGCTCACAGCCTTTGGGTTTCTTGCCCTTCCCCCCGTCATCCGCGATTTGCAGTCTCTCAACGGCGAAATACCTGCTCGCGTCCCTGTCCTGCTCGTCAAGCTCAAGCAGATTCCATTCGCAAATAACCTGAATTCTGTGCAGGTCATTGGTTGGATGCAGAACCTCGTGAGCCATTCTGCATCCTCGATGCTGCTTTCGCTCACAAATTGGGCTGGCGACCTGATCCAGATCATCGCTGGCTTTGTTCTAACCCTTTACTTCATTCTCGAGGGCAAGGGCGCCTATCACTGGTTTCTGTCCTTCGTACCGCAGCCCAGTCGGCAGCGGCTCGATACCACGCTCGAACGCGCGGCTGCCCGCATGCAGCGATGGCTGCTCGGCCAGCTCAGCCTCATGCTGATTCTCGGCCTTGTCAGCACCATTGTTTATCTCTTCGTGGGCCTCAGGTACGCCTATGCATTGGGAGTGGTCACCGGCTTGCTCAATATCATCCCTGTCCTGGGGGCTGCAGTTTCTTTTGCACTCGCCCTCTTGGTGGCGGCCATCGACTCATGGGGCCGAATGCTGGGTATTGCCATCTTCTTCATCGTCTACCTGCAAGTCGAAAACTCATGGCTCGTGCCTCGCATTATGCGCAACCGCGTAAATCTCCCCGCGCTTGCCATCTTCGTTGCTTTGCTTCTGGGATCCGCCGTCGAGGGAGTACTCGGCGCCATGGTCGCTATTCCAACGGCCGTTCTCGTGTCCGTGCTTCTCGACGAGTACCTGGTGCGCAAGCCTGAACCAGAGTGAATCGGGTCCGGCAATACTCGTCAGGCCGGCGCTCGCATCGATTCCAGAGCAGCGGTCATATCCGTCGCAAGGCTTTGCTGTGCTTCGGGAGCGAGTTTTTCGCCGTGGCTGGTCAGGTAGAACACATCGATCGCCGTTTCGCCTTCTGTATCAATCAGCGCAACTTTGATATTGCATTGATGCGAGCTCAGGGTTAGGGCAATCTGCCGCAGCAGGCCGGGCAGATCCTGCGCCACCACCTGCAAAAGCGTGGAGTGCGACGATGACTCGGAGTCGAATTCCAGCTTCGTTGGGACTTCGACTTTGAGATTTGTGGGATGGTTCAAATGACGGCGTGCCTCAAGAAGCTGCTGGACTGAAATCTTCTGCGCCACAACATCGTAAACATTGGCTAGGAATCGTTCCTTCTCGCTAGGGTTCAGTTCGATGGTGCGGAACACATCGGAAAAAAGAAAGCTGTCGACGATCACTCCGGCATCGTTCGAGTAGGCTCCGGCGCGGACAATGTTCATGCCCCAGGCTGCCAGCACGCCGGCCACGTCGGCAAACAGCCGCGTGCGGTCTCTTGTAATCACCGTCAGATCGAATAGCTGACGGTTGGGGCGAAGATCAAGCTGCACTGGATTCTTTTCAAGGTTCAGAGCCATCTGGAAATGATTGCGAATCTGTTCCGGCAGGCGGGTCTGCAAATAGCGCTGCGGTAAACCTTCGAGGAATTGTTTCAGCGCATCGTGTTGCGCGGCGGGGACCATGGAGCGGATGCGGTTCAATAGCGTGGGATCAATTGACGCGTGATACCGCAGTTCATCGACTGATCGATCCATATAGTTCGAAGCAGACATGTAGAACTGCCACAGGTTTTCCGCCTTCCATGGGGTCAGCGCGTCGGGATTCACGGCCTTGATGTCGGCGAAGGTCATCAGTGTCAGCATCTTCAGCAATTGCGGGCTGCCGATCTTCTCACAGAATGCGCGTACATTTTCCATGTCGAAGATGTCCCGTCGTATCGCCGAAGACATCTCAAGGTGCAACCGGATGAGTTTCAGGATTGCTTCGCGTTCTTCGGCGTCGAAGTCCAGCCGGGCCAGAAAGCTGTCGGCCAACTCGACACTCTGCGTCGCGTGCTCGCCGTTTCGTCGCGCTTTCCCGGTATCGTGGAGCAGCAGGGCTAACAGAAACAGATCGAGACGGTCGATCTCCGGCAACAGTTGCGCCAACCGTTGCTCGTAGTCGTGTGCCGGCTGCCGCAGGCCGTGCACGTTGTCGATCACCAGAAAAGTATGCTCGTCAACCGTGTATCGGTGGTAGCTGTCGCGAATCACGAGTGCGTCGATGCCGTGGAACTCGGGGATCAACATCTCCAGAACCCCCAATGCATGCATGGTTCGCAATGCATGAGCGGCGTGCGGGCCGATCAGCACCTCGCGGAGCGCATTCCACAGGTACGGGCCTTCTGGAATTGAGATCGCAAGCACCGGCAATGCATCCGTGATGCGGTCCTCGGCAGCCTGCGAAAGCGTGTAACCGTGCGTTGCCATCAGCGAAAAGACGCGCAGAATCGCGGCGGTGTCGTTGAATTGAGCGCCGGGTTGAATATCGATCCGGCCCTGGTCCAGCAGGAAGTCCGTTCCAGCAATCGGCGCGCGCCGCCGCCGGAACTGGCGGTAGAAGCTTACCGGAGCTGGTAAGTGCTCCATCAGCAGCGCGGCGCGGCGATACACGACGCGGGCGTGACGGTAATACGTACGCATCCAGTAGGAGGGATCGGCGGTTCCACGAGTTTCCAGCCCGATTGACCGCGCGGCAGCTTCATCCTGCGATTGCCAGTCGAGCGTGTTGTCGTCTCGGCCGTGGCGGAAATGCAGAAAGCATCGCGCCGCCGCCAGAAAGTCGAATGCCGCTTCGGCGTCGCCGCGTGCGCTCTGGAAAACTCCGCCCCGCTGGCGCGGCCACTCTTTGGCCTCTTTCAGGTGGAAGAGCACGGCGAACCAGACCGCAAGGTGGTAGTCGCGCAGCCCGCCAGGGCAGTCTTTGAGATTGGGCTCGAGATGAAAGATAGTGTTGCCGTATTTGGCGTGACGGGTGCGGGCAATCTCGCCCAGCTTTTGCGTAATCGTGTTCCACTCGCTCAAGACCAGGCCCGGGAACGTCACCTGGTGAAGCTGCTGATAGAGGGGAAACTGTCCTGCGAGGAACCGTCGGTCAAGAGTGGCAAGCGTGAATTCGAGGTTGTCGGGGTCGAAGCGTCCCGCTTCCTTCACCGTGCGGGAGTTAGGGCTGGCACGCAAACCAATGTCCCACATCCCCTGAATCACGGCCCGCACCGCTTCTCGCGAATGCTCCTCGGTCTTCTCGTCGGCAAAGGTGAACAGCACGTCGATGTCGGAATAAGGGAAGAGGTCCTTGCGGCCATATCCTCCCAGGGCAAGCAATGCGACATTCTGCGTGGGCAGGTCGGCAAAGGCCCGGCGCCACATTTCAATCAGGATACGGTCCACCACCGCCGAGCGCCGCCGGATTGCTGCCGTGCCATCCCCGGTCCGCTCACAGGTCTGGCGCACAAGCGCCATCTCCTTGAGATACTGCTCCCGAAGATCGTCCACAGCTAAAACGACTGAGCTCATAAAGTTGTGTTTGTGGCCTGCCGAAGCAAGAAGGAATTGTTACAAGCATAAGCGATGTTGGCCGGATGGGGTAGCCTCGCCTTCGCGCTAACCGAAGTCGGGCCGAATGAACTGGCCGGGTCGGGAACTCTGCTTCCTTCGCCGAAACAGACTCCTCACATGAGAGCAGCCTCGGTAGTGCGCGCAATTTTGCGCAGCCCAAGCGTGATTTTCAGCCCATTTCTTTAGCTGCCGCGAATCTTCCCTGGGTTATCATGTCGCAACCGTGACTTCCTCAGCCCGCCAGCCGGCGGTTCAGCCCACAGAATCTCCATCTCCCGGCGCCTCGCCCGTGGACGGAACCCGCTCGCCCAGCGCTCCGCGAGATCCGATCGACGAGATCGAGAGCCTGCCGCGCCTTTTCTGCTTCGGACTGCAGCACGTGCTTGTCATGTATGCGGGTACTGTTGCTGTCCCGCTGATTCTCGGCGCGGCGCTCCATCTCACGCCGGCTCAGGTTGTTGCGCTCATCAGTGCCGACTTGTTCACCTCAGGCCTGGCCACTCTGCTGCAAACCCTAGGCTGGTGGAAGTTCGGCGCGCGCCTGCCGCTCATCCAGGGCTGCTCCTTCATCTGCGTGGCGCCCATGATTCTCATCGGCAACCGCTACGGCATTCCAACGATCTATGGCTCCATCATTTGTTGCGGCCTCTTCATGGTGATCGCCGGTCCATTCTTCAGCCGCGTGCTGCGCTTTTTCCCGCCCGTCGTCATTGGTACCGTCATCACCGTCATTGGTCTCACGTTGATGCCCATTGCCGGCAATTGGCTGGGCGGCGGCGACAGTTCCGCGCCCACCTTCGGCACTTTCCGGCCGCTCAGTTTAGGCCTGGCAACGCTCGCAATCATCCTGCTCATCCAGCGCTTCGCTCGCGGCATTTACGCAAACCTCAGCGTTCTTCTCGGCCTCATCGCAGGCGCCGCGCTGAGCGCTCTCACCGGCCAGGCCAGCTTTTCCCAGGTAGCCGCCACGCCTTGGTTTGCATTTGCGCATCCCATGCTCTTCGGCCGCCCGCGTTTTGCATTACTGCCTGCGCTCATTCTCTGTTTCGCCATGCTTGTCATCATGACTGAAACTACGGGAAACTGCCTCGCCATCGGCGAAATCGCTGGCCGCACCATTAAGCCGGCAACACTCACGGCCGCCTTTCGCGCAGACGGCGTCTCGACGATCCTTGGCGGCATCTTCAATAGCTTTCCCTATAACGCCTATTCGCAGAACACCGGGCTGGTCTCGCTCTCAAAGGTCAAGAGCCGCTATGTTGTCGCGGCCGCCGGAGCCATTCTGGTTCTTCTTGGCCTGCTCCCCAAAATTGCTGCAGTGATCGCAGCCATTCCGCGGCCTGTCCTTGGCGGCGCATCGCTTGTTATGTTCGGCATGACGGCGATGGCGGGCATCGAAGAACTTACGCGCGTCCGCTACAAGGGAACCAGCAACGGTCTCATCGTTGCCATCTCGCTCAGCGCAGGCGTGTTGCCTATGGCCACGCCACAGCTCTTTTCGCATGCTCCTGCGGCGGCGCAGCTTTTTCTCAACAGTGGCATCTTTCTCGGAGCCTTCACCGCAGTGCTGCTGAACATCTTCTTTACAACCAAGTTGCAACCGGAGAATCTCGAGCCATGACCGCGCAGCCCCTCACTCAAGTCGAAGAAGCTTTCCTTCGCCGCGCAATTGAGTTGGCCCGCGAGGCTCGTGCCGCCGGCCGCCATCCCTTCGGCTCGCTCATTGTCGATGCGCGCGGAGCCGTCGTCGTCGAGTCGCACAACAACGCCGTGCGTCCTTCCGGAGATCCCACGCAGCACGCGGAGCTATTGGCCTGCGCGGCGGCAGCGAATCTGATCTCCGAAGCAGAACTCGCCCTGTGCACTCTCTACACCAGCACTGAACCCTGCGCCATGTGCGCGGGAGCTATTTATTGGACAGGGATTGGCCGCGTTGTCTACGCACTGCCTGAAACAGGCTTGCTCCGCTACACCGGCAGCCACGAGGAAAACCCCACCCTCGATCTGCCCTGTCGCGAGGTCTTTGCCCGAGGGCAGCGCCCAACTATTGTCGCCGGACCTTACTTGGAAGAAGAAGCCGGCGCCGTTCACGAAGGTTTCTGGACTCCGAAGAAGTGAATCTGCATCACTCGGGAAACGGCACGAACTTCTCCGCGCACGATGCTGGATTTCCCTCAGCCGGAGTTCCCTGAATCGTCGAGTCCTCGCCCGCCGGCAATTGCAGATTCGTCGCGCCGGGACCGAGCGTGATGTCCGCGTGGTGAAGATCGTACGCGTACTTCGCGTCATCGGTAATCTGCACGCCGTCCAGCTTCGCCGCGATCCGGTAATCCTTTGTATAACCGTTGAACGTAATCTTGCCGCCTCCGGAGACACGCACATTGTGCAGCGTAATGTCCTTCATCGTAGGGGGCGAATTCCCTTCGAGAGTGCCGGCCGCGGAGTAAGCTGTATCGAGCGTAATCGGATTCGGCGAATTGCGGATGCAAACGTCATCGTACGTCACATCGTGCGTCAGTCCGCCGCGCGAGCCGTTCGACTTGATGCGAATACCGTTGTCGGGCCCGTCGAGCGAAAGATCGAAGACGCGGATCTTGCTCACGCCGCCATTGGTTTCGCTTCCGATTGACATGCCGTGCCCCCAGTAGAAGTGATTGTGGCTCACAGTCATGTTCGTCAGTCCGCCCGTGCCGCCCTTGATAGCGACATTGTCGTCGCCGGCGCGGATGTAGCTGTGGGTGATGGTAATGTTCTTTGAGCCGCCCCCCGGATCAACGCCGTCGGTGTTGCGGGCCAGGCGCTGCGGCGTGTCGATCTTCAGGCCCCACACGGTAAACCCGTCGCCATGGTTGTAGACCACGTGAAAGTTCGCGGAGTTCTTCAGCGTGATGCGGTAAAGCGTAAAGTTGTCGGAGTAGTCCGCAACAATGATGCGCGGCACCTGCTGTCCGCCGCCTGCACGCGCCTGCTCAGCCAGATCCCACCATGAATACTGCGAGCCCAGCATCTTCTCGCCGCCTCGCCCGTCAATCACGCCGTCACCCATGATTGCCGACCCGGGAGCGTGATCGACTGAGATAAGTGGCTTGCAACCGCGCGGGCCTGGACTGTGGCTCACAATGCCGCAACTGCCCGGCGAGGTTGCGAACAACGCCGGATCGCGTGACGCAAACAAGGTGACGCCCACGCCGACAA
>CAZKJB010000173.1:0-8479 GCA_964552975.1 uncultured Occallatibacter sp. | reverse complement strand
AGAGCGCCAGTCAACGCGCGGCTAAGCGGAAGATCGTTGCCTTCGCGCACGCTCTCGAGCGCCGCATCCACGTGCTCCGTGAGCGACGGGTCGTGCCGCAACTCAGCCGCGGGGAACTCCTCACGCAGGCTCGCTTTGGCCTCAGCCTTCGTTCCCGCGAGAGAAAGCCAACACAAGCCGCGTTCAGTCGCTCCCACAATCACCCATCCGAACGCTGAAGGCGCCGCGGCATACCCGATGCGTTCGCCTTTGCCACCCTTCGCGAAGCGCGCCGGCGTCATGCCCAACTGGCTGCCTTCGTAGGCGCGGCTCGACGATCCAAATCCAGCGTTATAGATCGCATTTGTCACCGAGTCTCCCTGCTTCAGCGCCCCGCGCAACCGTCCCGCCCTGAGCGCGCGCTGGTACTGCAACGGGCTCGCGCCCATCTCGCGCTTGAAAAGCCTCTGCACGGTGAACGGACTCATGCGCGCTACTCGGCCCAGTTCCGTTAGCTTCACCGGCCGGTCGACATTGCGCTCAATATGCCCACGAATCTTGTCCACGGGGCTGCTGCATGCTGTGCTCCCGCAGCGCTTGCAAGGTCGAAATCCCGCGGCTTCCGCCTCGGCCTCGGTCGCAAAAAAACGCACGTTCGCGCGCAGCGGCCTCCGGCTCGTGCAACTGGGCCGGCAGAACACTCCGGTCGTCGTCACCCCATAGAGGAACCGCGCTTGCGGATCCCGCGTAAGAACCTGCTTCCACGCGGCCTCGGGGCCGATCGTCAATGGCGGCATGGCCGGCGAAGTGGAAAGTCTGGGCATTGCATTCCTGTCGACTATGTTTGTGAAAGCGAATTGTAGATTGCTGCTCATGGAATCTATCGTCGCCGATACTTTCCCGAGCCGCTATCCGATTCTTGCGCGCAATTCCGATTTTATTCGGCCTTCCAACGGCCGCTCGTGCTACGCGAATCTTCTCGCACTCCATTCACACAGCCGCTCTATTCCACCGTGTATCCTTGATCTGCACTTCTATTCTTGCCCTGCACGGAAATTGTGGGTTGCCCTGCGCTCCGCCGGCCGTAACTCAATTGCAGGCGCACCAGGTCAATCGCTGGAGGCATCGCCATGTCATTCAAGTCGCTCGTTATCGCCGTATTCGTCGTTGTGTTCTCCCTGGCGGGCCTCGCCCGCGCGCAGGATGTCGGCGCATACAAGATCATCAAGATCCAGCTCGTCGGTGGCGACGGTGGATTCGACTACGTGACTGCCGATCCTGACGGCCGCAACCTGTTTGTTGCGCGCTCCGGCCCGGGCGGGCACATCGGCGTCTTCAATCTCGACACGCTCGCCCAGGTTGGCGATATTCCCGGCACAAGCGCGCATGGCGGGGCCGTCGACACTTCAACGGGCCACGGTTTCGCGACTTCAAAGCCGGTCACCATGTTCGACGCCAAAACCTTCGCGATCATCAAGAAAATCGACGTCCAGGGCAATCCCGACGGCTACTTGAACGACGCATACAATCATCGCTTCTATGTTCTCAGCCACTCCGCGCCCAACATTACCGTCCTCGACGACAAAGACGGCTCCATCCTCGGCACCATCGATATCGGCGGCGCGCCTGAGCAGGCTGCTACAGACGGCCAGGGGAAAATTTACGTCGACATCGAAGACAAGGCTGCCATCGCCGTCATCGACGCCAACGCCATGAAGATGGTCGGCAAGTATGACCTCTCGAGCAAAGGCGCTGGCTGTGCAGGCCTCGCGCTCGACGCACAGAACGGCATCCTGTTTGCCGCATGCCGCGAGAAGAACAACATGATTATTTTGTCGGCGGCGGATGGGCATATCATTACCGACCTGCCCATCGGCGTCGGCTGCGATGGCGCTACTTTCAATCCGCAGACCATGGAAGTATTCACCTCGCAGGGTGACGGCACACTGACGATTGTGAAAGAGAATTCGCCCACCAGTTTCGTCGTCGAGCAGACGGTCGCCACACCGCTTCGTGCAAAGACGATCACGCTCGACACCAAGACGGGCAACCTCTACCTGATCACGGCTGAGTACGGCCCCACGCCCTCTGCGCCGCCCGCCCCGCCGGCAGCGCCCCCTGGCCTCGCGTCAGGCACAAACCCGCCGCCTGCTGGTTCGCCACCCGGCGCGCCTGCCTACATGCGTGGGCCACGCGCACCCATGATTCCTGGTTCCTTCCAGATTCTTGTGGTCGGAAAGTAGCCGTGCAATCAGTGGGCGAAAAGCCCGCGTCGCATCGAGCCGCAAGTCCACGCTATCCCGCCATAGCCCGCTGCAACACCGCCTCGGCCCGCGCCAGGTCTTCTTCCGTGTCCACACCGATCGTGTCGCGGGGCGCGTCGGCCACATAAATATCAGTGCCGTTTTCGAGCAGCCGCAACTGCTCTAACCGCTCCAGCTTTTCAAGCGGAGAAGGCGCGAGCGTCGAGAATCGCTCCAGCGCAGCCCTGCGGTACGCATAGATTCCCAAATGCTTCAGGTAACCTTGAAAGCCCGTGGCATCGCGGTCGAAGGGAATCGTGGCTCGCGAAAAATACAACGCGCGGCCGTCAAGCGACCGCACCACCTTTACGGCGTTGGGATTCATGAACTCCTGCGGCGGGCAGCGCACGGCCAACGTGGAAACCTCAACTTCCGGCCGCTTGAAAAGGTCAAGCAGCGGCGGGAAGAAATCCGGCGTCAGCGTCGGCTCGTCGCCCTGGATATTGACGTAGATCTCGGCGTCAATCTGCCTCGCTACTTCCCTCACCCGGTCGCTGCCGCTCGGGCAAGTTGGCGAAGTCATCACCACGGGAATCGCGCTCGCTCTCAGCACAGCGGCCACTTCTTCAGAATCGGTAGCCACCACCACAGGATCCATCAGCCCGCTCGCCTGCGCCGCTCGCCACACCCACTCCACCATCGGCCGCCCGGCAATCGGTCGAAGCACCTTGCGCGCCATGCGCGTCGAGCCAAGCCGCGCAGGAATCACGGCTGCGATGCGGAGGGAACTCATGCAGTCGAGTGTAAATGCTCTCTGCCGCCGCACCACACGGCCCGCGTCACGCCGAGGACCGGCATAGTTTGACCGGAAATCTCCTCCCCCGTATCATCGAAGTTGGTGCAAACACGCCGCTTCGTAGCGTGACCGCGCCTCCTTCCGGCGGAGTAGCTCAGATGGTTAGAGCGTGGGATTCATAACCCCAAGGTCGACGGTTCGATCCCGTCCTCCGCCACCAGTTCAAATCAACAAAGCAAAGAAAAAATGGTTAAACGTATTGGTCGCGGTCTTTCAGCGGATCTGGCTGATTGTCCGTAAACTGCCCTTATTCCCGCGCCGGTTGCGGGCATCGGAGCCAGCGGCGTTGGCGAATGCCGAAGTCCTGATAGAAGCAGATCGACGCAGGCTTGATCACTCCTCATTAGCCGGCTTCCGTTGGCCGACCGCGATTTCAATTGGCGATAACAGGCCGATGCGCTCCACGCAAGAATTAATGCTCCACGCAAAGTTCCTAAGGAACGCGATTGAACTGCGCGGCGAGTTTTTTCATTGCGGCATTTTCGAGGATAACTTCGCCGGACTCTCGACTGTGCAAAGCTATCTCTGCGGCGATTGAGCGGCCGAGAATTCGCTGATCGATATTGCCAAACGACCCAGGCACGAGGCTTCCCAACCATCCGACCCAGGCCGGGGTATGAGCGTTGCCGACAATGATGCCGGGGCGAAAGATGGCGAGGCGAGTAAAACCGATGTTGCGCACGGTGTCTTCCTTCATGCCCATTACGCGGACATATCGAAACCGGCTGCGGGCTGTGCTTCCTACCGCAGAAAGTAGGCAAAACTGGGCGATTCCGGCGTCATGGCAGCCACGCGCAAAGGCACCGACGACGCCGAGTTCAAGTCGTTTCAATTCTTCTTCGCTCCAGCGCGCCGATCCAGAACCGACACCCACGCAGCTCACGGCGCTTACGGGACCTTGGCTTAAAACTTCGCGGGCAAGGGCGGCAGTGCGCTCGGCAAAGTCCGCGGCGCCAGTATCAAGAACGACGTTGCGCACCCGCGATCGCGGCGCAATGGGCTTTCTGGTCACCATCACTACTTCCCGGCATTCCGGAATTGCCAGCAGCTCCGCGACCACTGCACCGCCGACTTGCCCCGTACCACCGAGGATCATTGCTGCAAAACTCTGCTTCACAAATAGGACCTCTGCCTGGGGAAGGATGCAATAGCCCCGTTCACCCTAGAGGGAAGCATACTTCGTCTCGGTTCTAAACTGAGCCAGTGAGGCATGGCTTTTCTCATTTGGCTCTATCAGGCCGCTGCTTAATGTTCTGTCGGTAAAGTTGTTGCCGAGGAAGCCTGAGTTCCGCGGGCGTCGAGTCTTTGGCCTCTGTGGAGGCGCCTCCAGAACCGGGCAACGCGTTGCCATAGGAGTTAACGCTGCGAATCCTTGGGGTTGTTTTTCATCGCACGAAAGCGACTAGCCTCACGCGCCGTTGACCACTTTTGCCTTTCGCCGTCCAATGATGCGAGCCGGCGGTTCTAATCCACCGGCCGGGTTCGATCAGAACGATCT
Organism: uncultured Occallatibacter sp.; assembly: GCA_964552975.1. Taxonomy (GTDB): domain Bacteria; phylum Acidobacteriota; class Terriglobia; order Terriglobales; family Acidobacteriaceae; genus Telmatobacter. The sequence goes on along the minus strand of CAZKJB010000173.1, from coordinate 3,903 downwards.
GGAGGGCGGCTTGCGAAACAACATGAAGTTCTGGAATAGGTCTCCGTTGGGCTGTCGGACTCTCACTCGCCTGGCCGCCATTCTCATCGTACTGGGGATCAATTTGCCGGCTGTGGCTTCGCTGGGCGGCGACATTAGCTCAGTTCAGGCCGACACCGCCCACATGCGCGCCAGCGCGAGCCAAAGCGGAGGCAGCAGCTACCAGGTCCATCAATTACAGTCACCCACCGGCACGGTAGTAAATGAGTATCTTTCTTCGTCCGGAACAGTTTTTGCCGTCACCTGGCACGGGCCGTTCATGCCGGACATGCAGCAAATTATGGGGTCCTATTTTCAGCAATACTCTGCGGCGCTTTCTTCGCAGTCCAGACAATATGGGCACCGCCCGCTCAATATCCAGCAGCCGGGGCTGGTGGTGCAGACAAGCGGTCATATGCGCGCGCACTGGGGCAGGGTATACGTGCCGGCTCTGTTGCCTGCAGGCGTGAGCGCCGACCAGCTTCAATAAAAAATAACTTACAAGCAGGAGTTATCTGTGCAGCGCTATTTTGTTTTGATTTTTTTCGCCGGCGCGATGTTGATTGCCGGCTGCGGCGGCAGCAGCATAAGCAGTCCCACATCCACCACGACCAGCACCACGGGGTCGACCACGGACAACATGATGGCCATCTCCGTCAATGGCGGACCCACCGCGGGTCAACTGGATGGCGGCATCTATCCCAACGGAGCCTTTGCCAGCGCCACGATCTGCGCCCCGGGCAGCACTTCCAATTGCGTCACGGTGAGTGGCTTGCTGGTCGACACCGGATCGACCGGGTTGAGAGTGCTCCAGTCGGCGGTGTCGTCGCTGAGCCTGCCCGCTGTCAATGCCTCCAATGGCGCGGCGGCTTACGATTGTGTGTCGTTTGTGGATGGCTCATACATGTGGGGACCCGTGCAGGGTGCCTACGTCACGCTGGGCGGTGAAACCGCGAGTAATCTTCCGATTCAGGTAATCAGCACAAGTACGAATGTGCCCTCCAGCTGCTCAAACGGCAGCAACTTGAATGAAAACACGCTGGCCACACTCGGTGCCAACGGCATTCTGGGTGTGGGCAATGAGCGGACGGACTGCTTCTTCGATGGTGCGAGCGTCTGCAGTCCCAGCTCCGGCTTGTCGAGCGCGCCGTACCCGGCGTACTACACCTGTTCCGGCGCTGCATGCAGCCCGGCGTTTATTCCCACCAGCAATCAGGTAGCAAACCCCGTCGCGCTATTTCCGAAGGACAATAACGGGGTCATCGTTGAGTTGCCTGCGGTATCAGGCAGTGAGGCTATCGTCTCCGGTTCATTGGTGTTCGGCATCGGCACAGAGTCCAACAACCAGCTTCCCAGCAGCGCCACGATCTTTACTTTGACGTGCGACGAATTCACGACGACGTTCGAAGGACAGACCTACGGCATCTCCAACCCCACAACGTGCATGGGTGCGGGCAGCTTTATTGACAGCGGCAGCAACGGGCTGTTTTTCCCGAACGCGTCCAAGATTCCCGTCTGCCCCTCGGATACTGCCGCGGGCGACCTGTCGTCGTTCTATTGCCCGGGGTCAACCGAGAGCCTTACGGCCACGCAACTGGGGACTGAAGGCACAACGAAGAACGTCAGCTTCAACGTCCAAAACGCCGAATCCCTGTTTACCAACAGCAGTACGGAAGCGGACGCAGCATTCAGCGGGTTAGCCGGCACCAATCCATCGGGGGTAGGCTTTGACTGGGGTCTGCCATTTTTCTACGGCGTGAACCTTTACAGTTCGATTGATGGGCAGAGCATGCCAACCGGTGCACCATCGGCTCCTTGGTGGGCTTACTGACCGGCTTTAATCATTTCGCCCGGCAGCCCATCACCAACGGGAGTTCTCATCGTCCTCGAATCTCACCGGGGGTGCCGAGTTGGCTCATCGCTCTGCGACACTCCTAGTGCCGCAAATCTCCGACTGAAATCGATTCAGCATTGATCCGCGCCACAGAATGTCTGAGGGCGGGGCTTATTCGCGACCTTTTACACGTCGGATCGACGCAGCAGGTAATCCAATCCGCCGACTCGATACCACCGGTATCCGTAGGGTTCAAGGACTACGCAGTGCTGTCCGCCCTCGTTGGCCTGGCTGTTGTCGCCGGAAAGCAGATTGATGAGAAGGTTCTTGTCCCCGCTATTTTTTGCCGACAGCCGAAAGCGTATCTCTCGAGGTTCCGGGCTGAAGCTATGCAGGAATAGAACAGAGTTGTTCCGCCATTCGTAAGCCACGGCAAGCACATCTCGAGCGCGGAGCGGCAGGAACGAGAAATCTCCCCATCCAATCTCCGGGACCTCTTTGCGCATCCGGATCATGCGCTCCATCCAATTGATGAATGAGTTGGGATCTCTGCGCTGCACGGCAACATTTAATTGCCTGAAGCCGTAGGCTCCCTCCGAAATCACGGGCAAGATCGGCTTTGCATGCGTCGAAAAACCAGCGTTTGGTTCCGTTGACCATTGCATCGGAGTTCGTGCGCAATTGCGCTCCGGCAAACGCAAGTCATCACCCATGCCAATCTCATCGCCGTACCGCAAGACTGGTGTTCCCGGAAGGGTCAACATCAGGCTATAAGCAAGTTCGAGCCGGCGCCGATCGCCGTGCAGCATGGGCGCAAGCCGGCGTCGGATTCCGCGTTGATACAACTGCATTGATTTTTCCGGTCCGAACTCTGCAAACACTTTTTCGCGTTGTGCAGCCGTCAGCCGTCCAAGATCGAGTTCGTCATGATTCCGCAGAAACTGCCCCCATTGCGCCGTCGCAGGTCGAGGCTTCGTGTCCCGCATCGCTTTGATTAACGTCCGCACGTCGCCGGCGGCCATCGCATAAAACAGGTGCTGGTTCACCTCAAAGTTGAACATCATCTGCAGCCGCTCGCCGAATTGCCCGAAATATTCCAGGTCGTTTCTGGGCACAATGTTGGCTTCTCCCAGGATGATCCCGCCGCTCGTTCTCCAGCTGAGGAATTCGGAAAACGAGCGAAGCATGTCGTATTGCTCGACGGGGCGCTCCTGATTGGCCCCTTTCTTTGCGATCACGAACGGAACGGCATCCATACGAAAACCATCCACTCCCGACTGGAGCCAGAAACCCATGATCTTCAGGATCTCGGCCTGAACCTCGGGATGCGCAGTATTCAAATCGGGCTGAAAATCATAAAAACGATGAAAGTACCAGGAGCGCGCATTTTTCTCCCATGTCCAGGTGGACTTCTGGACCCCAGGGAACACGATCCCGGAATTAGCGTCTTTCGGCTTCTTTGGCGACCACACGTACCAGGCTCGATATTTGGACTCGGGATCGCGACAAGCTTCGCGAAACCATGGGTGTTCATTCGATGTGTGATTGACTACAAGATCAATGAGCACGCGAATGCCGCGCTGCCTGCATCCGTGCGTGAACTCGATGAAGTCGCCGAGGGTTCCATAGCGGGGATCGACGTTGTAATAGTCGGTAATATCGTATCCGTCGTCGCGTCCGGGCGAAGGCTGAAACGGCATCAGCCAGATGGCGGTGATTCCCATGCCCTGCAGGTAATCAAGACGGCGTAGCAAGCCCTTGAAGTCGCCGATCCCATCGCCGTTTGCATCCATGTAGGTGGCAACGGACAGGCAGTATACAACCGCATTTTTGTACCACAGATCGTTGATCATGAGTGCGCTCGGTTTCGCTTCTGGTCAACCGCAGGAGCTAATGGTCTGATGCACAATTTGGACTGGTGGAAACGTATTGCACCGAGCGGGATAGCTTTGAGACTGTGGAATGAAGTCCTTCTGGAGTTAGCATGGTCGATGCGACCGGTCAAGACAGCGGGACAGTGACGGTAAATGGCCGGTCCAGGTGAGCGCTTT
>CAZKJB010000172.1:0-8525 GCA_964552975.1 uncultured Occallatibacter sp. | reverse complement strand
TGGGCGGGCCGCATGGCCGATGTGCTGGGCGCAAGCTTTAATCAAGGCGCGTCGATTCCCATGATCACTTCGGTGGCTGGCGATACTTTATTCTGCAACGGCAATACGACGACGCCGGTTTCGGTATCGCCAGGTAATGTGGGCGGAGCCAATTGCTCAGAAGGCTCGGAGTGCTCGGCGCGGCAACTGACCGCACAGGCGCTGCTGACGCTGGACACGGGGATTTCGTTGGTGCAGGCCGACGACGGCATTACCAGCAATGCTTACGCCTATGCCAAAACGCTTTCGGATGCGGTGCAATCGATCACTCCGCTGCAAACGGTATTTCCTGCGAATAACGGCCTGGCTTCGCAACTGAAGCAGATCGCGCAGATCATCCAGGTGCGCGCCGCGCTGGGCGTTCAGAGACAGATCTTTTTTGCGGGAATCGGTAACTTTGATACGCACGCCGATCAACTGACGCTGCAAAACGCGCTGCTGGCGCAGATTTCTCCGGCGCTGGCGGCTTTCTACAACGCGACGGTGGAGTTGAATGTGGCCAGCGAAGTGACGACGTTTACGATGTCGGATTTCAGCCGCACGTTCCAGCCCAATTCAAACAACGGCAGCGATCACGCGTGGGGCGCCCACCACATTGTGCTGGGCGGCGCGGTGAATGGCGGACAAGTCTACGGCACCTATCCCACCCTTGTGCTTAACGGTCCGGACGATTCGGATTCGAACGGACGATGGGTTCCGACGACTGCCAGCTCGCAGTACGCGGCTACGCTGGCGCAGTGGTTTGGCGTGAGTGCGGCGAATTTGCCCACTGTGCTGCCGTCGATTGGGAACTTCGCCACGAATAATCTTGGATTTGTGTAACCCACAACCGCGCTTTGCCGCCGCGGCGCAACCAGCCTACACTCTCTGCCATGGATAATGAACGCATCCGGGAGTTCTGCCTGGCGCTGCCGAATGTAACCGAAACACTGAACTGGGGCCATCACCTGGTTTATTGGGTGGGCGATCGCGACATTGGCGGAAAGATGTTTGCGATGACCGACCTGGATGGGACCGGGTTCGGAGTCCTGTGGTTTCATTGCGGGGCGGAGCGGTTCGACGAGCTGCAGGAAAACGAAGGAATCTCCGCCTCCCCGCACCTGGCCCGAGCACATTGGGTGACGATGGAGCAATGGGATGTGATGCGGCCGCGGGAGATTGAAGAGGAGTTGCGTCGAGCGCATGCGCTGATCTACGAGAAATTGCCGTAGCGGACGAAGGCGTTGCTGGCGCTGCCGGAGAAGGAACGAGCCAAGGCGATTCGCGAACGGAAGAAGATGTGGGCGAAGCGGGTGAAAAAGAAGTGAGGCAAGCGCAGTTGCCACGACGAGGTAGTCCCCATTACAAAGCAATTTCGAGTCAAGCCTGGCCCAAGTTTTCGCGTCGCACGGTCTATGACGTAAGGTTCGGCCGGAACGAGGAGCATTGGGGGCCCGACGCAGAGTGGGTGAGTACGGAACTTTTGTGGCTGATAGCGCGTAGATAATGGTGGAGGGACTCCGTGTTCGAAAGGAGTTGAACGCTATGGTCAAATTTCTGCTTTTTTGCATTCTGCTGGTGTTGTGCTGGCCCGTTGCGCTGGTTGCTCTGGTGCTGTATCCGTTCGTGTGGCTGGTGCTGCTACCGTTTCGAGTGGTGGGGATTGCAGTGGGCGGCGTGCTGGCTCTAATCAGCGCGATCTTCCTGTTCCCGGTGCGGGTGCTGCGCGCGGTGTAAGGCCAGCAATCCGAGACGACCGAAACAGCCGGACGCCGGACCCTGCCTGCGACCCGTACTCGGCAAACTTTCGTATCGCATATTCAATCTTCTTTGCCCGCGATCGCGGTGCAAGGCCAGTGCTTGTCCCTGAAGTGTCCTGCTGATCCATTCGATGCGCGTTTGTGTTCGAGAGGACGCTCTCGGATTCGCTAGCCGTGCATTATGAGGCAGACACGCACTCACTCGCGCAAATTGTTGATGAGCTCACTCACGACTGAGCCCAGCGAGACGGAAAGCGACGAGCAAGACCAACTAAACTCCCAGCGGGATCATCGCAGTAAAGCATGAAGAGCAGCCGGCGAGAACCCGAGTGAGCGCGGGCTTTGCCCCCAGTTCTGACCGGCCGACGAGGAGTAAAACCCATGACAATTCTTCTGATTATTCTTGTACTCTTGCTGATCGGAGTGATTCCTGCATGGCCTTATAGCCGCAACTGGGGACCGTATCCGAGCGGCGGCCTTGGCCATGTTCTCCTAATCGTAGCCGTGTTGATGCTGCTAAAAGTATTTTGACGCCTCTTGGTTGCCCGATCCGCCCCAGATAGACAATGACGTCAATCGAGCCACAGAAAACTCGACGGACAATAACCCCTAACCATTGCAAAGGAGATGACAATGAGTGTCGATACCATCGAGAAACTGTTCGTTGATGAACTCAAAGACCTATATTCCGCCGAAAACCAGATCACGAAGGCTCTACCTAAACTTGCCAAGGCCTCAAGTTCGGAGGAACTTAGAACTGCATTTGAGAGTCACCTTGAAGAGACCGAGGTGCACATCGAGCGGCTGGAAGAGATTTTCAAGATCCTCGAAGTGAGCCCGAAGGGAAAGACGTGTGACGGAATGAAAGGGCTCTTGGAGGAAGGCTCGGAGGTCATGGAAGAGACGGAGGAAGGTGCAGTTCGCGATGCTGCCATGATCTCGGCGGCGCAGCGCGTTGAGCACTACGAAATGGCCGGATACGGCTCGGTTCGCACGTATGCAGAACTCCTCGGTCAGGACAAGATCGTGACTCTACTGGAAAAGACACTCGGTGAGGAGAAGGCGGCGGACGGCAAACTGACGAAGATCGCGGGAAGCGTGAACGACCAAGCTCTTCGCGCTGCCTAATTACCTAATAATCGGAGGGCCCGGCGGTCTGCGACAGGTTCTTCGCAGGCCGCGACGGGGCCAACCCGAACGCACGAAGCCCAGTCAACTTAGTTTCTCCCCTTGCGGGCGGAGATGACTCGCGTGCGACCTCGGACTTCAAGTCCAAGCTCGACAAATCCAAGTCCAAACTGATTCGCTCCAGGGGCGTCTACATGCGCCCGGCATGGACATTTAACTTGAAGATGCTTTAGCTTGGGGCCTATGGCAATCTCATTGGCCCTGGACGGGAGAACTGCGCTGATCACAGGTGGGTCGCGCGGGATTGGCGCGGAGACAGTGCGCCTGTTTTGCGAGGCCGGGGCGCAGGTCGCGTTCAACTACCGACAGGCGCGGGAGCAAGCGGAGGCGCTGGCGGCCGAGTGCGGCGGTCCGGGCCGGTGCGTGGCCATTGAACAGGAACTCAGCAGACCGGCGGATGGGCGGGCGCTGGTGGAGAAGGCCGTTGCGGCGCTGGGGCGGCTGGATATTCTAGTGGCCAATCACGGCGTGTGGGAGGCCGAGGACGTTCCGATTGCGGAGATGACTGAGGCGCAGTGGCAGCGGACGCTCGGAGTGAACCTGGATTCGGTATTCGGGCTGGTGCAGGCTGCGGTGGCGCAGTTCGGCACTGCGCAGAGCAGCGTTTTGGACGAGGGCCGGACGGGGGGACATATCGTCCTGATCAGCTCGACGGCGGGGCAGCGGGGCGAGGCGTATCACGCAGACTATGCCGTGACGAAAGGCGCTCTGATCAGTCTTACCAAAAGCTTATCGAGCGAGCTGGCGCCGAAGGGGATTCGGGTAAACTGTGTTGCGCCGGGATGGGTGGCAACGGACATGTCGGCGGCGACTCTGACTGATCCCGCGACGGGCGAAAAGATTCGCGGTGGAATTCCGGTGGGACGCGCCGCGCGCCCACGCGAGATTGCCGGGCCGGTACTGTTCGTATGTACACCTATGGCTGGGTTCATCAGCGGCGAAGTGCTGAACGTGAATGGCGGAGCTGTCCTTGTGGGGTGACTAAGGCAGCGAGTAGGGAGTAGCGAATAAGGGGTAGTGATAGCGCGGAGGGGAAGATTGGGCAGGATTCGAAGAGTTTTTCCGATTGCGCTGGCGGCGCTGGCGTTGATGATGCCGCACGTGACGCGGACGCAGACGGGCGACGAGGCAGACAAGAACGCCAAGCAGGCACGGGCCGCGCTGGATGCGATGCTGCACGCGATGGGCGGCTCGGCGTGGCTGAATATCCAGAGCCAATATCGGGAGGGACATATCGCCGCTTTTTCGCATGGCAATCCCGATCCCGGAACCACCGAGTACTACGAGTTTCATCAGTGGCCCGATCACGACAGAATTGAGTACACCAAGCACCGGGACGTGGTGCAGTTTTACCTGGGACGACAGGGTTTTGAGGTGACCTACCGCGGCAAGAAGCCGCTGGACAAGGACATCGTGGACGACTACCTGCGGCGCCGCGACCACTCGGTTGAGACGGCAATAAAGGTGTGGCTGAAGGATCCGAACACGATCCTGGTTTACGAGGGACAGCATCTGGCCGAGCGGCACCTGGCCGAGCAGGTAACCCTCATCTCAGCGCAAAACGAAGCGATCACGATCCTGATCGACTCGCAGACGCATCTGCCGCTGCGAAGAACTTTCCAATGGCGCGACCCGGAATACCACGACAAAGACTCCGACGCCGAAGAATACGATGACTACCACGTCGTCGATGGCTTCCCTACCCCGTACACCATTTCGCGCTACAAGAACGACGAGATGATCCGGCAGTACTTTGTGACGCGCGTGAGCTTTAACCAGAACCTACCAAGCGATTTCTGGGATGCGGACGCGGTGGCGCGGAAGATCAAGAAGTAGCAGCGCGAGGGTAATCGTGGATTGGCCGTTCACGGCGGCGCTCAACCGCAGTGTCTTTCCTCGGAGATCGCCGATCCGACCCCGGAATCGCGCCGTCCGCGCGGACGGTCCACAGCCGCTTTCGTCGTTGGTCGCAAAGATTGAACGAGGCCCATCGGGCGTATCCCTCTTACGGACCGTCGCGATCTCCAACTTTATCTGAGATTAGACTTGTGCCCCGAAATTGGCGGCTCCATTGAGCGCGGGTCTTGCAAAGCGGCCATCCGTGTCGAAAACGAAACGTCCTATCAACAGAGCGCCAACGGGGGAGTCGCCATTATCCGCTAAGGGTAAAGATCACATTGATCGTGGTTTCCACTTCCACCGGCTCGTTGTTGAGCAGGTACGGCCTGAAGCGCCAGGTTCGCACAGCGTCAAGAGTTGCTTGTTGCAGCATCGCGGGCCCGCTTACGACTTCGAGATCTTTGATCGTGCCGGCCTTCGAAATGGTGGCCTGCAAGACGACCGTGCCGGAGATGTGCATCGCCTTGGCAATGGGCGGGTAAGTGGGCTCTGTCTTTTGGATCAGCATACCCGCGGCCGTCCCGGCGGAGATTTTGACTTTCGACGGCAATGCGATCTTTGCATGAAGTTCTTCGGGGGCCGTCCCGCTGGAGTCGCTGGCGCTTGGGTTGCCTCGGGCTGGCGCTGGAGCAATCGGGGTTGTGGCCGCCGGGGTTCTTGGTGCCACGCCGCCGGGCATCGCAGTTTTCGGGGCACCGGGCGTTGTCGCGGGAGCTGGCAAAGGCGACGATTCAGGCTGCACTGGACCAACCGCGGGCGAGGGCGTGGAAACGGGATGCGGCGCGCTGGCCGGCTCTGGAGCACCCGCGTGTGAGCCTACCGACGTCGGTTGCCAAATGGAGCGCACCCCGACAAAGACTGCGCCGAGCAGGAAAACCGAAACAGTCCCAGCTGCCCATGACCATGCCCGGGTGCTCCAGAAGCGGGGCGGGGCGGATTTTCCGCCACGCCCGCTTCTTTCCTCGGGTTCCTCCTTCGATGGGCGACCGCGGCTGGGCTGCGGTTCTTCTTCGACCGGCTTTGGTGGAGTGCCAGGCTCAGTGCGCGCGAGCACGATTTTAATCGTCCCCGCGAGGCTCTTGAGATGAGCCTCCAATGGAGGGGTCAGCGCATCAAGCCAGTGAACGTTTCCGATGAAGAATTCGAGCGCCCTGCCGGGAAGGACGTCTTCGATGCGCACCGGCAGAATGGCGACGCCATGATTTACCGCCCGCTCGACCTCTCTGCGAATCTGCGGCGAGGCATTCGCGTTTGCTGTGAAAACGAGCACCATCATCCGGCATCCTTCAATGGCGTCGATGATGGCCTCGCCCCATTCCATGCTGGGCAAGACGTCTCGGGGAGCAATCCAACACCGGACTCCATTCGACTCCAGCATGGCGCACACTGCGTCAGCAGTGACCTTGTCTTTCGCGGAATGGCTAATGAAGACGTCGTGAGCCATAGTTCAGATCAGTTGGTTTTTGAGGGGGAAACTGCTAGCGATACTATAACCCGTCGGGTGCGTGGAATAGTCAACGCAGGTGGCTAGGCCGGAGAGGAAGCGAACATTCAGCCGAAACGATATTTATAATCCCTAGGAGCGCAAGACACCCAACTTAGCCGCTCTCTAGGAGCCGAGAATGACGTTTACGATCCAGGAGATCATGGATTTCCTGCCCCACCGGTACCCTTTCCTCTTGATTGACCGAGTTTTGGAGTTTGAGCCCCAGAAACGGCTGGTTGCGATCAAGAACGTGACGATGAATGAGCCGTTCTTTCAGGGCCACTTCCCCGGTTATCCAATCATGCCTGGCGTGCTGGTGGTGGAGGCGATGGCGCAGGCCGGAGCGCTGATTATGCTGAATGAGATTGAGGATCGGCAGAAAAAGCTGGCGGTTTTTACGGGGATTGAAAAGGCGAAGTTTCGCCGGCCGATTACTCCGGGCGACCAGGTGAGGATCGAAGTGAACGTGCTGGCATTCCGGTCGCGCGCGGGTCGGATCGAAGGCAAAGCTACGGTGGAAGGCAAGATGGCGTGCGAGGCGACATTGACCTGCGCGGTGGTGACGCGGGAGCGCGAAACGAAAGCGCATGGAGATACGCCGGCGGAGAGCCCGGCTGGGCCAGCAGCGGAGACGGCGTGAACATCCATCCGAGCGCGGTGATCGCCGAGGGCGCGCGCGTTCCCAAGTCCTGCGAGGTCGGCCCGTATTGCACGATTGGGCCCGAGGTGGAACTGGGAGAAGAGTGCCAGCTGATCTCGCACGTGGCGCTCGATGGGCGAACGCGCATTGGGGCGAAAAACATTTTCTATCCGTTTGGCGCGATCGGGATGGCGCCGCAGGACCTGAAGTACAAAGGCGAGCCAACTGCAACCGAGATCGGCGACGGCAATACGATTCGGGAAGGCGTAACGATAAGCCGCGGGACAACGGGCGGAGGAGGAGTTACGCGAATCGGGTCCGGCAATCTGCTGATGGCGTACGTGCACATTGGCCACGACAGCCAAGTGGGCAGCCATTGCATTCTGGCGAACGCGGCTACACTGGCCGGGCATGTGACGATTGAGGATCACGTGACGCTGGGCGCGTTTTGCCCGGTGCATCAGCACTGCGTGGTGGGAACCTACTCGTTTATCGGGGGCGGAACGATCGTGACGCAGGATGTGCTTCCCTTTTCACTGACCTCGGCAAAGAGGGAGAATAAGGCCTTCGGAATCAACAAAATCGGGCTGGAGCGGCGCGGGTTTACGGCGGAACGGATCAAGACGCTGCAGAAGGCGTACCGTACCCTGCTGGCGGCGAAGCTGAACACGACGCAGGCGGTCGAAAAGATGCGCACACTGGAAGGCGAGGACGTGGCGCTACTGGTGCGATTCATTGAGGGGAGCGAGCGCGGGGTGATCAAGTAAATGCGCGCACAGAGTCGCGACCGATGCAGGATTCTGGTTTGGGTCTGGCGTAAAGAGAGGGCACCCTTCAAATGAAGCTTGGCCTGATCGCCGGCAACGGACGGTTTCCGTTTCTCGTGCTGGAAGCGGCGCGGGCCGAGGGAGTGCAGGTGGTGGTGGCGGCTATCCGCGAAGAGACGGACCCAGAGATTGACAAGAGGGCCGAGGCGGACGCTGGAGTGACCGTGCACTGGCTATCACTGGGCGAACTTTCGCGGCTGATCGACACGTTTCACAAAGAGGGCGTGGCGAAGGCCGTAATGGCCGGCCAGGTAAAGCACAAGCAGATTTTCTCGAGCATACGGCCCGACTGGCGGTTGGCCAAGCTGCTGCTTAGCTTGCGCACGCGGTCGACGGATGCGCTGCTGGGTGCGGTTGCCAAAGTGCTGGGTGACGAGGGAATCGAGTTGATGAGCTCCACGGCATTTCTGGAGCCGCTGCTGGCCGAAGAGGGCGTGCTGACGGAGCGCGCCCCGGATGCAGACGAGTGCCGGGATATAGAGTACGGGCTGAAAGTGGCGGGCACGCTGGCGGCGTTCGATATCGGGCAGACGGTGGTGGTGGCGGCGCAGGCATGCGTGGCCGTGGAGGCAATGGAAGGCACGGATGCGACCATCGAACGCGCGGGGCGGCTGATGAAGTCGCTTGAGGCGGAGGCATCGACGCTACACCGCACAGACCAGGGCTCGTCTGTGGGGAGCCCGGTTCTTTCGCGGCGACTGACGGTG
>CAZKJB010000171.1:0-8589 GCA_964552975.1 uncultured Occallatibacter sp. | reverse complement strand
CCGCCTAACCGCAAGATTACAAACCAGTTGTTTGCAGAGATGGGTGGGGGTGGTAGCAAAGATCCCGTCACCACATCGAAAGGATGAACCAGGCATGGCGTACATGATCTGCCGGCACATCAAGCCCAGCGGCAGCAAGTGCGATGCTCCCGCGATGAGAGGCGTCGCCTATTGCTACTTCCATATGGAGCTGCATCGCAGACTTCATCACCAGCAGCCCGCCGCGGCGGCCGACTCCACTCCCGGCGATCTGGATGCCGCGCTCGATCTTCCCGCCATGGAGGACATCACTGCCGTCAGGCTCGCACTCACCCAGGTAATCCAGGACCTCGGCGCCAAGCGCCTCGACTTCCGCCGGGCCGGACGGCTCCTCTACGGGATCCAGATTGCCTCTCAGCTCGTCGAACGTCCCAAGTACGAATACAACCACGACTCCGTTCAAAACGTAACCACCAGCGACGATGGGGATGAACTCGGGCCCGCCCACTACAAATGCAACGACGAAGACAGCTGCAGCAAATGCCCCTTCGCCACAGAAGGCCAATGCGACAGATGGGTCTACGTAAGTAAGAAGGATGACGCCAAACCCGGCGACGGCAACGATGAAGATGAGGATAACGACCAGGAAGACGATGATGGCGACGAAGACGAATGATTTCTGTCTTCCGGCTAGAGGCTGGAAGCTAGCCGCTGGAAGCTCGTCTTTCTGTTCTTCGCTCTCTCCGCTAACCCCGCTAGCTCCGCTTAAAATGGAAACGTGTCCAACATCCTTGAACATCTTCCCATCGGCCAAAAGGTTGGCATCGCCTTCTCTGGCGGCCTTGATACCAGCGCGGCTCTCCACTGGATGAAGCTCAAAGGCGCGCTTCCTTACGCCTATACGGCCAACCTTGGCCAACCCGACGAGAAAGATTACGATGCGATTCCCAAGGCCGCTCTCGAATATGGCGCCGTCAAAGCCCGCCTCATCGATTGTCGCAGCCCGCTGGTTCGCGAAGGTCTCGCCGCCCTGCAAAGCGGAGCGTTTCACATCACCACGGCGGGAGTCGCCTACTTCAACACGACCCCCATCGGCCGCGCCGTCACGGGAACCATGCTCGTCAGCGCGATGAAAGAAGACGATGTCAGCATCTGGGGCGATGGCAGCACCTTCAAGGGCAACGATATCGAGCGCTTCTATCGCTACGGCCTGCTCGTCAATCCTGACCTCAAAATCTACAAGCCGTGGCTCGACGACGCCTTTATCGATGAACTCGGCGGCCGCGCCGAAATGTCGGCCTTCATGCAGAAGTCCGGTTTCGCCTACAAGATGTCCGCTGAAAAGGCCTACTCCACTGACTCCAACATTCTCGGAGCCACGCACGAAGCCAAGGATCTCGAACACCTCTCCAGCAGCATCCGCATCGTCGAGCCCATCATGGGCGTGGCCTCGTGGCGCGACGACGTGGATGTAAAGCGCGAAGAAATTACCGTCCGCTTCATCGACGGCTGGCCTGTAGCCCTCAACGGCAAAGAGTATCCCGATCCCGTTGAGCTGATGCTCGAAGCCAACCGCATTGGTGGACGTCACGGCCTGGGCATGAGCGACCAGATCGAGAACCGCATCATTGAGGCAAAGAGCCGAGGAATCTATGAGGCTCCCGGCCTGGCGCTGCTCTACATCGCCTACGAGCGCCTCATCACCGGTATCCACAACGAAGACACCATCGAGCAGTATCGCGAAAATGGCCGCAAGCTGGGCCGCTTGCTCTATCAGGGGCGTTGGTTCGATTCTCAATCGATCATGCTGCGCGAGAGTGCGCAACGTTGGGTGGCGACGCCCATCACCGGCGAAGTCACTCTCGAGCTGCGCCGCGGCAACGATTACTCGATTCTCAATACGGAGTCGCCCAACCTGACCTTCAAACCGGAGCGGCTCTCAATGGAGAAGACCGAGTCAACCTTTTCACCGCGCGATCGCATCGGTCAGCTCGTCATGCGCAATCTCGACATCGCCGATACGCGCGAAAAGCTTGTCGCTTACCACAAGTCCGGCCTGCTCACCGTCGGCAACGACTCCACCGTCCCTCAACTCAAGAGCGGCGACGGCAAAACGAAGCCCTGATATTCAAAACTTTGTCGGGTCAGGGCTTCATCACGCACACGCAGCTTGAAAACGCATCTCCCTCATCGTTCTGAAGCGCGCAAACATATTGCGGCCAGACGAGCTGCAGCAGCTTAACGGTTCCGCCGGCGCCGTAGTTGTGGATATAGTCCTGGCTATCGCTCGATTGAGCGCCGCGATCGGCGTCGAAACGCGCGATCAAATCCCGGAGCGCGGGCGCGGAGAACGACGGCTCCTTGTAGGTCTTCGCAAAGTCGTATTCTTCCGTCCATGTTGCGTCGATTCCGGTCTGGTTCGAAGCGACAAAAACTCGATAGTCCTCGAGTTGTGCTTTTTCGGGATCGACCCTGGCTACCGTGAACGACGGATTGTTGCCATCAATCGGCGAAATCGAAGAAACCATCTTGACCGGAACGCCACGCTCTTCTGTGCCCGTCTTCTCCGGCTCCAGCAAGCGGATCTCATCCATATGCGTATGCGCGAAGATCGCCAGCCGAATCACGTCACCATATTCGGCGATTGCCTCGGGCAGCGCTTCGGACGATAGAAACATCTGCGGCGCATTCCCTTTGCAGATGTTCTTGCCCTTAGTCACCGTCGAGTAGGCGTCGACGCCCGGCGGAATGTGCGCCAGCACCCAAATCTTCTCGTGCTTTTCCCGTGCTTCGTCCAGCTGCTTCTTGAGCCAGCCGATCTGCGCCGCTGCTGCGGTTCGATCATCCTGGCCATCGCAGGTTTGGTACCGCCGCGACATAAACAGATCGTCGAGCACGAGCAACCGCGCATGTTCCACGGGCGCCGGCAGCGCCACGCTGTAGTATCCGCCCGCTGTAAAGTCCTTCTCCGCCTGCTCGCGCTCGCGCGCCGGCACATCAGCGGTCAGCGCCTTTCCAGTCGCAGCCAGAAACTCGCTATTGGCGTCAATCTGGTAGTCGCCGCATCCTGAATCGTTATTGCCCAGTGCCGCAAGTACCGGAATCCCGGGAAATGCGCCACGCAGCGATATAACAATAAACTCCACTGTCTTCTCGGCGAACGCGCTGTAATCTCCCGGACTCGCTTTCGGAAACACCGTGGCGAATTTGCAGGTGAACGCATGCGACATCAGGTCGCCGCTCACAGTGATGAACTTTGCGCCGGCCGCGTGGTCGCGTATCGCACGCAAACTGGAGTCGAAGAGTGTGTATGAGGTATCCTCGCCGCGCGTGTGGCAGGTCTGCTCCACCGCAGCGAACTTGTCTGCGCGTCCCGGAGAATCCGGCGCAGCCAAGATTCTCTTCCACTCGGCGACCGGGAAGGCTGCCAGTTGTGCCGTCTTGTCCGGATCCCAGAATGGCTCGAAGTGAATATCGCTCACCATCAGTGCGGGAATCGTCCGTTCGCTGGTTTCGCTCTGCGCCACAGGCGCCGGATTCTGAGACCGTGCCACACCCGCAAAGCAAGCCGCAACCAATACGGCCACGAGGCCGCACTGAAGCACAGCACGAAAACCACCGCTCTTCTGCTCGAATCGCATGCAAGATCCTTTTGCCCTCAATCAACAAGATGGGCTCTCGCTAGAATAACCGGAGCGGCAGCCTGCGATATTTCCCATTAGTGAATCCAATCTGGCCACCGCCTTGGCACATTAGCCTGGCGCGCGCCACTGCACTCGCCCATCGGATTGTGCTATACGTTTTCTCATGTCCCGACCCTCCCACTTCCTTGCCGCCCAAACGGTTCTTGCTATCGTAATGGCCCTGGCGCTTCTTCCTCGGGCTCGCTCGGCTGCGCAATCCCTCGCCGCCACGCCACCCATGGGCTGGAACAGCTGGGATGCCTACGGATTCACCATCGACGAAGAGCAGTTCAAGGCAAACGCCACAGTGCTTGCTTCGCTCCAACAGAACGGTTGGAAGTATGTGGTCATAGACGAGGGCTGGTATATGACCAATCCCTCAGGCCACTCGCTTCAAGAGAGAAAATACGTCTGGAATGCCAATGGGTTGCTCGTTCCGGACTCCGTCCGCTATCCGTCGGCTGCCGATGGCGCGGGATTTAAGCCACTCGCAGACTGGGTCCACGCAAAAGGGCTCAAATTCGGCATACACATTGTGCGCGGTATTCCCCGCCAGGTCGTAGCCGCAAATCTTCCCATAGCTGGCACGGCCTTTCGTGCTTCCGACGCGGCCGACACCACGTCTCCGTGCCCCTGGGACAACGGGAACTGGGGAATCAAAGACAACGCCGCCGGCCAGGCTTACTACGATTCCATGATGAAGCTCTACGCGTCGTGGGGACTCGACTTCCTGAAAGTGGACTGCATATCCGATCGACCTTACCGGCCCAGTGAGATTCGCCAAATCGCCGCGGCCATTCGCAAGGCGGGCCGTCCTATCCTGCTCAGTCTGTCGCCCGGGCCAACCGCCATCGAGCACGCAAGCGAAGTGGCAAAGTTCGCGCAAATGTGGCGAATCGCAGACGATCACTGGGACGGCTGGACCTTTGAGCACAAGTCCGCCGAGAGCGAGTTTCCCTTCGGCATTCGGGATGAGTTCGACCGACTCGCAAAGTGGTACCCCTACGCGGGTCCGGGGAGTTGGCCTGATGCAGACATGCTCCCTGAAGGTTCTCTCACGCCACATCCCGGCTGGGGCGACGCACGCCAGTCCCGCGAGACACAAGACGAGCAACGCACCGAGTTCACGCTTTGGGCCGTCACGCGTTCGCCACTCATCCTCGGCGGCAACCTGACCCATCTTGATGATTTGACGCGCTCGCTCGTCTCCAATCAGAACGTGCTTTTTATCAATCAGAATGCAACTTATAGCCGTCCCGTTGACACCGCTGCGCTTGGGCTGGGATTTGAAAATGCACGGGTCTGGCGTGCCAGCATTGGCGAGTCCGGCGCCAGAGGCTACGCGGAGTACTTCGCCTTTTTCAATCTCGACTCCAACCCGCTCACCCTGCGGACAACCTGGACGCAACTCGGCCTCGAAGGCGCAAAACACTCTGCCGTGAATGAATGGGACGATTCCAGCTCAAAAGAATCAAAGGAATTCAGCGTAACGCTTCCGCCGCACGGCAGCGCCCTAATCGAAGTGAAGTGAACAGAAGATTCGCACGGTGGGCCCGAATTGCGTACCGGCCACTGCGTTCGCGGCCAACTTGCACAAAGGTGTTAGATGGCGCTCACCGCCTTCTGTGCGAAACTAGTCTGTCCTTATATTGAGTTCAAACCAACGCGCTCTGCTGCGGGGGTTAGTTATGCCAGTTCTTCGCTCCGCCTTTATATCGCTCTCTCACAATCATTCGTTGCGCCATTTCTGTGAACACTCCAGGTTGGGTACGAGGCTTAGCGATAGATTTGTTGCAGGCATGGAGCCGGCGGACGCGTTGCGTGTAACCGAACAGGTCAACGCCCAGGGAATCTCGGTGACCCTCGACTCCCTCGGCGAGAGCGTCAATTCCGAAGCTGAGGCGCACCGCGCAGCCGATGTGTATCACAAGTTGCTCGAATCCATCGCGGAGCGCGGTCTCGATGCGAACATCAGCGTCAAGCTCACGCAGATGGGGCTGGAGCAGTCGCCTCAGCTAGCGGAGTCGATCGCGGCTAACCTGGTTCAACATGCGCGCGCCACAGGAAACTTCGTCCGCGTTGACATGGAAGACTCCCGATTGACGCAAATCACGCTCGACATCGTGCGCCGTGTCCATGCGCGCGGCGACCTGCGCGGAGCCGTGGGTGTCGTCATCCAGGCCTACCTCTATCGATCACAGGCCGATGTCGAGCAGTTGCTCGCCGAAGGCATTCGAATTCGCCTTTGCAAGGGCGCGTACGATGAGCCGCCTGAAGTGGCCTACCCGCGTAAGTTGCAGGTAGACGAGAACTATCTCGAGCTCGGCAAAATGCTTCTTGCAAGCCCGGGATTTCATGCCATCGCCACACACGACGAATCCATTGTCGACGCGATCAAAGCGCACGCGGCCGTCTACGGAATCGACCCATGCCATTTTGAATTTCAAATGTTGTATGGTGTCCGCCGCGATCTGCAGCGCCAACTTGTAAGCGAGGGCTACAAGGTGCGCGTTTACGTCCCCTTTGGATCGGAGTGGTATCCGTATTTTATGCGCCGCCTTGCCGAACGCCCTGCCAATGTCCTTTTCCTGGCCAGGAACTTCTTCCGTTCGTAGATCCTTGTTTCTGCGCTCTCACGCCGGCACAACAAAGCGGCGGGTTTCGGATGAAACCGCCGCTCTGAGTGAAATACCTTGATTCGGGAAAGTAAATCTGGAATCTGAGTAAAAGAAATCACGAGGCCAGTTGCCAGGGCCGTCCATCGCCGCCGCAATTTCTTTAATCGGTATCTTCTTTTGTCTTGGCCCGTCGGCGCTTGCGAAACATCATTTGTTCGCCGCAAACCTTGCACTTCCATGGATAGAATCCGAGGAGCGGATAGACCTTCTCCTGCATAAAACCCTCACGGAAGAGCCGAAAGACTCGTTCGTTGCCACACCGCTTGCATCGAATTCTTGACTTTGCCTTTGTCGTCTGAGCCAGCCCATCAGCAAGGGCCGCGTGTGTTTCCCCATTGCTCAAATTCATCCCTCCGCCGACGTCCTGCTCGTCGGCACGACGAGCGGTGATAGTTTCCGCGTCAGCCCGCGTAGGGAGCCGCGTTCTTCGAATCATATTACGGCGAATTCCGACTTCATCGAGACTAGAATTCATCCCTCAGGAGTGTTAAACAAGATTCGCTCAACAATTGCCGAATCAGTAACGCTTATGGAATCACAATCGCGCGATTTCTTGGCGAACTGGGGCCTCAACGTCCTCGCCTTATACCATTGCTTTCTCACGTCTTAGCCTTCTCAGGCCCTGACAAGCAACATCCCGAATTGCACTCGCCAAGGTCAGCGAAGCGTTCAATGATTGGGGGCGCTCAATCCGGATACCGCGTTTGATTCCAAATTCACGAAAAAGGATGTCTACGTCGTACAAGATTTCCACATGATCGCAAAGGAATCCGATGGGTTGCAGAATCAGTGCCGTTGTCCCTTCGGCCGCAAGCCTGTCGAGAGTCTCCTCCACACTCGGCCCCAACCAGGGCCCTCCGCTGGCGCCCTGGCTTTGGAAGGCAAACCACCACTGCGGAATTTCCTTGACGCGTTCCGCGACCAGCGCCGCCGTGTGGCGAGCTTCCTCGGCATAGGGATCTGCGTCCTGCCCCGGCCAGAGCCGCGGACCCGCGTTCTCTCCACCCGCAGGTGGTGCTTCCACCGTTCGCGTTGGCACGCTATGCGCGGTGAACAGAACCGGGACTGGCTTGCCAATTTCGGCGCTCAACTTGGTCAAAGCCGGACGCAGGCGTTCCGCGAACGCTTCCGCCAGCAGAGGATGCCGTGCCCAGCCCTCCGTAAAGTCAATTCGCAGTCCACCGGCCTCCGCTTCCGCCGCACGCCGGTAAAGCCCCACACTGGTCCGCGAGTTCTGTGGCGCCATGCAAATCACGGCGGCTTCTTCAATTCCGTCGGCGCGTATTTGGCGCACGACCTCAGGAATATAGGGCTTCCAATTCCTCATCCCGACGTAAACGGGAACCTTTTCACCAGCAGCCGCCAGTTCCGCTTCGACCAATCGCGCCTGTTCGCGTGTGATTTCAGTGAGTGGGCTGTGTCCAATAAGCGAATACCGATGCTGAATCTCCTCGACTACCGATTGCGGCACCGCACGCCCGCTGACTACGTTACGCAGATATTCGGGAATTTGCTCGACGGTCTCGGGAGTACCATGCGCCAGCAGAAGAACCGCCTGTTTACCCACGAACTGCCTCCAACCGGAAGTCCCGCACCATTTTCACTACAGCTTGTACATTTTCAACCGGTGTCCCCGGCACAATGCCATGCCCAAGATTGAAGATATGGCCGGGGCGCCCGTTGGCTGCGCGCAAAATCTCATTGACGCGCAGCTCCAAAACTTCGGGTGGCGCGAATAGCGTGATCGGATCGAGATTTCCCTGCACCGCATGCGAGTGTCCCACTGCGCGCCAGCCTTCATCGAGTGGCTCCCGCCAATCCAACCCAATTACGTCGGCTCCGGTGGCCGCCATCTGCTCGAGCAATCCCCCGGTCTCGACGCCAAAATAGATCACGGGTACCCCCATCGCCTGCACTGCTCGCACCAGCCGCTTCGATGCTTCGAAAGCGTAGTCGCGGTAGTCGCTCAATCCCAGCGACCCTGCCCAACTATCAAAGATCTGAATTACATCAGCGCCGGCCTGAACCTGAAACTGGCAAAACGCAGTCAGAATGGTCACCAGCTTGTCCAAAAGCCCGTTCCATGCGATTGGGCTGCCATACATCAGCTGCTTGGTGTGAATGTAATTCCTTGATCCTCCGCCCTCGATCATGTAGCTCGCCAGCGTAAACGGGGCGCCGCAGAAACCAATGATTCCCAGCCTGTCGCGAAAATGCGCCGCCACTCTTTCGATCGCTCTTGCCACATA
>CAZKJB010000170.1:0-8620 GCA_964552975.1 uncultured Occallatibacter sp. | reverse complement strand
TAATCCTCTTCCGCCTGGTAGAAGGGGCTAAACGTCATGTTTTGCTGGATGTGAAATCCAAACGGCTTTTCAGGGGCGATTGCCTTTGCCGTTCCGTATAACTCTGAACGAACCTCGTGATAGCTATCCGTCCAAAGCGTTTCCCAGCTCAGAATCTCCGGATATTTCAGCAGCAGTCTCCAGAAGGCTACAAAGTAGCCGTCCGTGGGGCGTTGATCCCGGGTTGCGGCATTGAACAATGCGTCGAGCTCGCGATATCCGGCTCTGGCTCGTTCCACACTCACATCCCGCTCGCGAGCCTTGGCCTGGCAGAATCTGCAGAAGCAGCAGATGCCCTTGGTCGTCCATCCACCGCCAATCATGTTGTGAATTGGCCCCATCCGTTCGCAGCCCCAGGCGATGCCATCCACTTCGCCAGGATACCCGCTCAGCAAGCTCTCGATCTTGCCTGTAAGAAATGCCCGGTATTCCGGATGGTTGAAGCATGGACTGGTAGTCCCCACACCGTACACGTCGATCTCTGCAACCTCTGCAAAGTTCGTCATGCTCCGCGCCATGATCGGGTCGGCATTGTTGTAGTCCCAGGCGAAGTAGTCCATTCCCCGCGTCTTCGCTTTGTGCGCGACCTCCGCGATCACGTTGAACTTGCCGAAATCCTGTGAGCGAAAGTCCTTGAGAATTGTGCCGCTGAAATATTTCGCATCGTAGTCGTAGAAAGCGCCGCCCACCAGGCCCCCGCCCTCAACTCCGTGATCGGGCAACGGGGTCTGGCCATTCTTCTTCAGGCGTGTTTCCTCATAGTCAAACGTGTAGGAGAAGATCGTGTTGACGTTGCCCTTCTGCTGCAGATTGTCCAGCACTTGATCGACGCCTTCGTCCACCCAACTGAATGGCTTAACCTGCAGGGCGACGAAATTCTTCCGTTGTTTGACCTCGCCTGCTCGCATTACGGGCGCTGCTGGCGCCTTTTGCTGCGGATGTGCGGCTCGAGTCAAAGTCGCTGCACAAGCAGAGCATAGGCGAAGAAAAGTCCTGCGATCCAGAGCGGAACTCATCGTTAAATCCCCTGTCGAGTGAGTAGTTGCGATTTAGAAGCGGGTGAAGGCATTGCCACCAATCGATGCCTTCCCCGCAACGGAAAGGGCTGTCCGCTGCTAGTCTCCTCAGAATTCGCTGCTATGCCCCCTTGCCTGTTTGAGCATCCAGTTCCCGAAGCGTATCTCCCGCGGCGGAAAGATTGGCGAGCCACATTTCCACGTAATCGCGCGACAGCACCACGCCTTCGGCACCCGCGCCAAAAGCGGCACGGATTGAGCGCCGAACGTCGTCTGGCTGAGTGCGCTTCTCATTTGTCCGGCCAACCGTCAGCGTCGGTACGTCGATGTCGATTCCCGGATAGATCTTTACGTCCGGACCTACGCCGTCAACAGCGCGTTTGGTTTCCCGCGCAACGTAGTCTGCCGAAAGGCCCGCAGAGGCCAACTGGTCGAATGGCGCCTCGTTGTAATTCATGATCTTGTAATAGAAATCCAGGAACTCCTTCGGCTCCGCGTCGTGGAAGATGGTCTGGCTCAACTCCCGCAGATATTCGGCCAGGCGCGGACCTCCTGCGTTGTTGTACGTCGCAGGCTTCAGAAAATCCGCAAAGTCCTTCCGCTTCGAGTAGTCTTCTTCCGCTCTGTAAAACGGGCTGAACGTCATGCTCTGCATGATATGGAATCCGAACGGCTTCTCGGGCGCAATCGCTTTGCCGGTTCCGTAGAGCTCCGCCTGCACCTGCTGGAAGCTGTCGGTCCATAGGCTCTCCCAACTCAAAATCTCGGGGTATTTCAACAGCAATCTCCAAAAGGAGACGAAGTAGCCGTCCATGGGCCGTTGGTTTTGGCGCGAGGCCTGCATGAACTGCACAAGTTCCCGATAACCCGCCTGTGCACGCGGCACTGAAATCCCGAGGTCACGCGCCTTGGTTTGGCAGAACTGGCAGAAGCATGTAGCCAAACCTCCTCTCCCTGTCACGTTTTCGAACGGACCCGCGCGCTCAGAACCCCAAGCGTATCCGTCAACCAGCTCGGAGTAGCCGCTCAGCACGCTCTCCACCTTGCCAATGAGAAAGGCGCGATAGTTCGGGTTGTTGAAGCAGGGGCTATCCACTCTGCGCCCGTACACATCGACTTCAGTAATTTCCGAGTAACCCGGGATTTTGCGGGGCAGCGTGGCGCCGGAATTGTTGAGATCCCACGCGAAGAAATCCATGCCGCGGGCCTTCGCCTTGGGAGCAACCTGAGCAATCACGTTGAAGTCGCCGTAGTCGTGTACGCGAAAATCCTTGAGGGTCGTGTTCTGGAAGTATTTGGGATCGTAGTCGTAGTACACGCCGCCTGTAACGGAGTCGCCGGAAATTCCGTGATCGGGCAGGGACCCGCCCTTCTTCAAGCGCGTTTCCCCGTAGGCAAACGTGTACGCCCACACCGTGTTCACGGCGCCTTTCTTCTGCATGTTGTCGAGCACTTGATCGATGCCCTCGTCCACCCACGCGTACGACCGCACTTGAATGCCGACAAAATTCTTCCTGTTCTTCACCGCAACCCGGCTGAGATGAGGGGCCGACCCTGCCTGCGGGTGAGCCGTGCGCGTAACAAACGCAGCGAACGCTGAACAAAGTCCGATAAAAGTCCTGCGATCCAGGAGCGAATTCATGGGTAACCTCCGGGGTTATTCGCAAAGAAGACGGTTCTTCGCATTGACGGTGCCTGGTATTTCTTCAAAGATTAGGGCGCTGTCGTATGGTCCGACCAGCAGCATCGCCATTTCTATACTGAATAGACTCTGTCGTCAAGAGACGCCCGTTAGTTTTAAGTCGAATTGTTCAGTCAGGTTCACCGAATAGCTTCGAAGCGCTCGCGTCCGATAGTCTGCAAGGCGCATCTGCGTGATGCAACTCTGGCCGATCCTAAGGCCACCGGCCGAGCGAGGTCGAGATTCGAAGACTTCGGCCAATGTCTTTTGCATCGCGGAAACACGTTCGGCGCCCTGCAGAGTCTCAAGGATTGCCTGAGTCCAGCCTCAACTGAGATAATATGCCGAACATTAGAGACCGGTCTCCAATTGCTCCTACCTCACCGCTTTGCTGAAGGGGTACCATGCCTAACTATCTGAAGAATTTTCTACTGGCTTTCGTTGCCTCGGTGGCACTGGGCGCGCACGCACAGATGAGCAACACGCCGGATATCACTCGTCAGCCTACGCTCTATATTGTTCCCTACGCGCATCTCGATACGCAATGGCGGTGGGAGTTTCCGCAGGTCATCAGCGAGTACCTGCTCAAGACGTTGCGGGTGAACTTCTACTATATGGATAAGTATCCCCACTATGTCTTCAACTGGACCGGCTCCAACCGGTATCGGCTGATGAAAGAGTATTACCCGGCCGACTATGAGCGGATGAAGCAATACGTTGCACGTGGGCAATGGTTTCCTGCCGGCTCTTCAGTGGAAGAAGGCGACGTGAATCTGCCCAGCGCGGAATCGATCATCCGCCAGATCTTGTATGGCAATACTTACTTCCGCAAGGATTTTGGCGTAGCCAGCGCCGAGTATATGCTGCCGGATTGCTTCGGCTTCCCTGCCTCGCTGCCGACGATTCTGGCGCACTCGGGCATAAAAGGCTTTTCAACACAAAAGCTCAGCTCAGGTTGGCAACCCGCGCCCCTGGTTGGCGGACCGGATTCACCGGAGCAGACGCCCGTAGGCATTCCTTTCAATGTGGGAATCTGGATCGGGCCCGATGGCGAAAAGGTGATGGCTGCTCTTAACCCGCTCGGTTACGGAAGCCGCATTCGCTATGACCTGAGCAAAACGCCGACCGCGGCAGGCGACGTGAATTGGCCGGCGCGTATTGCGTTGGATGGCAAAGTGACCGGCGTCTACGCCGACTATCACTATGTGGGCACGGGCGACATTGGCGGCGCCGCGGATGAGGAGACTGTCAAACTCCTTGAGGCAATCGTGTCGCAGGGAACTGTTGTTCTGCCTCCCTCCGGTACGTCGTCTTCCGGACCCATGGCTTCAGCACCAATGCCTACTGCCGAGCAAGGTTCGGCTGTTCGCGTCGGAGACGGACCGGTTCGCGTACTTTCAACCCATGCTGACCAGATGTTTCTCGACATTAAACCCGAGATGACTGCGAAAATGCCCACCTGGACGGGCGATCTCGAATTGATCAATCACTCGGCAGGATCGCTGACTTCCGAGGCATATCACAAACGTTGGAATCGCAAGAACGAAATTCTCGCCGACGGTGCGGAGAAGGCATCGATTGCAGCGATGTGGATGGGCGGGCTCCCTTACCCGCAACAACGCCTGAACGATGCCTGGACACTGGTGATGGGCGGTCAGTTTCACGACACGGGCGCGGGCACGGCGACGCCGCGTGCGTACGAGTTCGCGCAGAACGACGATGTGATCGCGATGAACCAGTTTGCCGATGTTCTGACAAGCGCGACACAGTCAGTGGCTTCGGCACTGAACACGCGAGGGGAAGGAATTCCGGTGGTCGTCTATAACTCCCTCAACATCGCACGGCAGGATGTAGTGGAGACTGAAGTCTCTTTCCCGGGCGGAATGCCGAAAGCAGTGAAGGTAATTGGGCCGGACGGGGTAGAAGTCGCTTCGCAGGTGGAAGATGGCAAAGTGTTGTTTCTCGCCAAGACGCCTTCGGTCGGGTATTCGGTGTACGACTTCCGGCGCGCAGACTCTGCCCAACGTGCGACAGAATTGAAAGTGACGGAGTCATCTCTGGAGAACGCTCGTTACCGCGTCACGCTGGGCTCTGACGGAGACGTAACCAGCATTTACGACAAGTCTCTCAGCAAGGAATTGCTGTCTGGCCCCATACGCCTCGCCATCTCAAACGATGCGCCCCGTCAGTATCCGGCGTGGAACATGGAGTTTGAACAGGAGCAGGCAGCCCCGCGCGCATACGTCAGCGGCCCGGCCAGGATACGAGTCGTTGAGAATGGACCGGTTCGTGTGGCAGTCGCAGTTTCGCGCGAGTCAGAGGGCTCAAAGTTCACGCAAACCGTTCGACTGTCTGCAGGAGACGCCGGTAATCGGGTCGAATTTACAGACTCGATCGACTGGAGAACGCTCGGCGCAAATCTCAAGGCGGTCTTTCCACTCTCTGCAAGCAGCACCGACGCCAGTTACAACTGGGAGATTGGAACCGTGGAGCGGCCCACCGCCAGCGAACGGCAGTTTGAAGTAGCTTCGCATCACTGGATTGATCTGACCGACAAAACCGGCGCCTACGGAACCACTCTGCTTACCGATGTAAAAAACGGTTCTGACAAGCGCGACGACCACACGATCCGGCTGACGCTGTTGCGCACGCCCGGCCCGGATGGAAACCATTCCTATTCGGATCAGCAGAACCAGGACTGGGGTCATCACGAAATTCTCTACGGACTCGCCGGGCACGCGAGAGGCTGGCGCGAAGGCCAGACCGATTGGCAGGCTTACCGGCTGAGTACGCCACTTGAAGCGTTTACGACGGCAAAGCATGAAGGCGCCCTGGGGCGCAGCTTTTCACTGTTAAGTGTCAGCGATCCGCATGTGCGGATCCTCGCGCTCAAGAAAGCGGAAATGAGCGACGAGGTCATCCTTCGCATGGTCGAGCTGGATGGCAAGGCAGCGCCAAATGTCCGCGTAAAATTCGCAGGACCGATTGCTGCCGCGCGCGAAGTCAACGGTCAGGAACAGCCGGCAGGCCCTGCAACGGTCAGCGAAGGCGCGCTGGAAACATCGTTTACGGCCTATCAGCCGCGCACGTTTGCGATTCGGCTGGGAGCAGCGCCGGCCCACATTGCCGCCGTGACTTCGGAGCCCGTGACGCTCCAGTACGATCTGGCTGCGGCCAGCAACGACGATACGAAATCTGTTGGCGGATTCGACGCCGCGGGCAATGCTCTGCCCGCGGAGATGCTGCCGACTGACATGAAGTTCAATGGCGTCGATTTCCACCTGGCCACCGCGGCAACGGGAAAACCGGATGCTGTTATCGCAAAGGGCCAGACGATTTCGCTTCCGGCAGGCGAATTTAACCGAGTTTATCTGCTGGCGTCCTCCGCCGATGGCGACCAGAAGGCCACCTTCAAAGCAGGAACTGATTCTGCCTCGTTCACTATTCAGAATTGGGGAGGGTTTATCGGGCAGTGGGATACGCGGCAATGGAAGGCCGCGCCCGATACAGTACCCGCAGGTACGCAAGCAAAGCAAGTGGCCCTTGTTAAGGACTGGGCAGTCTCAGCGAATCACGCCACCTGGAATGACATGGAGTATCGCGGATCGCCTTCCTGGGCTCCGCGCTATCCGGAAGACTATCTGGGCTTGCAACCGGGCTACATCAAGCGCGCTGACCTGGCGTGGTTTGCATCGCATCACCACACCCCTGCTGGACTCAACCAACCGTACGCTTATAGCTATCTGTTCGCCTACTCGATGGAGTTGCCTCCCCACGCGACCACGCTAACATTGCCGGAGAACGGCAGCATCCGTATTCTGGCCGTTTCTGTCGCTCGGCAAGCGCCGGATTTGACTCCAGTTCAACCGTTGTATGACACGCTGATTCGGAAGGATGACAACGAACCGGGGCGCTGATGCCCCACTTCATCCGCTGACGTCGATTGATGTCGACGACCTTGCCGCCGAGTGACGCAAGATGGTTGCCGGTTGTCGCCGAGGACGTGGCAATCGGTGGGCAGGCTGGAACTGCGCTGCGGGCCGTTGCTCGACCCACAGAGAACAGCCTTGACATTGGTCAGACCATCCGCATAACTTTGCCCTGCGGCACAATTCTGCGACTTCCTTGCACCTGAAATGGAAGGACGCTCCCGAGGAGCTGACTCTGTGTCACCGATTAACCGGCGAGAATTCATTGCAGCATCAGCGGCTTCTGTCGCAGTAGCTTCGATTGGCGGCATGGCTCAGGAAGCGACCGGCAAATCTCCCTGGTACAGCACCCTGCGCCGATGCGGACACTTGAACTTCAACGAACAGGATCCGCTGACCATGGATGTGGAGGCCTGGACCGATTATTTCCTGTCGCTTAAAGTCCAAGCTCTGATGCCGAATGGCGGCGGAATTCTGGCTTTCTATCCGACGGTTGTTCCCTTTCACCGCCGCAGCCAGTTTCTGGGTTCAAGGGATCTGTTCGGGGAGACGGTTGCGTCCGCGCGCAAGCACAATTTGCGCGTTGTGGCTCGCATGGATTGCAACTATGCCTATGAGGATGCATTCCAGGCGCATCCCGAGTGGTTCGAACTGAACAAGGATGGAAGCCCGAAGCGCCATGCTGAATGCCCGTGGCTTTACAAGACGTGCTTATTCAGCGCCTATTTCACAGAGCAGATACCGGCGATTTATCGCGAGCTGAACGAGCGCTATGGGCCCGATGCTTTCTACACCAACGGGTGGCCTGGCACCGAAGCCCTTGAAGTTTGCCACTGCCGGAATTGCCAGAAAGTTTACCAGGAGCAAACGGGAGGAACGCCGCCGGAAACGACGGACACGCGGAGCGCGGTTTATCGCAAGTATTACGAAGTCTACATGGACCGCGTGGCTGAGGTCTGGAAGCTGTGGCAGGACACGGTAGCGCAGAAGTCGCGGACCTGCGTCTATGCGGGAAACCTGAGCGGAGTTCGCGCGGTGAAGGATGTGCATCGGCTGGGTAAGGCAGCGGCATGGTTCTATGCAGACAACCAGGGGCGTTCGGGCGACGAGCCAATATGGATGTGTGCGCAGGAAGGGCGGCTGGCATGGGCAATCGCGAGCGATCGCGGCATCACCAATTCCGTGGGGTCGTATGCAAGTAGCCTGCCTGGCTGGCGGCACACGAGCAAACCCAGACAGGAAGCCACACTGTGGATGGCGCAAGCTGCTGCGAGCGGCATGGCGCCCAGCTACCACTGGCTGGGCGGACAACCGATGGACACGCGATGGAAAGAGACCGGGCGCTCATTCTTCAGTTGGCTTGCGGAAAACGAGAGCCACTTCAGAAATCGCGGCACTCTCGCGAACCTGGCGGTGCTCTATCCGCAGAGCACGATCTCCTTTTACGCGGCGAACGGCCAAAGAGAGCGCCGGTTGAATGGTCAGCCGATCGAGTCGACCGATTACCTTGAAGGCATGTATGCAGCCCTGCTGGGAAACCGATTCCTGTTCGATTTCATTCACGAGAAAGACCTGAGCGCCGCGACCCTTATGAAGTACCGCGCACTGCTGATTCCCAATGCAGCTTATATGCGCGACAGCGAGTGTGAGGCTATCAGAACTTATGTAGCCTCAGGCGGGTCGGTGCTGGCTACGTTTGAAACTTCCCTATACAACGAGTGGGGTGAACCGAGAAAGGAATTCGGACTAGGAGACATCTTGGGAGTAACCGCGGCAGGTGCGATGATTGGACCGCTTGGAAACAGTTACATGCACATGGATAAGTCTCATCCGGTGCTTGAGGGGTTTGAAGGAACAACTATCCTGCCTGGCGCGGAGTTCAGGATACCGGTAACTCAGAATAAGTCGGAGACATTTTCACTTAGTGTTATTCCTAACTATCCGGCCTTTCCGCC
>CAZKJB010000169.1:0-8687 GCA_964552975.1 uncultured Occallatibacter sp. | reverse complement strand
GCCTCTTCGCCTTCTTCTGCACCCAGTCCGTCACTGAGTTGGGAACGATGCTCCCGCAGGCCGGCGGATGGTTTGTGTATTCACGCCGGGCCTTCGGCGAGTTCGGAGGATTTCTTGTCGGCTGCTGCGATTGCATGATGCAATCGGCGGGGAACGCTTTCATCGCCGCCGCATGCGGCGAATTCACCGTCGAGCTCGTACCGGCCTTGCAAGGGCGCGCCACGCAGGTTGCCGTCGCTTTTCTCGTCGTTCTCATGCTCCTCAATTGGCTCGGCCTGCGTGCGGGTAGCCGGGCGCAGCAGATCACCAGCCTCATAAAATGTCTGGGCCTTGTCGCTCTTGTTATGGCCTGTTTCCTGTTCTCGCCAAAAAGCGGATGCAGTCGCTCCTGCCGCGCCTCCAAGCCTGCTGCTGTTGCCGCCGGCGGCCATACTCGTCGCAGTCATCGTAGCTCTGCAATCGATCATCGCGACCTACGACGGCTGGTATAGCGCCATCTACTTCACCGAGGAAGATGAAGACCCGGCCAGGAACCTGCCGCGCTCCTCGATTGCCGGCGTGCTCGCTTGCGCTGCCATTTTTCTCCTCATCAACGCGGCTTTATTTCGTGCGCTTCCAATGGGCAGGCTTGCTGCCTCTCAAATGCCCCTCGCGGACGCGGCCGCAATCATCTTCGGCGCCCACGGCAGAGTTGCCATCCTGCTCTTGTCGCTGATTACAGTCGTCAGCTCTCTGAACGTCGGTCTCCTCATCATGCCGCGGATTCTCTTCGCCATGGCCCGCGACAGGATGATCCCTGGCTGGATCACGTCCGTCAACGCCGGTGGCACTCCTGCCTATGCGCTCCTGCTTTCCACTGCTGCGGCCGTTGCGCTCGTTCTCAGTGGCAGCTTTCTCACCCTCATCGCAATTTCCGCAATTCTTTTCGTGGCTGTTTATCTCTCTGGGTTCATCTCGCTCTTCGTCCTCAGGGTCCGCGAGCCCGATCTTCCCCGGCCATTCAAAATGTGGGGATATCCCTGGACCAATCTGGGCATTTGTCTCGGCGCGGGCGCATTCCTCATCGCAGCAGTTGTCGCCGATCTCAAGCACGCGCTCTTCACCGTCATCACAATCGCTCTCACCTATCCTCTTTATCTGTTGGTGAAAGCAAGGCGGCGGGCTCAAGACGCGAGCGGCACTCCCATTCCGCTTGCGCTTGACGCCGAAGAATAACTCGCGCCGTCCTACTTCAGCTGCTTCAGAAACGCGATCAGGTCCGCCCGCTCGTTTGCTTTCGCCACGCTGAAGTCCATGTTGTTTCCCGCGACCATCGCGTCAGGATCGGTAAGCCACCGGTTCAGCGAGGCCTCATTCCATGTCACGCCCGATTCCTTCAGTGCCTTTGAATATTTGAACCCCGGCAGCGATCCTGCAGTTCTGCCAAACGCGCCTCGCAAATGTGGTCCCTCGCGGTTGGCGTCGATTGCGTGACATCCCGTGCAGCGTCTTTCAAAGAGTGCCTTCCCTCGATCCGCATCGCCAACGCCGCCGCCCGCTTCCGTGGCGCCGCCATTCTCGCCCAGCATCGCCAGTGCCCGCACATCATCGGCAGAAAGCCTCGCGTCCCAGTGCACCATCCGGTATTGCAGTGGTGGCATTTCGCCCCATCTTGCTTCTCTCGCAATCTGCGCCTTCAGCACTTCGCGTTGATCCTGCGTCAGCTTGTCCCACGTCGACAGGTTCATCCGCGCGCGTCCTTCCATCACGTCGCGCTCAATAAGCCACGAGCCCGGCGCGAGCCGCGCATACACCGGCCACCGCGTTGCATACGAGTGGCAATCGGCGCACTTCGCAATCAGCACCGCCTTCGCCGCCGCGGGAATCTCCCCGTCCTTCAGCAGGCTCCCATCCCCATCACGCGCTGCGCCCTCGCGCGGGTCTCTAAATGGATGCGTCCAACCCAGCGTGATACTTGCCGCGGCTCCCAGCGCCGCAGCCGCCAGCATCCACCGCCCCTTCAAGCCTGTTCCGCCAGCGTATGGTCAACAACCGCAAGATGGCTTTTCCCGCGCACCACTTTCACCTTCGTCACGCCCAAAACACTTTCCAGCTTTCCCGCCGGAACAGTCATCGGTCCCGGATTCGGCGCGGCTCCCGGCGCAGGCTGCGGAAACGCCGTCGCCATCGCCGTATGGAATGCCACGTTGCCTTCCACCTTCTGCACCACCTGGTGAATGTGCCCGTTCAGCACCGTCACTGACCCGAACCTCTTCAGCAGCGCCAGCGCCTCAGCGCCATCCGCCGTTCCCCATCCCCACTTCTCGTACGCCATCCACAGCGGAATATGCGCAAACACAACCACTGGCGTCGACCCACCCAGTCCCGCAAGGTCACTCTTCAGCCACGCCATCTGGTCCGCGCCCAGGTTGCCCATCGCATCCACCTGCACGCAATTGTTCAGCCCCACAAAGTGAACGCCCTTATGGTTGAAGCTGTACCAGCCATTGCCAACCGTCCCCTTGCCGAAGCGCCGCTTGTACTCGTCGCCGTCATCCGTAAAATCGTGCTCGCCAGGAACGTAAAACAAATCGCCCTTGAACCCTTTGATCACCTGCGATGCCGTATCGAACTCCGCCGCCTTCGAGTTCTGAGTGATGTCGCCGGTATGAATTAAGAAATCGGCCGCCTTCGTCCCGGCCGGAACCATGCCCGCCCGCTCAATCGCCTTCGTCAGCGTCCCCGTCACATCCGGGTTCGCGCCCTTGTTAAATCCAATGTGGCTGTCGCTGATCTGCACAAACGAGAAATCCTCCGCCTTCCCCGCCTCCGCGCCGCCACCGCTCCCTGCCAGTGCAAACACGCGCGCCGCCGGAACTCCGCCCGCAAAACTCCACAGCAGTCCCGTGCCTGCCCACGCCATGCATCCCAGAAAATTCCGCCGGTCAATCCCGTCGCCCGCGCCCTCGCTGCTCTCGTTCTCCGGCACAATCTCGTCATCCTTGAATCGGCTCATTTCCTTGACTCGGTTCATATCTCGCTCCATCTGTTCCTTATTTGCCTGCACCTCCTCAAACTGCGCGCACCGGATTTTATTCCCAGCTGTGGTCGAAATTCTCCCGAAAAACTACGCAAAATTTTCTCCAAATTTTCTATGGAATAAATTCGAGGCAAAATGGTTTACGGTAAGGATGGTCGCAGCTCAATCCCACGCCCCCGGCTCCCAATTTCCGCCGGGGCTCCGAACCTGCTACTCCGAGGCAAATCGCTCGATGCCGTCGCCCGATCCCAGTGCTTCGCCCCGTAGCGGCGCTTCTTTTGAGCTCCTCGCGCTCCCGCTTTTGCCTGCGCTTTTGAGCCACGCCTGCTGGCTCTGCCAAAACCATTCCGAGGCCGAGGATCTGGTCCAGGAAACCATCTCCAAGTCTCTCCGGGCGTTCGACTCATTCGAGCCCGGCACCAACTTCAAGGCATGGGTCTTCCGTGTCCTCCGCAACACCTTCCTCACGTCGCGCACGGGCATCGCCGCCTCGCGCACAGTCTTCCTTGAAGATCATCCCGATCTGCTCGAAACCACCAGCGATAGCACCACACCTGAGGACCATCTCATTCGCCTCGATAATCAGGCTGCGGTTCACAGTGCCCTCGATCAGCTTCAGCCCGCGCTGCGCGAAGTTCTTCTACTTTGCGATGTCGAAGAGCTCCGGTACAAGGAAATCGCGGCCATTCTCGATGTCCCGATCGGTACAGTCATGTCGCGTATCTCGCGCGCCCGCCGCGCGCTTCAGCAACTTCTGCAATCGCAGTTCCGGGAGTCTCTATGACCGAATCCACTCAGACCACCGGACATCTCCAGCCGGATGAGATCAACGCCTTCGTCGACGGCGAGCTTTCGGTCCCTGGCGCCGAAACCGTCCAGCAGCATCTCAACGACTGCCACGCTTGCGCCTTGCGCGTTCTCGCCGCTTCTCAGCTCAAGACTGCCGTCGCCCGTGCCGGCCAGCGCTTCGTTTCTTCGCCTGAAACCCTCGCCCTCCTCGCTGCCCAGCTCCGCCAACCCGCGCCGGCTCCGTCTGGTTTGAACCCTCCCCCGCCGCTCGCGCCGCAGCACTCCGCCCGCATCGTCCCCACCCGTCGCGCTTCCGCCGCATTCATCGCGGCAGGTGCAGCAATCGCCGCCGCTCTTCTCATAGCCGTTTCGCTCTTTACCTGGAGTCAGTTTCATCAGGCCAACACTCTTGCCGCCGAACTGCTCGATCAGCACCTTGCAATGCTCTCTGGTGGCGCGGTCCCGCAGGTCGTCTCCACCGATCGCCATACCGTGAAGCCCTGGTTTCAGGGCCGCCTTCCGTTCAGCTTCAACCTTCCTGACGCGGACGCGCTCCCGCCCGACACCACTCTGCGCGGCGCCGATCTCGTCTTTCTCGAACGCCAACCCGCAGCGCTGCTCATCTTCACCATTCACAAGCACGAGGTCTCGGTCTTCGTCACCCAAAACGCAGGCGAATTTCGCATCGCGCCACGCGCCGCGCGTTCCGGCTTCGCTATCCGTTCCGCCACTGCCGCGGAACTTCGTCTCACCGCTGTCAGCGACGTCAATCCCGCCGACCTCGATGCGCTCGTCAATTCTTTAGTCCGGGTCCAATAGAGTCCGGGTTCAATAGGCGGACCTGCGCCGTAGTCTGCCCCGCTAAAATCTTGAAGTGACTCCACCGTTCCAGCTCATCGCTGAAACAGCCGCCGGCGGCCGCCGTGCCCGCCTCGCTCTCCCGCACCAGACTGTCGAAACGCCGGTCTTCATGCCCGTCGGCACACAGGGAACGGTCAAGGCAGTCGCGCAGGATGTGCTCGAATCCCTCGGCGCCGAAATCATCCTCGGCAACACCTATCACCTCTACCTGCGTCCCGGTCACGAAGCCATTCGACGCATGGGCGGCCTGCATCGCTTCATCAGTTGGCCGCGCGCCCTGCTCACTGACTCTGGCGGATTCCAGGTCTTCTCGCTCAGCGCTCTGCGCAAAGTGACTGAAGATGGCGTTCAGTTCCGCTCGCACCTTGACGGCAGCTCTCACTTCTTCACGCCCGAGCATTCCATCGACGTCCAAATCGCGCTTGGCTCCGACATCTGCATGGCTTTCGACGAGTGCACCGAGTATCCAGCCACGCGCTCGCGCGCTGAAGAAAGCCTGCGTCTCACCATGGCCTGGGCGCGCCGCTCCCTCGACCACTTCCGCGCTCACAATCACGAAGTTCCCTGGCACGATGAAGGGTCTGATCCAAAGGTCTGCCGCACGCAGTGCCAATGCTTGGGAATTGTCCAGGGCGGCATGTACACCGACCTCCGCAAGCAGTGCGCCGAGCGACTCGTTGAGATGGACTTCGACGGCTACGCCATCGGTGGCCTCAGCGTCGGCGAGCCGCGCGAATTGACTTTGGAAATGATCTCCGAAGTCCTGCCCCTCTTGCCCAAAGACAAGCCGCGTTATGTCATGGGCGTCGGCTACCCCGACGAGATTGAGCAGTACGCGCGCCTCGGCGTCGACATGATGGATTGCGTGCTGCCCACCCGCGCCGCGCGCCACGGCCTGCTCTTCACCAGCGAAGGCCGTCTCAATATCAAGAACAAGCAATACGCTGAAGATCAGAACCCGCCCGATCCCGCCTGCTCGTGTCCCGTCTGCAGCCGCTACTCCCGCGCTTACCTGCGTCACCTCATGCAAGCTGGCGAATCGCTCTCAGGCACGCTCAACACCATCCACAATCTCGCGTTCTATCTCGGCATCATGCAGCGCGTTCGCAAAAGCCTCGACCCCGGGGAGTGATCCACCCTTTCACTCTTTCACTCCTTCACTCGTTTCCCTGATCCCCGCTGCCTGCAGCCCAAGCGCCACCGATACCGCCGCACTCAGCCACAAGATCGTGCCTGTCCCCAGCGCCGTAACGCCCTGCAAATGATCGACCGGCGCCATAAAAATGCTTGCCACGCTCCACGCCACCAGCATGGCGCCAGTCACGTAGTGCGGCGTGTATCGAAACAGCCGCGCCAGCGGAAACATGTGCAGGCCCACTATCGCCGTAATCGCCGACAACACATACGCATCGATATGCAATCGCGCAAACCCGAACGCCACGGCTGCGACTGCAACCCACTGGATCGCGTTGACCCAGCCGAAGGCGCGGCCGATCGCGGGATCGTCGGGCACCCGCGGCCAGCGCTTTGCTTCGCGCAGCAAGTACAGAGCAGCCGCAACCAAAACCACCAACCCCAGCAAAAGTGCGCCGACCGTCGCCGCGTCGAGCCGTTCAAGCGCATAGAGCGAAAGTGCAAGCCAGATCGCCCCGAACCCCGCGAAGAACATCGCGCCGATCGCCCTTCCACTCAGTTGATTTGCCGTTTGAGAATCCTTCATCGCGCGCCTCCTCAAAATCTTGCTTTCCGGAATTCAATTTCCAATCGCTATTCCCTCTTCCGCGGTCTTTGTCTTTTCGCTCCCTTGTTGCCTCGAAACCTTGTCACCTTGTCCCCTGTCTCTACAGCGCCGCACCCAGCAACTGCTTCAGCGCCTGCACATATTCGGTCAGCGCCGTTCGCCCGCTCTCCGTCATGCGGTAAAGCGTCTGCGGCTTGCGCTGCACAAACTTCTTTTCGACCGCCACGTATCCGGCCTCTTCCAGCTTCAGCAGTTGCGCTCCAAGGTTGCCGTCCGTCGCGCCGGTCTTCCCGCGCAGCCACGTAAACTCCGCCTCCTCCACCCCTGTCAGCAGAGTCAGCAATGCCAGGCGCAGCTTCCCGTGAATCACAGGATTCAAGTCGGGCAGCTCAGGCATGGGCCGCTCCGCGCTGCCTGCGTCTCCGCGATTCCAGCACCATCGTGTAGATTCCGAATAAAATCTGGCCGAAGAAAATAGCCGCAAAAAAAGCCACCGCGACCGCAGTGTCCGAGCCAAAGCAAGCAGTGACGCATGCTGCAATCCATACCAGCGCGCAGGCAAACTGCATCTTCCATTTAAGAATGATGGCCGACGTTGCGTTTGCCGTGCCCAGCATCGCTCCAACGATCGCCACAAACACATGCCCGTCGTATCGGCCGCTCGCGGCAAGGCACATCAGCACGATCATCAGTGAGATCCCCATCGCCATCCACACCGCGCCAACCGCCCTGCCCAAGGTCGTTTCCGGATGGCCGTGGCCCATGCGCGACGCGACCACCCCAGTCACCGCGCCCGCGGCAATCATCGTCACCGGCCATGCCAGGTTGCTGCGGCCCCATGTCGCCCACGCCGTGGCGATGCTGTATGCCACGCCCCACAGCACGAAGGACCACCCCCAACTCTCCTGTCCATGCCGCCCCTCGGCAATCATGTCCTCAATCAACTTCAACCGTTCCGTCAATTCCATCGCATTCGAATCCGTACTCATCGAATTCCTCCATCGCATCCGTTCTCAGAAACCCTTGTTCCCTCGTAACCTTGTCCCCTTGTTCCCTGTCTTTACGTCGCTTCCCAACGCTTCGCGGCGCGGCGCGCAATCAGAAACAGCGCAACGCCAACGGCCACCAGCACGCTCACCTGCGGCCACAAGGCCGATACCGGCAAATCGCGCCAGAATACTTTCGTAAATCCGTCAATCGCCCACGCATTGATCGTGAACAGTCCCGCTTTCTGAATTGACTCCGGCATCAGGTAGCGCGGAAACATGCTTCCCCCAATCGACGACATGATCAGAATCAGCAGCGTCGACAGCGCGCCTAGCTGCGCTCGCGTCTGGCAAAGGCTCGCCAGCAGCATGCCGAACGCAGCCACCGCAAACGCCGTGCAGATTCCCATCACCACAAATCCCGGAATGTGAGTCCACAAATCGAGCTTGAAAACCGCCCAACCCCACAGGAACATCACAATCAGTTGTATGAAGGCCAGCAGTGTGTTGAACGTGAGCTTCCCGGCCAGCAGTTTCGTCATCGTCACGCGCGAGCTCAGCACGCGATCGAGCGCTCCGCTGTCCTGCTCGTCCAGCAGCGACCCGGCAGAGCCGCTCGCCGTGAACAGCAGAAACATCACGCCGATAGCTGCCGCGTAAAACGACACCATCGGGCTGCGCTTGCTCTGTCCCACCACGGCCCGCGACTTCACCCGGATGATGCCGTTGGCAATTCCGCCGTTATCTGTCGCGCTGCTTCCGTTTGTGTCCCCGGCTCCGTCCGCGTCTCGGGTGGCTTCCAATTGCTGCAGCTCCTTCACGTTCGTGTCCATCTGCTTGCGCTGCTCCGGCGTCATCCCGCCGATGTATTTGTCCGTGTACTTCATGCCTTGCTCGGCCAACGCAGCGGGCATTGCGGTCATCGCCGCCTTTTGCAGCAACCCGGCGACCATCTGCGGCGCAATCATGTCGCTTTGGTCGTTGAGCAGTTGAATCTCGCTTCCTTCAGCGTCCGGTCCGAATGCAACCGGATGCTGGCCAAATCCCTGCGGAATAATCAGCGCCACCGGCGCGT
The DNA here is from genome assembly GCA_964552975.1 of uncultured Occallatibacter sp. Lineage (GTDB taxonomy): Bacteria > Acidobacteriota > Terriglobia > Terriglobales > Acidobacteriaceae > Telmatobacter. Next base: position 216 of record CAZKJB010000169.1, on the reverse strand, counting down.
CTCCTGCTTTCACCGCTGCTTCCGCTGTCGCCGCCGTGTAGTCCGGCAGCGGCGCCGCCTTCTTGTTTTCAGACGGCGGCCGCGTCGAGATGACCAATGAACTCTCGCGTTCCAGTCCCTTCACCAGTTCCTGCGATGTGCGGCTCTGGTCCTGGTCCACGACAATCACCTTGATCTTCGGCGTCGAATCGTGCGCGCCGCCAAAAATGGTCGCAA
>CAZKJB010000168.1:0-8705 GCA_964552975.1 uncultured Occallatibacter sp. | reverse complement strand
ACTGCATGCCGGGCAAAACGCGCGTGACGCGTCCGTTGTAAATGGAACCCGCGAGGGTGTATTCGTTTTCGCGTTCGTAATAAATTTCCGCGAGTTGATCGTCTTCTAAAATCGCAAGCCGCGTCTCATGCGGCGTGCTGGAAATGCAAATCTCTTTTGCCATCGTACCTTTCCGTCCAGCGGCACAAGGCAGCTGGAACCCGCGGCAAGGTTCGATGGAGACGCGCAGAAACGGCAGGGAAAGGGATGGGCGGAACACCTGAGGGGAGCTGGCGCAACGGCCTCCGCGCGGCGGGCTGCCTTAACGGCGACGAACCAAAGCGGATGTCCAATTGAATAGGCCGGGCGTGCTGCTGATTGAGGTGATTCGATCGCAGAGAATCTGTGGCCGTCATCCAGGGCAACCCGGCAATCCATTGTTGTTGCGGGGCTTCCTGGGGGGCCAGTTGCTGGGTCTGATAGGGGGCCGTATTGACCGGCCGCGCCGTTTGACGTGCGACGTTTGCGGGGAAACTCCGCGCCTGGGAAGTAGGGAACTCGTTTTCCGAACTGCCCGCGCGATCCGCGCAACTTGCAAGCCGCATGTGAGACCGGCGTTCCTGCCAACGGATCGTCGTTGGAGCGGCCCGGTCTTCCCGTCTCTGCGTGCTCATAAAACCAATCCTGCCGGGCGCGATCCATCGGGACCATGCCGGCGAAATACTTCAAATTGCCTCTCTTGCGTCCCGCAGCAATTCCTTGATCGCCTCGGGGGCACGCAAGAGCTTAATCTTGCTTCGACGACATCCCGACCCCTTGGATCGAGGTCCGTCAGTTTACGAACCTGCGCATGCGGACATTCATCGCCACGCCCAGCGTCAGGAACGTGAACAACACCGAAGATCCACCGTAACTCATTAAGGGTAAAGGGATTCCGGTGACGGGCATAAACCCTATGACCATGCCTACATTGACCGCAATCTGAAAGGTCAACACAGCCACGATTCCCATGATAATAAGTGAACCGGACAGGTCTGCGGCTGTTTGAGCGTTTTGAATCAAACGCATCAATATTAGGAAGTATAGCAGCAGGGCAAATGCAGCGCCGATGAAGCCATGTTCCTCGCTAAACGCGGCAAAGATAAAGTCCGTGTAGGGAATCGGCAGGAAGTAGCCCTGAGTCTGGGTGCCTTTTTCCGCGCCTTTGCCCCATACGCCCCCCGATCCGACAGCGATAAGGGATTGTCGAACCTGATAGTTGGCGCCCCGTGGATCGTTATCGGGATTTACAAAGCTGGTGAGGCGAGCCTTTTGGTAAGGCTTAAGGAATTTGCCGCTCGTCCAGACGCCCCCTACCAGCACCAGTCCGCACACGCTCAGGATGAGGGCCTGCCGGAGGTTAATCCCGCCCAGAAACAACCCTGCGATCAGAATCGGCGCATAAGTCAGCGTCGTTCCCAGGTCGGGCTGTTTGATCACCAGCAGCATGGGGATTCCCACCAGCGCGAAAGCCTTGAAGATATCCTTCCATGTCAGGTTGCGGCCGCCCAGGTTGGCAAAGTAGCGGGCCACAATGAGAATCAGCGCCACCTTGACGTACTCCGAAGGCTGGAAAAGGATAGGGCCGAGTTTGATCCAGCGTTTTCCGCCCAGCGCCTTGTGGCCCAACGGCGAGAGAGTGGCCACGAGGAAAAGAAGACCGATGCCGTATGCCCATGGCGCCCAGTCCAGCACGCGGTGATAGTCGATCTTGGCAAAGATGAACATCAGCACGAGGCCTACGGCGATCGCGCCCATCTGCATCGACTCAAAGCGCGCAAACCTCGTATGCACCGTAGTGGAATAGACCTCGATGAGCGAAAGGGAGCACATCCCCAGCACCGCAAGCAGCAGGCCCCAATCGAAATCGCGAAAACTCAGCATGCGGCGCATGGCGGCTACTGTTCCTTCCGCCGCACAGGCAACGCCTCTGCCAACTGCGATGGGATCGAGGCAGGGACTGACGCGGCTGCCGGATTCGGTTTCGCCACGGGCTTCGGTATCTGCTTCGTGTCTGGCTTCGTTTCTGAATTGTTCGCAGCGACAACGCCCTCGCCATCAACGTAGAAGTGTCCGCTATTGAGTCGCGTGGGTGAATTCGCGTTGCTGCCGGGCTTGGAGCTTGGCTCGGTCCACACGGCGCCAACTTCGACCGGCGGCGCGCCGTTCTTTGATGGAGCAAGGTTGTTCGCCAGTCGCCGCTTCTTATTTACGTAGGCCGCTACCACCTGAGCGCCGATGCGCGCGGGGTAGTAACTAAATTCACCGCTTTGCCAAAGCACCGCAACCACAAGCTCGGGATTGCGCCTTGGCACCAAGCCCACAAACCAGACGTTCGGGTAGGTGGCGCGGCCCTTATTCGTCTTCTCAAGAGCCTCGTGGCTCATCTGCTGTGCCGTGCCCGTCTTTCCCGCAATGTCAATTCCCTCAAGATGCGCGGACCCGGCGGTGTGAAAATATCCCGGCTGCGTCACGTCCGCCATTCCGTTGGTAATGATCGTCCAGTTGTTGGGATCGATGGGGATATACGCGTCGCCCGTGCCGGGAAAATTGTCCAACAGCCCTTTGCGGAACTCTTCAGGAAGCTGGTCGGGAAATACCGAATGGGGCCGAACCAGGTGTCCTCCAGATGCGATACCGCCGATAATGCGCGCAAGTTGGATCGGTGTCGCTTCAACCGCGCCCTGCCCGATGGCAACGTCGAGAGTTTCGTCGGGATACCAGCGGGCATGGTAGTTCTTCAGCTTCCATTGCGCACTCGGCATCAGCCCCGACTGTTCACCCGGCAAGTCGATTCCCGTTTTTTGCCCGTAGCCGAATTCGTTGGCATATTTCGCGATCGTATCGATGCCGAGCTTGTCGCCGAGCATGTAATAGAACGTGTCGCAGGAATAGGGAATTGCGTTGTAGATATCTACCGCACCATGGTGCTCGTCGCAGTGGTGGAAGTACCCGTAGGGACCCCATCCGCCAGTGCAGGTGATGTGCATGTTTTGCGCAATGCCTTCCTGAAGTCCGGCTACCGACATGAGGATCTTGAACGTGGATCCCGGCGCCAGCTGCGCCTGGATCGCCTTGTTCAGCAACGGGTGGTCGGGATCGGTGATCAGCTTGTTCCACTCGGCGCGGTCAATCTTCACTGCGAAGGCGTTGGGATCGAAGCTGGGCCGCGAAACCATGGCCAGAATCTCCCCATTACGCGGATCCATGGCGACGATGGCGCCGTTGCGGTTGCCCAGGGCGAGCTCCGCCGCGCGCTGCAGATCGTTGTCGATGGTCAGCTTCAGGTCCTGGCCCGGCACGGCGTGCTCGATGCCGAAGTAGCTTACTTCGCGGCCATGGCTGTCCACCACCACTTCGCGCGAACCGTCCTGACCGCGAAGCAGTTCGTCGTAGGTCTCTTCCACGCCGGCTTTGCCCACCACATCACCTGGCTCGTAGTAAGCAAAACGCGGATTATTCAGGTCGTCTTCGCTTACTTCGCCAACATAGCCGATTAGGTGAGCGGCAAAACCGTCACGCGGATAGAGCCGGCGCTCCTCATCGATCGTCTCCAATTCCGGCAGTTCATTGCGATGCGCCTCGATGAAGGCCTGCTCGTCGGCGGTAACGTCCTGCTTGATGGGGATGGGTTGATATCCGGGCTCGGAACGATAACGGTGCAATGTCGCGCGCAACTGGTCGATGTTGAGATCGAGTCCCTTCGCAATCAGCGGTAGATCGGCGTCCACGTCGTGGCTTTGCTCCCTGACCAGGAAGCACGAAACAGAGGGATAGTCATCAACGACAATGCGATTTTCACGGTCGAAGAGCTTGCCGCGCGGCGCCAGGATCGGCTCTTTGCGAATGCGGTTTTCATCGGCCAGTACGCGGTAGCTTTGAACGTTCAGCACTTGCAACCGCCATAGCCCCGCGGTGAGCGCCAGCATGAGGAAAAGCACGCCGTACTGCACCACCGCCAACTTGATGGAGGAGATCTTTTCGCCGCGATTACTGTTGCTTGAAACCATGTGCTTCCGTCTCAGAATACCGCGAGTTCTGCTTCTTCACTCGTTCCACGCGAGTCGGTTGGGTACCTAAGTCCCTGCGTCCATCCCGCCTTCTCGCTCCCTCTCTTCTGTGGTTCCCCGGTCCTTACTTCCTACTGGCAACTCCCTATTGCCGACTGGCTGTCCCCTTGTTCCCTCGTTCTCTTGTTCCCTGCTCTTTAGTCCTTCATCTGCAGACGATCAAGCAGCGGAAACAGCACCACGGCAATCGCCGAATTGCCCAGCGCGCGGAATAGCTCGTTAAGCCAGCTCCACTCGAGCGTCATGCCCAGCAGGAAGCGCGTAACGAAAAGATAGACGGCGCTGGAGAGCAACGAGAGCGCGAAGTTGAGCAGCAGGCGAATCGTATGGTTGTCGACCTCAAGGCGGATTCCCGCCGACGCTGCCAGAAACCCGATCACTGTCTTGGCGATCCCGTTGATGCCGATGGGGCGGTGCGAGAGCGCATCCTCAAACAGGCCCATGGCCGCTCCCATTACCGTGCCTTGGATAGGGCTGCGGCGGCCGAGCGCAAAGTAGACCGTGACTACGAGCGGCAAATCGAACCAGTCATACGGGCTCGTTACACGGGGGAGCCATGCCTGCAAAACCAGCGAAATGAGCGGAACCAGGGCGTAAACAATAACTGGATAGCGCCGGATCTCGAAATCGCGCCGGAATTCGGCGCCGAGCAAGGCCATGATTATTGATCCCTCTGCGGCGTTGGTGGCGCGGGTTTTGCTGCTGGTTGAGCCGGTTGGCTCTTCGGTTTCGGTTTAGGCGCATCGGAACCATCGCCCGGCGCTGTCCCTGCCGGTATAGGTGTCGCGTCGCTCGGCGAAAACTCATCCGGGTGCAGCGGCTGCGGCGGACGCGCGGCCGGGTTCGGGTTACTGGTGTCATTCAACGGCTGCTGGTCAGGCGGAAGGTTGGGGTCGATGAGGCCGGGAAGCTTCTCAGCCATAATCGCGGAAGCCTTCATCTGGTCGTTGACGGCGGCGTCGTCGCTCCCCTTCATGATTTCGCTGGCTTTGATGTCCTGCTGCTCCTGCGGCGAAAAGCGCGGCTCGGTCGAGGTAATCACCAGCACTTCATCGAGCCGGTCAAGATGCGCCGCCGGTTTCACAATCACGTCGACAAGCCCATCGCGGTCGGGATCGCGAACCACTTTGTCGACCACACCCACCGGCAGCCCACGTGGAAAGATCAGATCGCCCCCGGCGGTCAGCACGTTCTCGCCCGGGTGAATCCGCTGATCGGCTACGATGCCCACCACCTCCAGTTGCCCCAGGAGATCGCCCTTCAAAATGCCGCGAATGCGCGTGGTTTCAAGAATTACGCCCGCGCCGCTGGTAGTATCGTTCACGGCAAGCACCTGCGAGGTCCGTCCGAACACATCGCGCACCTTGCCCACAATCCCGTCGGCGGTGATAACTGCCATATCCGGCTTGAGGCCATCGTGCGCACCTTTGTCAATATAGAAAACGTGCGAGCGGTCGCTGCCGCTTGATCCGTAGGCCTGAGCGGCCAGTGTGGCGTAGATGTAGTTTTGCTGGAACCCGAGCAGCGCCTGAAGGCGTTGGCCCTGACGCGCATCCTCAAGCAGAGCGGCCTGCTCGAGCCGCAGCCGGCCAATGGTTTTCTCGAGGTCCTGGTTCTGCTGCCGCACGTGCCTCAGATCGACATAGTTCGACCACGCCCCCACAATGCCAAGCTTGGTTCCATGGATCAACCGCTCCGGCGGCGAGATCACTGCGTTGGCCCAAAGCCTGATCAACCGCACGCTACTCGGGTCTGCAGAATCGAGCGAGCCGTGCCCGGCGCTCGTCCGGCGCACTTGCACCGCAAGCCCCGCGATCTGCATCACCAGGATGGCGAGCAGCACCACAAGATTCCGATAGCGGGTGAAGAACGATTCCATAAATTCAGGGAACAAGGGAACAAGGAGGCAGGAATTTGGTTCCTTGTTCCCTGTCTCTAATCGATCTTGATCTTGCGCAGGAGGCGGAAGTCAGAAAGCATCTTGCCGGTACCCAAAACGACTGAAGCCAGAGGATCGTCGGCGACCGAAACCGGGAGCCCCGTTTCCTCGCGGATGCGCTTGTCGAGATTCTTGATGAGCGCGCCACCGCCCGTGAGCACGATACCGCGGTCGGAGATGTCGGCGGAAAGCTCGGGCGGCGTCCGTTCCAAGGCAACGCGAATGGCGTTCATGATGACCGCAATGCACTCCCCCAGCGCCTCGCGAACCTCACTGTCGTCGATCGAGATGGTCTTCGGCACGCCTTCGATCAGGTTGCGCCCTTTAATCTCCATAGTCAGCGGCTTGTCCAGCGGGAACGCCGATCCGATGTCGATCTTGATCTGCTCGGCTGTGCGCTCGCCGATCAGCAGATTGTATTTGCGCTTTAAATAATTGGTGATCGCTTCGTCCATCTGGTTTCCGGCCATGCGCACGGAACGCGAGTACACAATCCCCGATAGCGAAATGACTGCAATGTCGGTCGTACCGCCGCCGATATCCACCACCATGTTGCCTGAAGGCTCGGTGATGGGAAGGCCGGCGCCAATTGCGGCCACCATGGCCTGCTCCACCAAATAAACTTCGCTGGCCTTGGCGCGATAAGCGGAGTCCTCGACGGCGCGCTTTTCAACTTGCGTAATCTCTGAGGGCACTCCAATTACGATCCGCGGGTGCACAAGCATTTTGCGGTTGTGCGCCTTCTGGATGAAGTAGTTCAACATCTTCTCAGTGACTTTGAAGTCGGCGATCACGCCATCCTTCATCGGCTTGATGGCCACGATGTTGCCGGGGGTGCGCCCAAGCATCTCCTTGGCTTCTTTGCCCACCGCTTCAACTTCGCCAGTGGTCTTATTGATCGCGACGATCGAAGGCTCATTGACAACGATGCCTTTACCCGCCGCGTACACCAGGGTGTTGGCGGTTCCGAGATCGATCGCCAGATCGCTCGAAAACATGCTGAAGAGCGAGCGGAAGCTGTGAGACCGCGAAGAGCGAGAAGGGTAGCCGTTCAATGACATGGGAGAGAAAAACCTGCCTCAGAGCCTATTGTAAGGCCAGTAGGCCTTGGCCGCAGAGGCATGCAGTCAACTGCGTCGAGAGGCGTACCGGCTTGGTAATCCAACACTTTCGAGTGATGTGCCGAGGTTGGGAAGCGACTCAGAATAGCCCGCGCAGCATTCGCGGAACATTCCTCGAAGCGTTCACCCAACTCACTCCAAAGTGCTATAACCTCACTGTCCGTCGTTCACCGGACACGGATCACGATCCACGACTCGCGACTCACGAGGCCTTCATGACCTACCCTGCGTATCACAACTTTATCGGCGGCCAGTGGCTTCCGGCCGCAAGCGGCAAAACCATCCTGAACCTGAACCCTGCCGACCACTCCGATGTGGTCGGCGCCTTTCCTTCCTCGCACGCTGAAGATGTGGCGCTGGCGGTGTCCGCTGCGAAAAAGGCTTACGCCGTCTGGCGGCTGGTTCCCGCGCCCAAGCGGGCTGAAGTTTTGCTGCGAGCGGGAAACATCCTCTCCCAGAACAAGGAAAAATTCGCGCGCGATATGACTCGCGAAATGGGCAAGGTGTTGGCCGAAACGCGCGGCGACGTGCAGGAGGCCATCGACGAGGCGTATTACGTGGCGGGCGAAGGAAGGCGGCTCTTTGGCCAAACCACTCCCAGCGAGCTGCCCGACAAGTTTGCCATGAGCGTGCGCATGCCGGTCGGCGTCGTCGGCCTCATTACGCCGTGGAACTTTCCCATGGCCATCCCGAGCTGGAAGCTTTTCCCCGCGCTCGTTGCCGGCAACACCTGCGTCATCAAGCCGGCCACCGACACTCCGCTCTCTACCTACAACCTTGTTCAGTCGCTGGTAGACGCGGGCCTGCCGCCGGGAGTGGTCAACATTGTCTGCGGCACCGGCTCGGGCCCTGGAGCGGCGCTCGTCGAGCATCCCGATGTGCGCGCCATCAGTTTCACGGGGTCAAGCGCCGTGGGTTCGCTTGTCGCTCAGCGCGCCGCCGCTACCTTCAAGCAGGTTTCGCTTGAGATGGGCGGCAAGAATGCGCAGATCGTTCTCGACGATGCGAATCTCGATCTCGCACTCGATGGCGCGCTGTGGGGCGCTTTCGGAACGACAGGACAGCGCTGCACAGCCACCAGCCGGATTCTGCTCCAGAAAGGAATTGCCGCTGAGTTCACCGAGAGATTTGTCGCGCGCGCCAAAAAACTCAGAATCGGCAACGGGCTCGACGAATCCATCGAAGTCGGCCCCCAGGTGAACGCCAACCAGATTGAAACTTCAACCCACTACGTTGAGATCGCTGTGAACGAAGGAGCAAAACTCCTATGCGGCGGTCATGCGCTCACCGCCGGCGCTTACGCGCACGGAACTTTCTTTGAGCCAACGGTCATCGGCGGCGTCACGCCAACCATGCGCATCGCGCGCGAAGAGGTCTTCGGTCCCGTGGTCGCGCTCATCGAGTTCGCGACATTTGAAGAAGCCGTCGAGATCTCGAACTCCATCGACTACGGCCTCTCCACTTCGCTCTACACAAAGAACGTCAATCGCGCATTCACCGCCATCCGCGATCTCGAGGCGGGAATCACTTACATCAACGCGCCCACCATCGGCGCTG
>CAZKJB010000167.1:0-8711 GCA_964552975.1 uncultured Occallatibacter sp. | reverse complement strand
ACCCACATCAGGTCGAGCCGCGGCGCGCGCGCAAAATCCTCCATGTAGCCCCAGATCGTCGTCACCGCCAGTGTGCCTCCGATGCCGCCGAGCAGGCACTGCACCAGCAGGTTCCGCTGGAACTCGTCCTTCTCCTCGGCCAGATAAGCAAAGTTCGCCAGGAGTGCGCCCAGAATCGGGAGCGCAGGGAGAACTGCCATCAGATAGGCCCCAATGCCCTTCAGGTGCCATAGGCGAAAGGCCGCCGCCGTCAATGCGGAGAAAAAGACGCAGCCAAACATCGACAGCCAGATGCGCACCACAAACTTCCGTTGAACTGGGTTCCAAGAGCCGCAAGAAAGAATGTTCATGATTGGTCTCCTTTACAATATGACAAGTCAACATTACATCTGATCTGGGATTCTGTCAAGTTTCATTGACACATTTCTCATAGACCCAAAGTGCAAGAAACCTCGCCGAAGCTTGCAGATAATTACGCCCCCATGGCGCACAATCAAGAAAACAAAAAAAAGCGGAGCGCGCCATCTCGTTTGGGCGCCGGTCCGCGAGACCGCACGGTTGGCTTGCGGCAAACTTGAGCGGCGTGAGGAACTTAGCTTTCAAATTGTTCAAAAAAGAGAACTTGTCGCGAACCCATCGCTCCCACCCACTGAATCCCAGGAACTTGCTCGAAACACCCCGGGGGAGGGGGGGCAGGGGGTGGGTACCGAAAAGTAAACACTCTCTGTCCTTTGTTCCCTCGGTCCCTTGGTCCCCTGGTCCCTTGGTCCCTCGTTCCTTGTCTCCCTGTCTCCTTGTCACCTTGTAACCCTGTCATTTTGTAACCTGCTTTTCTTCTCCCTTGTTCCCTGCTTTCCACGCCCCTGCTACTCTCAATCCGTGGGCTTCCAGGACTTTTACGGCAATGCGGCTACAGTCACTCACTTGCGCGAAAGCATTCGCGCCGCGCGTTTCCCCCACTCGCTCATCCTGGCCGGGCCCCGCGGAGCCGGCAAATACAAGCTCTCGCTGATGCTGGCGCAGACAGTGAACTGCCTGAATCCGGCCGAAACGGACGGCCTGCCCGATTTTTGCGGTGCGTGCGCCAACTGCGTGCGAATCGGCGCGGCGGCGAATCTTGACATGCTCGTCAATGAAGCAGTCGAAGCGCGCGACGAGATGCGCGACACTGACAAGCGCGAAACGCGCGTCATGGTACAGACGCATCCTGACGTGATTGTGATCCCTCCGGACCCGCCCCAACTGATGATCAAGCTGGGCCAGGTGCGGCAGGCGATTCATGCGGCTTACTACCGGCCGCCGGTCGAGGCGGCGCGCGCATTCACGATTTTTACTTCGTCGGCATTTATGAAAGAGGCTGCCAACAGCCTTCTCAAACTCCTGGAAGAGCCGCCGGACCATACTTCGCTGATCCTGCTCACAGAGAATCCACAGGAACTTCTGCCGACCATCCGTTCTCGCGCCGTTATCCATCGGCTGGGCGCGCTGCCGGCCTTGGAGATTGAGACACTGCTGGCCCTTCGGCGTCCGGAGCTGAAGCCGCAGGACCGCGCGCTCGCGGCGAGGATCGCCGAAGGCGCAGTGGGCCGTGCGCTTTCGCTCGATTTGGATGTGTATCTCGCTAGCCGCCAGGATGCGCTGATCCTGCTGCGCACCGCTCTCAGGGAACCTGACTACTCGCAGCTTTTCCATGCCACGGAGAGTTATCGCGGTGGCGCCGATGGACAAGAAAAGACCGTGAACCTGCTGCGCGCGCTCAGCAGCCTGGTTGAAGATCTGCTGCTTGTGGTCGCGGGCGCACCCAACCTGGTCCGGAACCTCGACCTCGCGAGTGAACTTGCGCGCCTGGCCGAGGGATTGACCGTGGACTGGATCGATAGAGCATCCCGCGCGCTCGTCGAAGCCGAGCGAGGCATGCGGCGCAACCTTCTGCGCTCGCTCTCGCTGGATGCGATGGCGGTTGGCATGGCTAACGAGCGCTGAACCCCTTATGGCTTGTAGCTTGTAGCTTTTAGCTTCTCGCCGTGCACCGTTTCCTGTTCCCTGTTCGCAGATTGGGGCTTGACCATTGGCCCAATCCAACGCAGAATGAAGGTGCAACCTCCAATAGGCTCCAGGCATCTTTCGATAACAGGCATTCCCACTCAGTGTAGGAATCCGGGGATAGACGTATCCCGGTAACACGGGATTGCCGTCTGTCCGGACCACTGTCGGCTCAGGTTGTTCGGGACCAGGCTGTTTGGACTGCACGAAGCTGTTGCTTGGGGCGTTTTGCTTGGGTGGTTTTGTTTGTCCGGCGGTGGCTCTCCCGGACTGATCTTCAAGAACGACGCCGCTTCAGCGGCAAACGGTATCGGGTTTCCTGAGGGAGGTCTTTTCGATGGGAATCTCACCAGTGCGTCCGGAGCCGCAGGCGCCCGAATCCGGCCGTGTGCTGCCGCCAAGAAGAAGGAATCTCCCGGCGCCGCTTCCCTTCCGTTTTCCGGCGCAGACATTGGATCACGAGGGACAGAACCGGCACGCGGAACTGTTCTATTTGCAAAAACAGATTCAGTCGCAGACCCCGATGGTGATTGTGCTCGAAGATGGCGAGCGCGTGGACGGCTGCATCGAATGGTACGACCGGAACTCGCTCAAAATACGCGGACGCAACAAGACGCTGGTCTACAAATCCGCTATCAAGTACATGTACAAGCTGGGCGACAACGGATAAAACCGCGAGTAAATTCTATTTCCCCTACTCCCCATCTCTCGTAACCTTGTCACCTTGTAACCTGTCTCCTCGTTCCCTGCCTCTCTCACTTCGCCGCTTTGAAGAGTCGGTCGCGGATGGCCGCGCCGAGACCGTCGGCCGGCGGAAGCGGGCAAAAAATCACGCTGCATCCGGCTGCGTCCAGCGCGCGAAGACCGGCATAGAGCCGCTGCGCAAGTTCGTCGGGCGCATTCCACCTTCCCCACGCGAAGATCCTGTCAAACGGAATCGCGAGCGGACCTTCTACGCCGTCCGGCAGCATCACGCCCATCCGCTCACCGCGAATCGCATGCGCCGCATCGGCCAGCCGCTCTTGCAGCTCGCTGAAGGCCGCCTCGATCAGCACCAGCCGCGCTTTGGGCGCGTAGTGGCGCATTCCGACACCGGGCGACGGCAGCCCTTCCTTCGGTGATTCGTCCGTCAGCGCGTTGCCCTTGAAGATCTCCGCCTCGCCGGCGACTTCGCGAATCTGCTCCATCGTGATCGCGCCGGGCCGGTAAATGATCATGGGAGACTGCGAAGGATCAAGGACCGTAGACTCAACTCCTCGATCCGCGGGACCGCCGTCGAGCACTGCATCGATGCGGCCGTCGAGATCGTTGAGCACGTGCGCGGCAGTCGTTGGACTGATGTGACCAAAGCGATTGGCGCTCGGCGCCGCCACTGGAACTCCGGCGCGTCGTATGAGCGCGAGCGCAACTGGGTGCGAGGGCATACGGACGCCGACCAGCGGCCGGCCTGCGGTCACGACATCCGGAACCGAAGCACTCTTCGGCAACAATAGCGTCAGCGGCCCAGGCCAGAATGCGGCCATCAGCTTGTGCGCCGCTTCGGGAATCTCTTCGGCAACTCCGCCGAGCATGTCGATGCCTGCCACATGCACGATGATCGGATCCCATGCCGGGCGGGACTTGGCAATGAAGATAAGCGCCACTGCTTCGGGGTCGAGCGCGTTGGCGCCCAGCCCGTACACGGTCTCAGTGGGAAGCGCCACCAATCCGCCTGCGCGCAGAATCTGGGCGGCGCGGTCAATTGCCGCATCGGCCTCACGCGCTTCCAAGTGGTTGGGATCGATGGTGAGCTCGAGGGTCTTCACTCCTTCATTGTCGCCGTTGCGCGTGCGGCATGGCCACCTGCCGTATACTCGCCGTCAAGGATTGGACCACTGCGATGGCCATCGAGACGGAGATCAAATTCCACGTGGGTGATGTTGCTGGCCTCACGCAGCGGCTTGAAGCAGCCGGATTTCGCGTGCACACCACGCGAAGCTTTGAGAGCAACGTCCTGTACGACACTCCCGATCGGCAAATGCGCGCGCGCACCGAGATCCTCCGCATCCGCAGCTACGCGGGCCGCTGGACGCTAACGCACAAGCGGCTCCCCATTCATGGCCCTGGCGAGGACAAGCACAAACACCGCATAGAAACCGAGACTGGCATCGCGGACGGCAACGCGCTGGCAGACGTGTTTCTCTCGCTCGGCCTCGTGGCCGCTTTCCGGTATGAGAAGTGGCGCACCGAGTGGGAAGACGGCGCGGGCCACTGCGTTATCGACGAAACTCCTATCGGCAACTTTGCGGAGCTCGAAGGCGCAGCAGAGTGGATCGACCACACTGCCGCCCGTCTCGGAGTGAGCCAGTCGGAGTACAGCACGCTGAGCTATGGCCGGCTCTTCGAACAGTGGCGTGAGCAGCACTCGAGCGACGCGCAGGACCTTACCTTCGCCGCGATCGCACAAACCGCTCCGACACGTTAATCGCCTCGGCGGTGTCCAGAATTCGTGCACTTCTTTTGTAACCGCCTCCTCGATATTCACTGGCGAATCGCCGCCCGCAGCCGATAACCGGGTTACGCATTTTTTCCACTTTGAGGAGAATTCTCATGCAAAATTGTCGTGTCGCGAGTTTGCCCGGCGTCTGGGACCGGGTGGGATTTGGTTTCTTGCAGGCAGCGGTATTAGCGTTGCTTCTGACACTTGCGTTGCCTGCCAGGGCTGGCGATGACCGCGCAGTCAAGTCTCGGGTGCCGCCAGTCTATCCCGAGCTTGCCAAACGGATGCATATCGCCGGCGAGGTTAAGCTCGAGGCCACGGTTGACGCTGACGGAAAGGTGACGGACGTAAAGGAAGTCAGCGGAAATCACATGCTGGCGATTGCGGCCGAGGATGCGGTTCGCAAGTGGAAGTTCGAAGGCGGCAGCGGCGAAGCAACCGTGAACGTTACGGTGAACTTTGCGCTCGGCCAATAGCTCTCTAGACTGGCATGCGGCGCGCCACTGGCAGCCTGAACTTAGCGGTCTGTCCCTTAACCGTTGCGGGGCGCTGCTGGTCGCGCCTTTGCTCGGCTTTGACCTTCGAAAAACCGGTGTCCGGCAGCCTTCAAGACAAACGAAAGTGGTATTTACCGCACCGGAGATCGAACTGCTTGGCTTACTCTTTTAATTTCATAGGCTTAAGCTAAAATTTGGGGCGCATTCGGACGCAATGCCGGCATCGAAAGCCGCACTGCAAGTCCCATCCCAACAATGATTTCGAATATCATAGAGATCTGGGAGATGCCACCGCGCTATGCAGGATGTTAAGAAGGTTCCTATCGGGCCCGAGGGGACCACATTGACCGTGGCAGTCTTGGGACCCGATGAGCAACGCCGCAAGGTAATCGCCAGCGCACTGTTCGGGCATGAGGGTCTGCGCGTCAGGGAGTTCAGCTCCTATCCTCCAAAGCTCGAGGATCTGCCCCAGGCTCTCGCCCAGCATTATGAAGTCATCATCGTGGACGTCGATAGCGACACAGACTTCGCGTACAAGCTGATTGAGGCGCTCAGCGCCACTGGCCGCACCTACGTGATGGCCTACTCGGCGCAAGCCGATATGAAACTTGCAGTGCGCTTTATGCGCGCCGGCGTCCGCGACTTTTTGACCCTGCCGCTTGACCCTGCCGAGGTAACGACGGCGTTGCGGAGAGCGTCGACCCGCCAACCCGCCGCTCTCCCGCAGCCAGCCGAAGGCGACAAGCCCGCTGCCAAGCTGTTCGTCTTCCTGGGCACAAAGGGTGGATGCGGCGTGACCACGCTGGCTTCGAATTTTGCACTGTCGCTGTATAAGGAATCGGACTGCGAAACACTGCTGATCGACTTCGGCGAGCCTCTCGGCGACGTGGCGCTCAACCTCGGCCTCACCACGGAGTTTTCTGTAGCGCCTGCTCTGCAGGATCCTGACCGGCTTGATTCGAGCATGCTCGCCACTCTGATCACAAAGCATAGCTCGGGATTGTCGGTGCTTGCGTCTCCCACCGATATACCGGAGGTTCTACCCACCAACGAATCGATAGAAAAATTGCTCGCTGTGGCGCGCGAAAGCCACGAATATATCGTCGTCGACGCAGGCTCGAGACTGGATCTGATGGGATCGGTTCTCTTCGGCGAATCCGCTACCGTTTACCTGATTACGCAAGTAGGCATTTCGGAAATGCGCAATGCCAATCGCATGATTCTGAAATATTTCGTGAACCGGGAAGACAGCCTGCAGATTGTGCTCAACCGCTACAAGACCAGTGACGCGCTCTTTGATGAGGCGCAGATCAACAAAGCTCTCACGCGGCCGGCGCAGTGGAAGATTCCCGACGACTACGCGGCTGCTCGCAGAACGCGGAACACGCCGACACCGCTGGCCCTTCAAGACTCGCCGATTTCTGAGGTGCTGCGCCAGATGGCCAAGTCGGCCGGCGGCATTGTTCCGGAAAAAGGAAAGAAGAGCTTCTTCCGTCTCTTCGGCTAGAAACTCTTCGGCCGGAAAGTCGACCTCTTCAAGGTCCGCACGGCGTTGCTCGCATTTCACCGTTGAATGCTCGCCTGCCGCATTGGTTCACAAACCTACTGCCCTGCCCCGTGGCACTTCTTGTATTTCTTTCCGCTGCCACACGGGCACGGATCGTTGCGTCCCACTTTGTCGCCGGTGCGGCGCTGCGATGGCTGGCTCGCATCTCCGCCGCCTGAGCGGCTGGCCGCGGCGAGTTCCCGTTCCTTCTTGCGATGGAATTCCTTCTCGAGAGCATCGATCGTAGTGGAGGCTTGCCGCGTGTTGATGGCAATCTCGCGCGGCGCGCCATCGCCAGTGTGCGGTTCGGCAGCGCTGGCCACCGGCGGCGCCTTCGGAACAACACCTGTGGGGCGCGGCACCGCATTCACTGGCTGGCCGTCGGGCCCCAGAATTTGCATCCGGAAGAGGAACCGCACCGTGTCTTCCTGGAACTTGAGCATCATCGCCTCGAACATGTCGTAGGACTCGCGCTTATAGGCCACCAGCGGATCCTGCTGCGCATAGCCGCGCAACCCGATTCCCTCCTTCAGGTGATCCATTGAGAGCAAATGCTCTTTCCATAGGCCGTCAATCACGCTCAACATCACCATTCGCTCGTGGTAGCGCATAGTTGCCGAGCCCAGAACCTGTTCCTTTGCAGAATAGGATTCGGTTAGCTTCTCAAAAATCTCTTCGCCCAGTTCGTGGCGCGTCACTTCCTGCGTTTTGATACCGGACTCTTCGAGATTGAATCCGAAGTGGTCGACGAGTTTTTCGGACAGCCCCTTCATGTCCCACTGGTCCTGGCGCACGCGCTCGCCGGCAAACTCATCGAGCAGGGTGCTGAGGATTCCGCCAACATAATCCTCCAGAATCAGCTCGCGCTGGTCGACGCCTTCGAGCAGTTGGCGCCGCAGGCCATAAACGGCCTCGCGCTGCTTGTTCATCACGTCGTCATATTCAAGCAGATGTTTACGCGATTCAAAGTTCTGTGCTTCCACCGCCTTTTGCGCGCCCTCGATTCGCTTGGAAATCATCCGCGACTCAATCGCCACGCCCTCTTCCATCACGCGCTGGATCATCGTGTTCGCGAAGCCGCGCGCGAAGATGCGCATCAGATCGTCTTCGAGCGAGAGATAGAAGCGCGACGCGCCTGGATCGCCCTGGCGGCCGGCACGCCCGCGCAATTGGTTGTCGATTCGCCGCGACTCGTGCCGCTCAGTGCCGAGGATGAACAAGCCTCCGGCAGCGATCACTTCCTTGTGTTCGCTTTGCGCAACCGCCGCATGCACCGCATTCGACTCTGTCCAATCGGAGTCGGAGACTTCAAACTCCTGGCCCTGGTAATAGAAGCGCTGAAAGCCGGCCGGCGCCATCGGATTGATGGCGCCCTCAGCCACGCTAATGGCGCGCGCCTTGTTCTTTTTCACCAGCTCCTGTCGCGTCATGAAGTCAGAGTTACCGCCGAGCAGGATATCCGTGCCGCGCCCGGCCATGTTGGTGGCGATTGTCACCATGCCGAGCCTGCCGGCCTGAGCCACAATCTCCGCCTCGCGCTCATGGAACTTGGCGTTCAGTACCACATGCTTTACGCCTTTGCGTTGCAGGATTGCCGACAGCCGTTCCGATTTCTCGATCGATACCGTGCCCACCAGCACCGGCTGCTTCTTCTCATGCAGCACCGCGATCCCGTCCGCCACCGCGCCGTACTTTTCCTTCTCCGTGCGATACACGACGTCGGGATTCTCAAGCCGCAGCAAGGGCTTGTTGGTGGGAATGACAACAATCTCAAGCTTGTAAATCTTCTCGAACTCGGCCGCCTCGGTTTCAGCAGTGCCGGTCATGCCGCTGAGCTTTTGATAAAGCCGGAAGTAATTCTGGAAGGTAATTGTGGCCAGCGTCTGATCTTCTTTGCGGATCGTCACGCCTTCCTTGGCTTCGATCGATTGGTGCAGGCCGTCGCTCCAGCGGCGCCCGGGCATAAGGCGGCCGGTGAAGGTGTCCACAATAATCACTTCGCCGTCCTTGACGACGTATTCGACATCGCGCTTGTACAACGAGTGCGCCTTGATCGCAGTTTCGACGTAGTGTTTCAGTTCCCAGTTTTCCGCGTCGGCAATGTTGCCGATTCCCAGCGCCTTCTCAATCGTTTCCCAGCCCGAAT
>CAZKJB010000166.1:0-8712 GCA_964552975.1 uncultured Occallatibacter sp. | reverse complement strand
TGCATGGCGGCACTCGAGGCGGAGAAGTTTCTCGAGGAGCACGGGCACTGAGGTTCCAGCAGCCGAAGATCGCTACCACGAGTGGAGTGCAAAAAACGTTGCAGCGACGAGGCAAACTCCGGCGGCGGCGTGGTTCCAGCGTAGATGCGATCCAAAGTAGAAGGTGGTAAGAACTCCGAACACAGCCAGGGTAATGATCTCCTGGATCACTTTGAGCTGAACGGGCGTGAACCCGCCATAGCCGATGCGGTTGGCAGGCACCTGGAAGCAGCAGTCGAAGAAAGCGATCGACCAACTGACCGGGATGACCTTCCCTAGCGCTTCATTGCGGAATCGAAGATACCCGTACCATGCGAATGTCATGAAGACATTGGAGAAAGCGGGAGAACAATTGTCCACATTTTGGATCTTTGATGTGCGAGAGAAGGACCGAGTTGCTGGAACAGATGACATGGGCGGATATTTTGCAGGGTGACGGGTGCGCGATTGACGGCTCTTAGCGAAAATCTGGAGCAGTTGGAAGACGCGATTGCACGGGCGTGCACGAAGGCGGGCCGGGCGCGGGGCGAAGTGGAGTTGATGGCGGTTTCGAAGACGTTTCCAGCTGAAACACTTGCCGAGGCGGCGGCGCTGGGGCTAACGCTCTTTGGCGAAAATCGCGTGCAAGAGTTTGCGGCCAAAGCATCGGCACTGCGGGCAACGGAGTCTTGGACAAGAGCACTCGATCTGGCGACACGCGTGCATCTGATCGGGCATTTGCAATCGAACAAGGCAGCGCGCGCCGCAGAAGTTTTCGACGGGGTTGATTCAGTGGACTCCGTGCGGTTGGCGGAGCGATTGAACGAGGTTGCGGGCAAGTGCGCGAAGCGACTGCCGATTTTGATTGAGGTGAAGCTGAGCGCCGAGGCAACGAAGACGGGAATGGAGCCGGACTCAGATGAAGCGGCGCAGCTGCTGGACAGACTGCCAGATCTGACGCACCTGGAAATGCGCGGGCTGATGACAATTGCGCCATGGGGTGCGGTTGAGGATGTAACGCGGGCCTGCTTTCGCAGCTTGCGCGAATGGCAGATTCGTTGGGCCGCGCAGCATCCACGGTTGTCGTTTGAAACTTTATCGATGGGCATGAGCGGAGACTTTGGGCTCGCGATTGCCGAGGGTGCGACACGCATCCGCGTGGGTACTGCTTTATTCGGAAAACGAAAACCGCCGACAGAGCAGGGCAGCCAGGAGACGGAGAACTATTGATGCTGCGCGCCGATTCGGTCGGAGTGACGCTCTCTGTGCGCGCGCAGCCTGGTGCTAAGCGGACGGCGATCGTGGGCATCTATGGCGAGGGGACGTCCGCTCAGCTCAAGATTGCTGTGAATGCACCGCCGCTGGACGGTCGCGCTAATGCGGCTCTCATTGAATTTCTCGCGGAAATGTTTGGATTGCCGAAGAATGCAGTAGAGATGCTCTCAGGCGAAACCGCGAAGAGCAAAGTGTTTCAGCTGCGGGGAGTGTCGATGGCGCGGGCGACGGCTGTCATCGCAAAGAAAATCGAAATCTAATTACTTTTTCAGGGCTGACTGACGCTTGAGTTCGGTCTTGAATGCCTGCTCGCGATCGGCGATATACGCTTTGTATCCGGCAGGATCGATGAAGGCGTTACCGTCACCATTCTTCCAACGCGGATATTTTTCCGCGAGGTTGAAGTAGGAACCATGCGCGCCGAGGAAGATGTCGCATGGCAATTCTTCGAGCACTCGAAAGCCGCGCTTGTAGTCTTCGGCGATTTGCGGGTAAGCCTTGTTGCCGACGAGCTTGTATCCAGGATTGACGTTGGGGCTGCCGACAATAACAACGTGCAGCACACGGCCGCCCTCGGTTTCGTCCATGGTCCAGGTGGTGGTGCCGCGTGTGTGGCCTGGTGTGAGATGCGCAGTGAGAACCGTGCCGCCGAGGCTGACGGTTGCGCCGTCGTGAAGAACGCGATCGACGTGCGCAGGCGGATAACGATTGGTCTTGTCCGCGCCGTAGTGGAAATCGGTTCTGCCGCCGGATTGGACAACGGAAACGTCGCCATCCATGACGAAATATTTTGCATGGGTGAGTTCGATGATGCGCGCGCTACCGGCACAGTGGTCCCAATGCGCGTGGCTGATGAGCAGAATCCTGATGTCGGTGAATTTGAATCCGAGAGACTCGACGCTTTTCCGGATTAACGGAACAGAGGTTTCCAAGCTGGAGTTGATGAGGATGAGCCCCTGCGGCGTGGAGATGATGTAGGAGGCGAGATCCTGGCTGCCGACATAGTAGAGATTGCCTGCGATGCGGAAGGCGGGGAAGGGCTTAGTCCACTCTGGTTTCTCCTGGGTGGCCAGCGGAAGGGCGCAAGCAAGCGAGGCGAACAAAGCGATGCGGCGAGCGATGCTTGAGACGTTCATTCTGCTTCTCGAGTTGCAATGTGATGCGTGAAGGTTTCGATGGCGCGTTCGAGGTGAACGCCACGCGAGCCCTTCACGAGAACTACGTCGCCGGGACGAAGATTTTCAACGAGCCACTGACCGGCGGTCTCCGCGTCGCGAAGAAAGACGGCTGGAACTCCACCCGCGCATGCGGCGGTGGCCAGGTGCTCCGCATTACCCTGTACTGCAGCCACCAGGTCCAGGCCGGCCTCGGCGGCTACTCGACCGCTGGCGCCGTGCAGCGCAGGACCATGTTCGCCCATCTCCAGCATTTCTCCCGCGACAAGGATGCGGCGGCCGGTTGCGGGGCGCGCGGCCAAGGTACGAATCATGGAGTTCAAAGCCTCAGGGTTTGAGTTGTAACTATCGTTGAGGATCGTGACGCCGGAAATCTCCATGACCTGGCCGCGCTTGTCGCCGGCGGTGAGCGAAGCGATCGCGTCGATCGCGGCGTCGAGGTCGACGCCGGCCTCAAGCGCGACAGCAAGACCGGCCATGGCATTTGACGCGTTGTGGGCGCCCAGCAGTCGCATTGTGAGGGAGGCTTCGCGCGTTCCGGCCCGGAACTGCACATGCAGTCCATCAAGATCTTCAGCGACGGAGAGAATCTGCGGATCTGCGCACGGGCCGTGGCCAAAATAAATCACACGGCCCTGGAAGTCGCGGCCAAATTGCGCGGCGTAGTCGTCGTCGCAGTTGAGAAACGCGATGCCGTTCCCGGGAAGCGCGGCCACCAACTCAAACTTGGCGCGTGCGATGCCTGCCTGTCCCTCAGCGAAATTCTCAATGTGCGCGGTGCCTACGTTGGTCACGATTCCCCAATCGGGAGTGGCAATCCGCGCCAGAGCGGCGATCTCTCCCGGGTGGTTCATGCCCATTTCGACGACCGCAACCTCGTGCTCGGGCATCAGCCGTAGTAGCTGCAGGGGCAGCCCAAAGTTGTTGTTCAAATTTCCGGCGGACTTGAGCACGTTGAATTTGGCGCCGAGCCCGGCCGCTATAGCCTCTTTGGTGGTGGTTTTGCCGGCCGAGCCAGTGACAGCCACAACGCGGCGTCCCCATTGACGGCGCACGTGCGCCGCCAGCGACTGCAGAGCAGCGAGCGGATCTTCAGCAATCAGGAGCGGGCGGGCAAGGACCGCGTCGGGCAGGGAAGCGGCGCGCGCATGCGAAACCACAGCGGCGACGGCTCCACGGTCGAGCGCGTTGGCAACAAAGTCGTGGCCGTCGAACCGCTCACCGCGGACGGCAAAAAACAGATCACCGCGCGCCGCGGTGCGTGAGTCAATGGAATAGCCGGTGGCCTGGAGAGCGCCCGCATTGGGCAGGCTGGTTGGCGCTTCGAGCACCGCCCCTGCCCCCATCGCGGCTTCTGCGAGCGTGAGATTCATCGCTTTCCACGATAGTCCAATTCCGCCAGAACTGAAAGCGCGACCTCGGCGTCGTCGAAGGGAATCGTGCGATCAGCGAGGATTTGTTCTTTCTCGTGGCCTTTGCCTGCGATGAGGACGACATCGCCCGGCGCCGCGGCACGGAGGGCGAGGCGAATGGCTTCTGCGCGATCGGTTTCAATTACGTACTCGACGCCGCTCGACTGCAGGCCGGGCTCGACTTCGGCAAGGATGGCATCCGGATCTTCAGAGCGTGGATTGTCGCTGGTAGCGACGACAAAATCGCTGCCTTTGCCGGCGGCTTCG
This sequence comes from uncultured Occallatibacter sp., assembly GCA_964552975.1. Classification (GTDB taxonomy): domain Bacteria; phylum Acidobacteriota; class Terriglobia; order Terriglobales; family Acidobacteriaceae; genus Telmatobacter. The sequence goes on along the minus strand of CAZKJB010000166.1, from coordinate 4,565 downwards.
CCCATCCTTGGACGCTTGGTGCGGTCGCGATCGCCGCCGCAGCCAAAGAGAGTGATGATGCGCTTGCCGGATTTGGCTGTCACTTGTCGAGCGAGAGCAGTGAGGTTGCGCAAGGCGTCGTCGGTGTGCGCATAGTCGACGATTACTGTGAATGCTTGCCCTGCGTCGACTGGCTGGAAGCGGCCGGGAACTGGCTTGAGGGTTGGAACAGCGTCGACGAGATCGGAGAACGAGACTCCGCGCGCATGGGCGGCAGTGAAGGCCGCGAGCAGGTTGAGAATGTTCACTTCGCCAGCGAGACGCGAAACGACTTGCGCAGAACCAACTGGAGTTTCGAGGCGCAGAGTTGCGCCCGCAGGCGTAAGCCGCCATTCGGCGGCGCGCCAGTCGCCGATTTCAATCCCGTAGGTACGAATTTCTGCTCCGGCTTTGCGTGCTGCGGCAGCCAATTCCTCGGCGCGTGAATCGTGGGCATTGATGACCGCAACGCGTGGCGCTGGATAGACAGTGCCGTCAAATAGCAACCGCTTTGCGGCGAAGTAATTCTCCATCGTCAGGTGATAGTCCAGATGGTCGCGGGTGAAGTTGGTGAAAACGGCCACGTCGAACGGAATGCCGGCGGCACGGCGCTGGTCGAGAGCGTGGCTTGAAACTTCTGTAACCAACTCGGTGGCGCCGCGACTTACACCTTCGGCCATCAGTTCGAAAAGGTCGCGGGATTCTGGCGTCGTATGCAGTGAAGGGCGGGTCTCTCCGGCAACGTGGTACTCGATGGTGCCAATGAGAATTGTTGAGCGGTGAGCGGCATTGAGGAGAGCTTCAACGAGAAAAGCTGTTGTGGTTTTTCCGTTGGTGCCGGTGATGCCGGTGGCAGCGAGCGAACGCTCGGGATGGCCGAAGAAGGCTGCAGAGGCCTGTGCAAGAGCGCGGCGGCCGTGTTCCACCTCGAGGGCGGGAATCCCCGGTTGGAAGACAGTAAGGTGGTCGAAGGTCTGCGCAGAGTCAGTAACAATACCCAGCGCGCCAGCCTCGATGGCTTTGCTCACAAAGCGGTTTCCGTCGGTTGAACCGCCTTTCATGGCGACAAAAACCGCACCGGGACGAACGCGGCGGGAATCGTACTCGATGCCGGTGATCGGCGCGTCGGAACTGCCGCCGGAGCCGACGTTGGAAACTTCCGCAATGAGATCGTCCCAAATCATCCCGTGGTCGATTGTAGATTGTGGAAGCTGGCAGAAGTTGGAATGAGGAGGCGCTTACCGCGCGCAGCGGACGACAATTTTGGTGCCAGGCGATACCAAAGCACCGGGAGCAGGGGCCTGTTCGCGTGCGGTGCCATTGCCGGTAATTTGAACTTCAAGGCCCGCGATCCCGGCCTGCTCAATGACCTGGCGCACAGGGAGTCCGATCAGTGACGGAACCCGAAGTTGCCCGGCATTCGCGATGACGACCGTATTTGCAGTTGGCGCAGAGTTTGTTTCGGTTTGCTCCGCGGCTAGTTGCGCGACGGCGGGAGAAATGCCGGGCGATGCCGTGGCTGGAGAATCCATGGCGATACTTGCAGGCTTCGGCGCCGTCGCGCTTTGAGGTGCGGGCGCATCACGTAGCGGGTCGTCGCTGGGCAGATCGTTCGCGGCGGCATAGAGGGCATTGATATCGCCAACGTCAGAAGAAGCGTCTTCTTTGACTGGCGTGTCTTTCTTCGCTGGGGTCTTTGCCGGTTGCAGATCGATGTCGTGCGGAACGCCGAGGTACTCAAGGACCTGCTGCGCCACATCAGCAAAAATGGGCGCTGAAACGGCAGTCCCATAGTAGTCGCCCTTGGGTGAATCCATGACAACGGCGACCGAGATAACCGGATTGTTGACTGGTGCGAAGCCCGCGAACGATGCGATGTGCATCGTCTTCGAATAGGTATGCGTGGCGGGATCGATTTTTTGCGCCGTGCCGGTCTTTCCGCCTGAGGAGTAGCCGTCGAGCTGCGCGGGCTTGCCCGTACCGAAAAGGACAACGCCTTCCATCATTTTTCGCATTTCAGCTGCCGCCATGGTGCTTATGACGCGATGCGCGCCATCGGGGAGCGGGTTGGGCAAATCGCTGGACAGCACTGTCCCATGCGACTCAGCTGCGTGAACTACCCGCGATGAGTCATCCCGCTGCTGAGCAGGCAGCTGCGTTTCGGCGGCCTTTTGGTCTGGATTTGCGGGAGGGGCGAACCGGTCGGACATTAGGACATGTGGGGGCAGATACACACCACCATTAGCGATGGTGGAGACCATAGTGACCAACTGCAGCGGAGTGACGGCGACCTCCTGGCCGATTGCGAGAGAACCGATGGAGGAAGGTTGCCAACGATTTACAGGACGGAGAAGGCCACGTGTTTCTCCGGGCAGCTCAACATTGGAACGCGTGCCAAAGCCGAAGTCACGGATATATTGATAGAAACGATCAGGGCCGAGCTTCATGGCGAGTTTGACGGCGGCCACGTCGCTGGACTCTTCAAGCGCCTTATGGAGTGGAACCACTCCCATATGTTCGCCTTGATTGTCGTGAATGGTGCGGCCAAAGATTGTGATCTTGCCACCCTGGCAGTCGATCATGTCGTCGGGCGCGGCCACTTTCGCGTCCATTGCCGCTGAGTATGTTACGAGTTTAAAGGTGGAACCGGGCTCGTAGACATCGCTCACAGCATGGTCGCGCAGGAGTGTGGGCGTAGCATGGCGGAATTGGTTCGGGTTGAATGTGGGGCGGATGGCGAGCGCCAGAATTTGCCCTGTGTGGACATCTTGCACGACGACAGTACCGTTAACCGCCTGAGTCCTTTGCATGGCGCGATCCAATGCTTGCTCGGCCATGAACTGGATGTTCTCGTCGATCGTGAGAACCATATTGCGACCGGGGGCGGGGTCGCGCTCGCTGGATCCCAGAACTTTGCGGCGCGCGTCCATGGCTGTGTACATGATGCCGGGGCTGCCATGAAGTCCGGAGTCGAACTTCTGTTCCAGTCCGCCCAACCCATCGTCGTCCACGCCAACGTAGCCGAGAACTTGAGCTGCGATTTGGTTATCAGGATAGAAGCGCTGAAACTCTTTCTGGAAGTAGATGCCCTTCATGTTGAGGGCCTTGACGGCCGCTGCTACCGGTGGAGTGACACGGCGCGCGACCCAGGCGAAGCTATGTCCAGCGGCAAGTCGTGCGGCGATTTCGCTTTGGGTGGTGAGGTTGTCAGCGGAATCGGTGTGCACCAGAACAGCCAGAGTGCGCGCGGCGGCCTGTTTATCGGCGATCTGCGAGGGATCGGCGTAAATCGAGTCGGCCAGCACGGTCATGGCCAGCTCGTGCATGTTGCGGTCGTAGAGAATGCCGCGGCGCGGAGCAACTTCAAAGGTCCGCTGTTGCTGCTTTTCAGCGCGCTCAACAAAATCCTGGTGGCGTACGATTTGAATCCAGAAGAGCCGTCCTGCGATGGCGCAAGTCCATAGCAAAAAGAAAAGACAGACAACCCAGAAGCGGGACCTCTTCAGCGGGATTCCGCGCGGGGTCTTGGCGCGGCTGCGGATTGATTGGACGGCTGCCGTCATCGTAATTAGGTCCGCCGCCCCTCAGTTAATGCGCCACTGGGGCCGAAGGAGTCACCTGGGCGAGCGTGGGAACCCCTGCATCAGAATTCGCATTGGGATGAACTACCTGACCAGGCTGCGGTGCGGCAAGCCCGAGTTGGCGAGCCATCTGGTCGATGCGGGACGGCTGGGAAAGCTCGGCCTCGCTGAGTCGAAGTTGGCGATTCTCTTCGCGAAGCTGATCGACCATCTGCTTTTCGCTCTCAACACGATAGCTGCTCTCGATGGCAGAGAAGTGCTGCAGGCCATAAACCATAATGAGGGAGAAGAGCACTGCGACCGCAGCAGAAAAGACGCGCATCTCTCGCGCGCGGACCGGATCAGCCGCCTTCACCAGGCGCGAGTTGTCAAAATGCTTGACGAAGAAAAACTCCGGTGTGCGGACGCGGCGCCTGCGCTGTGCTTGCTGCGCCATCAGCTCTGCGTTGCGCTCGGCGATCCGCGCGCCCCAGCTACGGCCGGTCTCAAAATAAGTTGTTGCACATGCCGCCATGGTGGTTCTCCTTGCGGGAATTCGTTACTGCCGTTCCGCTGCTCTGAGCTTTGCGCTGCGCGAGCGCGGGTTTCGTTCTGTTTCGTCTTCGCCTGCGGTAACGGGCTTCTTGGTTAAAACGTCCCAGATTCCTTGCCGCGCGCCTTCCCGAATACTGTCCTTCGCAACGCGATCTTCTAATGAATGAAAGCTGATGGTGACGAGCCGTGCGGAGGGCTTAAGCAAACTGGGTGCGGCCTCAAGCAAAGCCCGGATTTGGTCCAATTCCTGATTAACGAAGATTCGCAGCGCCTGAAAGGTTTTGGTAGCCGGGTGAATGTGTTTCATTGGAGGGACGGCCGAGACTACGATCCGAGCTAACTGAGCTGTGGATGTAACCGGCCGCCCCCGCACAATGGCTCTGGCGACTGTCCGCGACCTCCTTTCCTCACCGTATTCGTAAATGAGATTTG
>CAZKJB010000165.1:0-8757 GCA_964552975.1 uncultured Occallatibacter sp. | reverse complement strand
TGCCGTGCTCGAGGCGCAGGAAGAACAAAGCCGCGCAGCGCTCGAGTCGTCGGTCGCCGATCTCAGACGAATGGAGAAGGCGCTCAAGGCGGCTGCCGCCCGGGAGCACGGGGGGCGACGGCTGGTGGCGGCAAGCGTGGGTACGCACGGCCAGCGCCAGTTCGAAGGCCATGCTCGCTTTCTCGGTGGCGATCATGGCCTGATGCACGTCTGTGCCGGAGCCGGTAATCAAACCGCTCACCGCCGTCTGAGCCTGCTCTTCGAGTTGATTCACCTGCCCCACCGCATTGGTGATCAGATCGGCAAACGGAGCCGGCGCGGCAGTCACTGCTCCATTGGCCAACTTCGCGCCTGCGCCGATGCTGGAGGCGCCAATACTCGAGGCGTCAGCGCCAGAAACTTGAGCGACTGCATTCATCGCGCCTAACATCGTTTTCAGTCTCCTTCGCTCAACGGGTACTTCACACGGGCTATATTTCTGGTGTGCTGCCTAGGTCGAACTCTTGGCAATTTTTTCCGCGCTGCCGACTTCAGCTCTTGGTAATCTCGAGCGCCGATTGGATCATGCCTTTTTCAGCTTGCACAGCGGAACCGTTCAGGCCATATGCACGAGAGGCCCCCATCAAATCCACCATCTCTGTGAGGGGATTAATATCGGGGTACTCGACATATCCATCGGGCCCTGCGTCGGGATGCCCGGGATCGTAGCGCTTTAACGGGGGCGAAGGATCTTCGACAATCTGCGCAACCTCGACTCCCGGCGCCACAGCGGGAGCACCGGGCATGCGCAGCGTGGGCAACGCTGCCGCGGCCAGGGTGCCGAATTGAGCATTCCCTGTCGCCGCGGTCATTGATTCAAGAAAGCCCGGGGTACCCTGGGGTTCGAGAAGGCCCGGATCACTCTGGCCGGCCGCGAAGACAACTTCCTGCCGGTGATAAGGTCCGCCGGTTGCCGTGCGCGTGGTTTCTGCGTTGGCCATGTTGGCGGCCACCACTTCAGCACGCACCCGTTCGGCCTGCATGGCTCCGCCTGAGACTTCCATGACTCCAAACAAATTCATCCTTTCGCCCCCATGTTCATTTTTTCGCTCGTTTGATGTTTCCCTCGGCTGCCCTGATCGCGCACGACCTTTGCGAATCCGCGGTAGGCTTACTTGTCGGCGTGAATAGCGTCCATCTCGCGCTGATACTGTTGGCGCAGCAGAGCTACGCCGGTCCTGAACTTCAGTTGCGCCTCCGCCAGATTCAGACTTTCGCGGTCGATGGAGACGTTATTTCCGTCGGGCCGTGCGACCAGGCCATCCACTTCAAACGCGCGGACCTTGCGCGGCGTGCGTCCCGCGTCAACCTCGTTCACGGCCTCCCGCATTTCGGCTTCGAAATCCATGCCGACGGTCCGGTAGCCGGGTGTGTCCACGTTGGCCATATTCGCGGCCGTCAGCTTGGCTTCGGCCGCAGACAGATCGAGATAGCGCGCGATCTGCTCGCTCAAACGTGTTTCAATCTCCATGCTCATCTGCACCTCCTGGGCTCATCCGCACTTCCTCGAAGAACTCATTCGCCGGTCTTCTCGCGAGGCAGCTAGTTAACCGTCAGGCCAAAATCAATATCCCGCGCCATCAGCGCCGGGTTCTCTCCCGCAAGAATCACGCCGCGCTCCAGCACATGCTCCAGCTCGCGGACATTTCCCGGCCAACTATGTGCGGTCAGCTTGGCCAACGCTCCCGGATCGAGGCGCTTCAATGGCGCATCGCGACCCATCTTCTGCAAAAAGTGCTCCACAAGCAGCGGAAGATCCTGCGCATGATCGGCCAGCGCGGGCGTACGGATGAGGAAAACAGCGAGCCGGTAATACAAATCGGCACGGAAACCGCCGTCGTGCGCCTGCTGGGCCAGCGCCTGATGCGTTGCGGCCACAATCCGCACATCGACCTTGACGGTCTCGTTGTCGCCCACTCGCTGCAACTCGCCGCACTCGACAAAACGCAAGAGCTTTGCCTGCAGGCTCAAGGGCATTTCGCCAATCTCGTCCAGAAACAGCGTTCCACCGTCAGCAGCCTCGATGCGTCCGATACGGCCCTGCACGGCGCCCGTAAAAGCGCCACGGGTGTGGCCAAAGAGCTCTGCCTCAAGTAATGCTTCTGGAGTTGCCGCGCAGTTAATGGCAACAAATGGTTTGCGGCTGCGCTTTGAAAGCCTGTGCAGGGCTTCTGCCACCAGCTCTTTGCCCGATCCGGTGGGTCCCTCGATGAGCACCGGCGTCAGGCGCGGAGCGACCAGGCGCACGCGGCGGCTGATTTCGAGCATGCAGGCGGCGTTACCTATAAGCTCCGGCAAACGCTCCCCGCAGGGAGCTTCATTCACAGGAGTCGCCAATTTGGCGATTGTTTCTCCGGCGCTTGCCGGCGCGGTCAACACGATCGGCGCTGACTCGCCGTCGGGAACGAAGAGAGCCGGAAGTGATGAATTCACCGGCGGTTCAGGTATTTCCACGGTCGACCGCGGATTGGCGAGCGGGAGAGCTCCCTTCCAGACCGCAGTGTCTGTCTCCTGAATGCTGCGCAGCGCATAGAGAAGTTCCTGACGATACGGGCCACGCGGGCTTTCTTCGGCAATCGATCCGCCTGCGGTTACAAGATCCACATCGGGAAAGTTGCCGCGAAAGTCGCTTAGAAATTCGCTCAGGTCGAGGTCGGGCAGCCACGTGTCGACGATGACCGCTTCAGGCGCGGCGGCCTCGGCTTCAGCCCATGCCTGAGCGCCGCCTTCTGCCTCTCGAACCTGCCAACGCAGGCCGCCGAGCACCTGTGTGAGCTTTTGGCGGAAATTCGAATCGGCGCTGGCAACAAGCGCGGTCCGCGACCGGGTTCGGACGCTCGTGGGTAGAACCGGAACCGAAAAAGCTTGCATCGATAATCTCCTCAGATGTTAGTTTTGGATTTTTATTTTGGACCGTTGTTTTGCTTCGTGAACCTAGAAACCCTCAGAACTCAATCGCCCCGACTGCGGAAAGTGCCGAAGACGCCTTGACGACGGGCTTCGGGCCAACAACTGGGTCGACCTCCGCGCTTAGCACGGGATCCGGCACCAGGCCCGTCTCTAGAAACTCGGCTTCCGAGGGCACCATATAGCCCTTTCCCCGCACGGTGTGGATCAGACGCCCAGGCGGTGGATCCTCGAGCTTACGGCGAAGATAGTTCACATAAACATCCACGATGTTTGTGGTTTGCGCCGGCTCAAGGTTCCACACCGAATCGAGCAACTCGACCCGCGTAACGCATTGGCCGCGATTCAGGAGGAGATGTTCGAGCAGGGCAAATTCCTTGTTGGTCAAAACGATGAGCCGCCCGCCGCGCCGCGCGGTATGTTCCATCCGGTCAAGTTCCAAATCGCCCGCGCGCAACTGCAGCCGCGTCTCGCGCTTGCGCCTGAGCAGTGCTCGGCAGCGGGCTCTCAGCTCGTGAAGGCTGAACGGCTTTGTCATCAAGTCATCCGCGCCTCTGTCAAGGCAGCGCACGCGCGTGTCAACCTCCTGCCTGGCTGTCAGCACCAGTACTGGAAGATCGGAGTCGAGCGCCCGAACTTCATCGAGCACCTGCTCGCCATCCTTAACGGGCATATTCAGATCGAGGATGGTCAGATCCGGAGTGTCCTTGCGAAATGCCTCTACAGCCGCACCGCCGTCCGATGCGAGGCGCACGCGATACCCATCTGCCTCCAGACCGCGGCTTAAGAACAGCCCCAATGCCTTGTCGTCTTCGGCGATCAGTAACTTCATGAGTCCTTCTTTCGCGGGCGAGCTCGATTCGCTTTCTTCGCGCTTGCTTTTCTTCGGCCTCGCTTAGCGGTCGCTGATTGTGCCCGTCTCAACCTTCTCGCCGGAAGAAAAGAAACTCAAGGTTAGAGGGGAAAAAGAAGGAGTGAGGATTTCAGGAATGGTGTTCTACGAATGCGATTCCGCAATTGGGTGTGGAGAGGCCTGAGTTGTGATAACGGTCACGGAAGTGGGTCAGAGGCGCCAAATGGCCCTGATCCCCCGCAATCCCGCATATTTCTTTTTGTCGCAGGTGAAACTACTTATGCCGATAGCCCCTTCGCATCCGGTTGCCTCCCGGCCGACGCAGCCTTTTCCTTATACATGGCCGTGTCGGCTTGTTCGATCAGTTCCTTCATCCCGTCCCCCTCGGCGCGCGCCGCCAGGCCAACGGATGCATCAACGCGCAGCTTCAAGTCTCCAGTCCGTCCCTTCACGGTGTAGTTGCCGCAAATCCATTTGCGGAGACGCTCGACCTGCCCCTCCGCCTCCGCGAGCGGGCAATCGAAAAGCAAAATGAATTCGTCGCCACCCCAGCGGCCAATCACGTCCGTGGTCCTGCAGGCTGATCGCAGTTCAACTGCGAATTGCTTTAACAACTCGTCGCCAATCAAGTGGCCATGGTTGTCGTTCACCTTCTTAAAGCCGTCGATATCGATAATGGCCACGCACAGGGGAGATCCTGCGCTTAATCGTTTCTCGATCTGACCTTCGACACTCAGCCGGCTGCTCAGCCCCGTCAGCGCATCGCGCGACGCAATCTCTTCGGCCTCTTCGAGCTTCGTTTGATAGTTTGCGAGCTGAACCTGCAACTGATCCAGAACCGCCCTGCCCTCCTCGGTCATGCGATCGATGGATGACTTCAACTGAGTTGCGCTCTCCTCAATCGAGGACCGAATCAGCGTTAAATCATCCAGGCTCGCGATCGCCTTCAGCCGCTCCGTTACCTCGCTCATCTGGCCGGCGGAGCGCTGGTCGCGGGCGCTCACTGATTCGGCAGTGCGCGCCATCACAAGGAGCAGATCCTTCACTTCGCAGGCTTTTTGCAGATAATGCTTTGCTGTGCCCCGGCCCCAATTGCGCAACTCTTCCCGCACGATTCCATCGGCCGCCGCCAAGGCTTCGCAGCTCATTTCGGTTGAAAAGCCGGTCTTTACAGAACTCAAATTCCGCTTCAGGTCATCGCCAAGGCCGGGGCAAGCGTCCAGACTTGCGTTGCCAATCTCGAGAAGAGCGGAGCCATACGCCTCCATTGCTACCGTGAGAAGGTCTCGGTCAACCGATGCGGCGAGATCCGCTCGCTCTGATTCCAGATACTTCTTCAGCGAGATCATTGGCGCCCCGACGAGTTGCTTATTTCTACGAACACAAATGGAATAGTTCTCTCTATCGGCAAATCCTCTTGTTTTCTTGAGCGTTTCTTATCGATTTCAAATGATCTTTACTTGACCTTTAAGCAGTGAGAAACAAACTTGTGTGATGCAAGACATGGCGTCGTCCAACTGCATCATATTCGCTGCAAAAGGAATGGATGGAATCGATTACGACGCCGAACCGCGCGAGTTGCCTGCAATCTCATCACACTTTTTGGGGATTCGCTGGAGATTACCGGAGCGTAAACTAACGATAGCGCCTATTAGACAAAAGAGTTATCTACGAATCCAAAAAGTCACCGATTCTATTTAGTAGTAGCGCATCTGCCCGCATGAATGCGCGTTTCTGGGGTTCGCCTTGGTGGAGTGGAGCAAACTTCCTGATCTTCTCGCGGTTGGACTGTTGACCTCAGCCTTTGCCTCAGTGGCGAGGCGTGGCCAGTGGTCGCCGTCCGGTCTGTGGCTGACCGGCTGGGTGATGATCGTGCTTCATTTTGCCGCGGCCCTCATCACAAATGCACCCGGACATTGGGGCGACCTGGCGACGTTTATCTGCCTTGCCTCTTTGGTCTGGGGCGGCGTGATTTTCATGTGGGCCTCGGTTCCTTACCGCCGGCGGAAATCAAGCCGGTGGATGCTTGCTGTGCTCCTCTGCACAAGCACCCTCTACCTCGGGCTTTTGATCATCGATCCCATTGCGCGTTGGGCCCAGAATCCGGTAGCGGTGTTGATTGGCGCGCTACCACTCGCGATCACATTGATCGATTTGTCGCGATTTATTCATCCCTTGCGATGGACCGTCGCCGCCCTCTTTGGAACTCTTTCTGTCTTCCTCGCTACTTTTCAGCACCGGCCGGAGAATGGTCCGACGCTGGCATTGAATGCGCTATTTTTTACGGTGTACTTCGGTTGCAGTATCCACTTCTGGTACGCTTACCGCCGTGCCACAGCGGGAGCGTTTATAGCGATCGCGGGGTTCTTCGCCTGGGCAGGCGTGTTTGTCGCCGCGCCGTTCATGGCGGCTTTCATCCCCACTTTGCATATCGAAAACGAAGTCTGGAATCTGCCCAAATACATTGTCGCGGTGGGCATGATCCTTCTCCTGCTCGAGAGCCAGATCGAGCACAACAAATACCTCGCTCTCCATGACGAATTGACGGGTCTGCCCAACCGCCGGCTCTTTCAGGACCGCCTCGCGATCGCACTGGAGCGAGCGCGCCGTACGGGCACTCAAACCGCTCTACTCGTCATCGATCTGGATCGATTCAAGCAAGTGAACGACAGCGTTGGCCATCATGCCGGCGACCAGGTGCTGAAGTGTGTAGGCGATCTCTTCCTTCGCCGCGTGCGCCGCTCTGACACGGTAGCCCGAACAGGCGGCGACGAATTTTCATTGATCCTTGAAGAGCCGATCAGCCGCGAGGATGCCCTGAGCGTTGCCCGTTCCATTACTCAACTACTCGAAACGCCGCTGAACCTGGGAGGTGAGGCGGTACGCGTCGGCGCCAGCGTCGGTGTCGCCATCTTCCCAGAAGACGCGGCTGACGCGGAATCGCTTTGCATTGCTGCCGACCGCCGCATGTATGAAGGCAAGCATTCGACAAGAGAGCAAGTTATTGAACAAACGCTTCGCCCCTTGCCTCCGAAGTCTGTTCCGGCGGCCGAGCCGCATTCCCGCTTCCAAGCTGCGGAGTAGGGTAATCACGGAAGCATCGTTCGTCACAACTGTCGCGCCAGCCAGATACTAACTCCAACCCAAGACAAAAAGCCCCGGACATTTGGTCCGGGGCTTTTGTTCACGCCTTTGGCAGCGTCATCCTTGACCACCGCCGGGACGGGGTCCGCCTGGACGACGGCGCCGACGGCGACGGTTGTTGCCCCCCGCCGGCGGGCGCCCTCCGCTGAAATGCTGGCCGGCGGCTACTGGCGCGGGCGCACCCTCCACGCGATTGAAGTTCGGCTCGCTTTCCTCGTCGAACTCCCCCCCTGCCGGTGAATCGAAGTCGTCTCCGCCTTCGATCAGAATTGTGCTCTGGTTCGATTGCGGCTGGCGCTCGTCAAACTCGTGGCGTGGCCGAACTGGCGGCGGTACCACCTGCATTGGAATCGGTGCGGAAGTAAGCTCCGCTTCTTCCGGCTCTGCGGGAGCGGATTGCTGCAACTTCGCCTTCTGCTCCTTGATGAGGGCCTTGCGGCTCAGCTTGATGCGATTACCTTCGATGGCGAGAACCTTCACCATCACCTGATCGCCTTCGCGCAGTTCGTCCTTCACTTCTTTCACGCGATGTTCTGCGATCTCGGAGATGTGAAGAAGACCGTCAGTCCCCGGGAATAGCTCAACGAAAGCGCCGAACTCGGCGATGCGCACCACCTTCCCAAGGTAGATCTTTCCGACTTCTGGCACAGCGGTAATGTCGCTGATCATGGCGAGCGCTCTCTTCAGCCCATCCGCGTCGCTCGAAGCAACATTCACGCGGCCAGTATCGTCGACGTCGATCTTCGCGCCCGTCTGCTCGATGATGCCGCGAATGGTAGCGCCACCCTTACCGATCAGGTCGCGGATCTTGTCCGTAGGAATCTGCACGGTTTCGATGCGCGGAGCATACTTCGAACGCTCCACGCGAGGCCCGTCCAGCACGGCGTCCATCTTGTCGAGCAAGAACAGCCTTCCTCGCCGCGCCTGCTCCATTGCTTGTTGCAGGATCTCGCGGGTCAGGCCACCGATCTTGATGTCCATTTGCAGCGCGGTGATGCCCTTGCGGGTTCCGGCTACTTTGAAGTCCATATCGCCGTAGTGATCTTCTGCTCCGGCAATATCGGTGAGGATTGCGTAGTCGTCGCCTTCCTTCACGAGACCCATGGCTACGCCAGCCACCGAGCCCTTCAGGGCGATGCCCGAGTCATAGAGCGCGAGGCTCGCTCCGCACACCGAGGCCATCGACGATGAGCCGTTGGACTCGAGAATGTCTGAAACGATACGCATTGAGTAAGGCGATTCGGTGGCGCTCGGTAATACCGCGCTGATCGCACGCTCTGCCAAAGCACCATGGCCCACTTCGCGCCGGCCTACGCCCGTCATGCGGCCTGTTTCGCCCACGCTGAACGGCGGAAAGTTGTAATGCAGCATGAAATTCTTCCGCTGCTCACCTTCATACGACTCGAGGCGCTGCCCGTCGTCAGCGGTGCCCAGCGTTGCCGTCACAAGGGCCTGCGTCTCACCGCGCGTAAACAGTGCCGATCCGTGGACGCGCGGAAGGACTCCTGTCTCGATGGTGATGGGACGAATCTCGTCGAAAGCGCGGCGGTCTGGACGGATGAGATCTTTGGTCACCTGCTCGCGGAAGATCCGCTCGCGCAGCAACTCATAATAATGCGCCAGCTTCTTCTTGGCGTTTGGATCGTCGGCAGGAAGCTCGGCGGCCAAATCGTCCTTGATCTGCTTGATGAGCCCGTAACTCTCGGTCTTGCCGTGAGTCTTTGTGTCGAGAGCATCCTTCAGCCGATCGGCGATCTTACCCTTCAACTCGTTGTAGTAGGCCTCGTCGATCTCCGGAGCGGTAAATGCCCGCT
>CAZKJB010000164.1:0-8771 GCA_964552975.1 uncultured Occallatibacter sp. | reverse complement strand
CCGGTTCCAACATTTTCCATGGTGAAGTTGTCGAAACGAAGGTCCTCAACGACTCCGCCGCGGCCGCGCCTGCTCTTGATGCGGATCCCGTTCTCCGTGTCGATGGCTGTGATGTTACTGGCGGCGATGTTCCGTATGCTTCCCGATGTTTCGCTTCCGATCACTACGGCGCCGTGCGCATGATGCACAGTGCAGTTGCTGATAGTCACGTCTTCAGCCGGGCGGTTGACCCGAAGCCCATCCGCGTCTTTTCCCGCCTTGATGACAATTCCATCGTCGCCGGTATCGATGTAATCGTCAGAGATACGGACAAAGCGACTCGAGTCGACGACAATTCCATTGACATGCGGCCCAGGGTTTGCCTGAATCATTATGTTGCGGACAGTAGCGTATTCCGAATACAGCAGATGGACCACAAACATGGGCGCACCGATGATCCGCACATTCTCTACCAGAATATTTTTCGAGTTACTGAAGTAGATAAACTCCGGACGCAACTCGGCCGCTGCCTGACGCGCTTCATCATCCGACACCGACTGGCCGGTCTCAAGTGATTTGAGCAGATGATCCCAATGAGGTCCGTTCGAATTTTCGGAATTGTCTTTGATCACAGGAGGGGGCCCGTAAGCTTTTGCCCAATCCCCGTAGAGTCCCGTGGTCAGAATTCCCCGCCCAGTGACGGTCACGTTTTCTACATTGCGACCGCCAATCAGAGCCATAGGGCCGAGCGCCTCAACACCCAGATAGCGGGTCTTCTCGAAAGGAAGGGCGGCAACGGGAAACTCGATAGTTGCGCCCGAATCGACGTCCAATGTCATATTGCTGAACAACTCAATCGGTCCGCTCTTGTACATGCCCGGAGGAACATAGATTGTTCCTCCTCCAGAAGCTTTCGCCGCCTCGATGGCTCTGCGGAATGCATCCGTCGCCAGTGCGCTCCCATCGTTTTTTGCACCATAATCGACGACGTTGAACAACACAACTCCCGATCCGGTCGCATGTGCCGAATTTGGATCAACCGCAAGCACGATCGCAAGAAGACCCATAAATATAGCGCACGCCGCGAGGCTGACAGCACTTCTCTTCACTTCGAACTCCCTTCACATGCATGAAACTGTCGAGCCAATCGTGGCGTTTCGACCTGCGCTTATCGATAGGTCTGGTCGTCGATCCTTGCAAAGTTTGCATCATTCGCGACGGCAATGGTGACGATGGCACAGGTGAGCACGCGCGTGTTCTGCTGAAGGTGCCCAGCGATGGCCTTGTCCGGTGTCGCCAGAGTCACATGCGCATGCACACGTCCGTCGATGATATAGCCATTCATCCCTACCAGCTCTGCCGGCGTGTTCGGATTGCTTTCCACGGTGTTCTTCGAGGGCAGGTCGTGCGTGCTCGCCTGATCGATTTGATATCCGCGCACGGATCCAATGCCCGACACGATGATGCCATTGCGGATATTCTGCTCTTTCACCATGCGTTGAATTCCGGCAAGAAGATCTGTATCGAATTTCAGTCGCAGCACGACCATGTTGTCAGTGTGGACGGGAATTGCATATACATCAGGCACCTGGTAAGATCCGGACGGCTGGCCACTCGTCTGGGGAGCTGGGGGGATTGCTGAAGTCTGAGTCTTCTCAAGCGGCAAGAGCATGGCTGAAAGCAAGAATGCAAAGCTAACTAAGATTTTCATGAATTCACCCTTTTCCTGGCGGCTTGACTAAATTGCCGCTCCACTCGTTGATGGCATAAGCGAGTCGGTATCCGAGACATCGGGAACCTAGAAGTCCACCATGGGCAGATGATCGCCGCTCTCCATGGCAGGACGAGTGCTTTCCGCTTCGAGACGATCTTGCCCGCGTTGAACTGACGAGCAAACGTAGGCCGCCTCGTGCATCCCTTCATCTATTTCGGCTCGATGGCAATCACCCAGAGATCGGTGTGGCCCATATTATGCCCAACATGGGTCGCGCCCAACCGCCAGACAATCTCACCCGTTTGCAGAGTGGAGGGCTGTTTCTCTCCGTTGGGAAGGATGTGCTCGAGTTGCGCGCCCTGGAGAGAGACCACGACGCGATCGTGGTGTGTATGTTGCGGTTCAAATGTCTGCGCCGGAATCCGGATATCGTAGGCGCGCGCATGCCGGTCTTCGAGCAACATCTTGTAATTCGGTGATAGACCTGTCATCCCCCAGGTTTCATCCTTGCCTGGGGTTAGGAATTCAACGCGGGCGTAATGGAGCGGGGACGTGCCAGCGTTTTTCACAGATCCGGAGTGAGCAGCCTGAAAGACCGTCTCACCCTCTTTGACCTCGCCTCTATGCTTCTGGCCATCTTCGCCCGTTATCTCGGCGACGCCAGGAGCCATGTACACCACCATGCTCGGCAACTTCTCCGGAATCATTTCCGACTCACTGGGAGCGAGGGTAACTTCTACGGTTAACACTTTCTCATTTCGGATCTTCTCCACTGTGCTCGCAGAGACGAAAGTGGGAGCGGCGATGAAAGCGAAGATAACAGTGAGTGGCATGTATCGATGGCGCATAAAATCTCCTGAATGTTTCAATTGACATCCATTGAGCTGTTTCGATGGACAGATCACAAATGATGCGGCAGCGCTAAAGACACGCCGCCGACTCGAATCGCATCTAGGACTTCGATGTTGGAACAATGTTCGTATCGACTTCGCCGCTGAATGAATGACCGCCCGCGTTTTTATCGCTCACTCTGTATCCGTGGGCCGGCAACTCCGTACCATCTTCAAGCTTGAAAGAGAAGGTTCCATAGTTCACAGTTATTTCCACGCCGGATGAGAATGCAGTCTGCTGCACGTTCAAATCCGGCGAAAGAAATTTGTGACTCAGAAGCTCTTCGAAGGCCAGGCGCTTCTGATGAGGCGTAATCACTGCATTGATACTCTTCAACGTGTCCTTCCAGCCCCAGTAGTCCTGATTTGACATCGTCCAACTTGACTCATCTCCGTAGAGCAATCCGCGAAGAAACTTTGTGGGCCATGGTTCACGAACGAACCCGTATTCATCCGTCCCCGAGTTGTAGGGGGTTCCGTGCTGACGATACAACATCGCGCATTCGTGATAGACCATGCCGAAGAGGGGAACGTCAATGCCCACCGGCGTATTCGGATGCTCATCGTAGTAGGAACATTGATTCAGATTCCAGTCCTGAAAAGAGCCTTCAGCGCCCAGGACGAAATTTGCACCCGTGGCGACCTTCATGATGTCGAGTCTTGCTTCCTTACACTCGGTGCGTGTCATCGGATGGCGCGTGTCATAGCACTCCACCAAGGACAGGCCACCGATCGTATCCAGATACATCATGTTCGGATCTAGAGCCTGTTTGTAATATGCGACGTTGTGCTCGATTAGTTGGAGAGCCTCTTTCGGACAGATCTCTTCCGAGCGTCCACCTTCGGACGAGAAGCCAGGTACAAGAGCACCTTCAGCATCCCGCAAGATATACTTTTCGTTGTAACTAGGCGAAATTAAATCGAGGTTCCGGTAGTTATCAAAAAGCCCGGCGAGAAAGCCAGCAGACTTTGCTGCCTGAATGGCGGCGGCGAGTTTCCCGGGACCGCCAGCTTCAGTGTTCACCGGCAACTCGTCGATCGGCCGATAATTGTCATAGCCCGCCTGACCCCAGCCGGCGATTCGAATTACCGCATGCTCTAGGCCAACGCTATTCTTTAGGTCATGAATGATTTCGGTCAGTTGATCAAAGCTCATTTGCACCGCATGATAGCCATCATAGATGGCGCTTGATTGCCCCTGGTACTGAGGCTCCAAGGGATGATTGGAAACAATCATCATCTCGAAGTTGGGAGCTCCAATCAGTTTCGCGACTTCTGGATTTTTCTCGATCTTCTGTTTCAGCGTGGCAAATTTGCCTGTCTTCTGGGCATATTTCCGATAGGTCTTGCACATCTCGACATAGCCACCGTGAGGCTGGAAGATGTAACGTGCAGTGCGAGCGTAGCCGAGTTCACCCTTTACGGAGCTCCAGACAGGCCAGATTGTCGAAATCCGTGGTGTGTAAAGAGCTTCGTTCTCACGCAAACTACCATTTGCCGCAGGCGGCTCCGGCGGACGAACATCATTGGCGATAAGTCCGAATGCCACATCGTCTGGAGTCTCGACGATACAGATGAAAGAACTGTCGCCCTTCTTAGCTCCGAACCACGGCATGGAGTAACTGGAAATAACACGGCCCCACCCCGCGATCCGCTCCCAAATCCAATTCAGATTTCTGAAATACCCCTGACTGAATCGCGAAGGGATGAAGACGCCCTGCTCCTGGGGCATCACGATGTATCCATCGTCGGTGATGGAACGGACCGGAAAGAGCCGGAGCGGCCAATCGATTGAATCGACGGTCCAATAGAGCGAAGCATTCTTGATCTCTCTGACTTCAAAGACTACTTCGGGGCGATCGCTTTCAAGAGCAATGCCAAGCACGAGGGACAGTTGATTGCCGGAGTCGCGGTCCTCACGACCCGCCACCATTCGCGGTCGAAAATCGGAGAGCGAGATCTGCACTCCGCTTTGTCCCACGTCCGTAATGAGCTTTTTTGAAGCGGAACTGAGCGACAGAGATGCCGACTCACCGTGCTTGCTCCGCAGATGGATGCTACCCGCAGAATTCTCCCAGGGATCAGAGGTCCATGTCTCTTTCCCATCGAGATCTTCCACCGTGAGCGTGAGCGAATCCGGACGCAATCGCACGCGAAGGCGTCCATTTTCAAGGACTCGTTCCTGGGCCGTAGATCCTGCGGCTTGGGCAAGACTCACGATGCCGGGCGCAAGCAGGCTGCCTGCTCCGATGACTCCAAAACTCTTGACGATTTTGCGACGCGAAATCGACCTTTTCATTAAGTCTCCCTGAATTAAATGCGGCCGGACGCCAGCAGGCGCCCGGGCAGTGTCAATAATGCAGCTTGAGCGAGAATTGAAGAATTCGAGGATCGGCGGCTGCGGTTAGTTGCCCAAAGCTTGAAGAAGTCGCTGTCCCGTTCACTGCTGAATAGTTTGGATGATTAATGCAATTGAAGGCATCGGCGCGCGCCTCTATGTTGAATCGTTCGCGGACGATTGGAAAGGTGCGGCTGAGTGACGCGTCAAAGGTGAGCGTCGATGGCAGCCTATAAGCGTCACGCCCGAGGGTTCCGAAGGTGCCGGCCGCATTGGGTGTTACGGATGCAGCATTGAGCCACTGATGTGTGGTCCCTTTGCTCGCAGCGTATTGTGCGACCCCGGATACGACATTGGGCCGATCCAGATTATCTCCTGTGAAAGAGTTGTCCTTGCCAGTGAGCACATTGACCGGCAAACCGCCTGCCGCGCGGATAAGCGGTGCAAACTGCCAATCCGAAAGCAACGCCCGCGCCCACATGTCGCCAAATTTTGGAGACGTGCCAACAAACGAGGCATTGAATAAATGGCGGATGTCGAAGTCACAATTTGCACGGTCGAGATTTCGGCCCGACGGAATCGATTGGCTCTCATACTGAGCATTGCCGACGTTTCCCTGGAAATCTCCGTCGCTGATGCAATGAGAATAAGTATAGTTGGCCAAAACCGTATAGTTATGGCTGAAGCGGTGCTGCACCGAGGCAAGCAGACCGTTGTAGTTGCTGTTTGCTCCATCGTCGGTGACGATCACTTGCGCGTAATAGGCGCCCTGCGCCGCATTCTCCAGAGTCAGAACGCGACGGTTCTGGGTGTTCGACGTGGTCGAGCATGCCGAAGTACCGCATGTGCCAGGAATATAGACCCCGGGGTTGATGTCGTCACTAAGCCAAAGGTGAGTGGTCTTATTGCCAAGATACCCGACCGATACCAACCAATCGCGCGCGATCTGGCGCTCATAGGTGGCGTTCCACTGGGCCATATACGTCGACCTCAAGTTGGTTGGAATAAAAGCATACTGACCAGAGGTTGGGAATGCCGTGGTGGAGACTGGAGGGTATGGCAGCGGGTACGGATTGCCGCCTGGGTATCCTTTCCACGGATTACTCAACGGCCCCGGATTGCTGAGCGTGATCTGCGTACCGTATGGAGAGTTGGTGGTTAATCTTTCGGAATAATATTCCTCGGGCGAGTCGAAGAGAATGCCGCCGCCAACGCGAAGCGTATCCGACCCGTTACCGTGAGGATTGATTACGAGTCCAAGCCGAGGTGAAAAGTTGAGGTAACGATCGTTGGTGAAAGCGCGGGGAATTCCTGGATCGCCAAAGAAAAACATGCCAGCCGGAGCATTCACAAAAACACTGCTGTGCTGGTTGGCGGCAAATCCACTTTGGCTGAAGGATTCTCCGTTTGCAAACAGGTCCTGCGGATAGAGCATCGGCTCCCAGCGCAATCCCACATTGATCAGCAGGCGGCTGTTCATCTTAAAGCTGTCCTGGGCATACAGTCCGAGAATCGTCTCTCTATAGGTGTTGATTTGCGCACGACTGTCGCCGAACGAATTCATGTCGCCCAGGAGAAAATCGAGGATGGGATCGCCCGAAAATGTTCCGTTGAAACTGAAGATGCCATTCTGGTTGTAATGGCTGTTCAGATTCTGATCGGCACGGATAAGGTCAACGCCGAAAGCCATTTGATGTTTTCCCAACAACAGGTCGACGTCATCAGACTCCTGGAATGTATTGCGATCGAAGAACCCGGGAGCACAGGTGCCGCAACTCGTCGAAAACGAATTGGTGACGGTCGCCTGGATGCCGTTGGGATCGTAGTCGTACATGTTTACACCTAAGGCGACGGCGTTGGGAGTATTAGGTGAAGGCCCGCGGTTGTCGCGGAGGCGGTCACCTGTAACGTGGGCGGAATTAACCAGATGGGGCCCGAAGGTGAAAGTATCACCCAGGGTGAGGGTCTGGGCGCGGAGGAGTACACCTGCATTGTTCGCGAGCAGGATATTGGTGGGTGAATATGCCGCTGGTGCGCGCCAGTCGGCTATGAAATAGCGGCCGAATAGCAAATGCCTCTGGCTCTTATTCCAGTCAATGCGGCCGATGATCTGGTCTTCATTGCCTATCGTGGGAATGTTATAGACGACCGAACCGCAGGGATCCGATGTTGTGGGCAGCTGTTTGGAGATATTGAGGGCAGCCGCATCAAACTCCGATGTGGGCACCTGATAGCCCGTATAAGGAAGCTTGGTGGAGGGGTCGGTAATGGTGCGCGCTTTGCCGCTTGCCTGACAACCCGCAGATTCGAGGCCCGAGAAATCCCCCTTCAATGCAGCTGGGGTAGGTACAAATGCTTTTGTGACGATCGGGAGCGTGGTGCGAGTTCCCTGATATCCGGCAAAGTAAAACAACTTGTCCTTGCGGATGGGGCCGCCATTGGTTCCACCGAACTGATTGCGGTGCTCAGTGTCGGGCAAGGTTGCAAAGTAATTGCGCGCATTCACGTTGCCGTTACGAAGGAACTCGAAAAGCACGCCGTGGAGTTCGTTGGTCCCGGACTTTGTGACGACGTTCACCATTCCACCGGGATGAAGGCCATTGCGAGCCGGGAGCGCATTCGTTTCGACACTGAACTCCTGCAAGGCATCGGGAAACGGAAACGGTAGATTTACGTTGCTGAACGAGTCGTTATTATCGCCTCCATCGAGGAGGTAATTGGTTCCGTTGCCCTGGCCACCGGCGACAGAGATCGCCACCGAGCTAGGGTAGTTCTTGCTGCTGATCAGATTGCTCGAGGGTATCGTCTGCGAGGCGCCAGAAACGAGTATGAGCTGCGTCGCCTGCCGGCCGTTGAGAGGAAGGTCGACAATCTGCCTCTGATTGATGACCTGCTCGACGGAGTTGCTTCCGGTTTCGACTAAGCCTTCCGCCTCGCTGGTCACTTCTACACTTTCGGTGGCAGTACCCACACTGAGGGATGCGTTGAACTGCACATTCGCGCCGACCTGCAAGATGATGCCGGTCTCTTGAAATTTCTTGAAGCCGCTGGCGACTACTTCGAGAACATAAGGACCGACTGGCAGATTGGGCAGATTGTAGTTCCCTTGCGCGTCTGTCGTGGTGGTCCGAATCAAATGAGTGTCGGTTTGAGTCACTCTGACTTGAGCATTGGGAACGACGGAATTTGACGCGTCGGTTACCAAGCCACTGATTTGTGCCACCGCTACCGCTTGACCGTGTGCCGACCCGCCATTAAATAGCGCTACCAGGATGAATATCAACCCCAGATACGCCACCAGCCTGAATCTCTCATTGGTCATAGGTCCTCCTCCTGAATCGCCGATCCCTTTTGGCATGAAAGCCACTTCTCGTCTGACGAAACGGCTCAGATTCAAAGCCGCCGCGTCAACTGCGTTCAGCCCGGATGAGATCTCAGCCGGCTAAAGGCATCGAAGTTGAAAGCGAACGAATGGTAGTAAGGTCTGACCGATACTGTCAAGCGGATTTTCGTAAAGTGATACATGTAAATCTCAATTGTCTCTGTGCGGTTGGTGATCTTCCGCTGGCAAATCCTAGTTAACTTTAGAAAACCGATTTTCTGCCATGTCCGTTCGGTCTTCTTTGCAGTGAATAGCCAGATGTGACCAACGGTAGCGAATCGCGAAGAACAGTTGAGGGCCCCGAACGATGTCGGAATACTTTAATAGAACTACTTTCCTTCAACGAGACGAGAAGTGTGAGGGCTCCTCGGTGCTGCGACCCACGGGACTTCGCTGGAGGTTCTCTAAACGCTGACGTCTATGTGGCAGTCGTAGCCTTTCCGACGCAGCAAGCTGCGTGCAACCGCT
>CAZKJB010000163.1:0-8780 GCA_964552975.1 uncultured Occallatibacter sp. | reverse complement strand
ACATTACCAAGGGCTTCACTTACATGTATCTGAACGAGAAGCCGCTCTTCGCGTTTGGCCGTGGATTGAGCTACACGAAGTTTGAATACAGTAACCTGAACATCTCTTCCGCCAAAGTTGGGAGCGATGGCTCGGTACAAGTGCATGTGGACGTAAAAAACACGGGCGATCGCGCTGGCGATGAGGTGGCGCAGGTCTATGTACACAACAACGACCAGAGTGAGATTCTGCCCAAAGAGCAGTTGCAGGGATTCGAACGTGTCCACCTGAACCCAGGCGAGACAAAGACGGTGAATTTCTCTTTGCCCATTGAACAACTATCGTTTTGGGGAGTTGACAAACATGCTTATGTTATTCACCCCGGAACGTTCGACGTCTTGGTTGGGAGCGCTTCGGACGATATCCGGCAAAAGGGCACGTTCGACGTGACAACCGCGGGCGAGTGGCCGCCCAGCACGTTAACTACTCAAGCTGCGGACGGCGACTACGCGGGTGCGCAAAAATAACAGTGGCCAGCGCGAAAATGATTGAAACATACGGGCGAAGCAGCAATCACGGCGAAGCCACCCCAACCGCGCCGGCCGTCGCTTGAAGTGTACGGAGAGATCGGAATGAAGATGAGAAGGTTCGGATTTTTTGTGATGGCTGCTGTTCTGGCCGCAGCATGCCATGCGCAATCGCCGGTCACTGTAAACGTTGACTTGTCGAAACCGAAAGGACAGTTTAAGCCCATCTATCGATGGTTCGGGTACGACGAGTCGAATTACACGACGATGAAGTATGGCCGGCAGCTCTTGCGAGAACTACACGACCTGAGCCCCGAGCCTGTCTACATTCGCGCTCATCATCTTCTCACTTCGGGAAACGGCGTCCCGGAGCTTAAGTGGAGTTCTTCAAACGTCTTCAGCATTGGCCCAGACGGCAAGCCGAGTTACGACTTCACAATTACTGACCAGACCTTCGACTCCTACAAAGACGCCGGCGTGCGCCCTATGGTCGAGCTCGGCTTCATGCCAAAGGATCTCGCCTCTGAGGTTCCGGGGATCACCGAATACCAACTTCACTACCCCAAGCCGACCATGGGGGGATCTGTCAACAATCCGCCCAAGGATTACAAAATGTGGGGCGACTTGGTGCGCCACTATGTGGAGCATCTGGTCCAGCGTTACGGCAGGCAAGAGGTCAGCACCTGGTATTTCGAAGTGTGGAATGAGCCGGATATCGGATACTGGCACGGAACACCCGCCGAGTACTTCAAGCTGTACGACTATGCAGCGGCGGGCGTTCATGCCGCGCTGCCCAACGCAATCGTGGGTGGACCGGCGAGCACTGGCCCTGCCAATCCTAAAGCAACCGCGTTTCTCGACAGTTTTCTGAAGCATTGCCTCAACGACAAGAGCGCAGCGGACGGCAAACCGGTGCCGCTCGGTTTCATTTCGTTTCACCCCAAGGGCAGGCCCAGCCTTGTCGATGGCCGCGTGCGCATGGGCATCTCCGACGAGTTGAAGTCGGTTCAAAATGGGTTTGCCGTTGTCGCCAAGTACCCGCGGTTCATCCATTTGCCCATCATCCTCAGCGAGGCCGATCCTGAAGGCTGCGCTGGATGTTCAATGAAAGTGAATCCTGCCAACGCCTACAGGAACGGACCGCTCTATCCCTCCTACACTGCAACAGCCATGAAAGCTATGTTTGATTTGCAGGATCAGGCCGGCGTGAATCTGATCTCGATGCTTTCATGGTCCTTTGAATTCGAAGGCAAGGATTATTTCGAGGGATTCCGCACGCTGGCCACGAATGGAATCGACAAGCCCATCCTGAATCTCTTTCGCATGTCAGGGCTCATGTCGGGCGAGCGCGTGGCAACCAGCAGCACAGGCCAATTGGAGCTGAAGCAAATCGTGAGTGAAGGTGTGCGCCAGGCGCCAGACATTGATGCCTTTGCAACAAAAGCGGAGCACGAAGCGGCCGCAATGGTCTGGAACTACCATGACGACGATGTGCCGGCTCCCGACGCCGACGTCCAAGTTACCTTCGCAGGAATTCCTGTCGGTGTGAAAAAGGTTTTGCTGGAGCACTACCGGATCGATAACTTCCACAGCAATGCTTACACGGTTTGGAAGACGATGGGGTCTCCGCAATCGCCGACGCCGGAGCAATATGCGCAGCTCAAGGCGGCAGGGCAATTGCAGCTTCTCACCTCCCCTGAATGGCTCGACGTGAGCGGCGGCAAGGTCACCATTTCCACTTCTCTGCCCCGACAAGCCGTTTCACTGATGCACTTGAAGTGGTAGGAACATCGCAATGATTCGAAAAGCCAGCCTTCGAATCTGTGCCTCGGCGCTGATCTTGTTCGGCGCAGGCGCGTTGGGGGCGCCGAAGCCGCAGGCATTCAAGCTGGAAGGTGACATCGCAGGCGCGCACGATCCCTCGATGATCCGGCAGGGCGGCACTTATTACGTCTTCACAACGGGCAAAACAAAGACCGGTGGAGAGATGGCTATCCGCTGCTCCACCGACCTCACACAGTGGCGCCTGTGCGGCCAGGTCTTTGATGCAATCCCCGCGTGGATTCACGAGCGCAGCCCGGGCACAAGGGAGCTGTGGGCGCCCGATATCTCTTTTGCAAACGGGCAATATCGCCTCTATTATGCATATTCACTCTTCGGCAAGAACACTTCCGGAATCGGGCTGGCTACCGCGCAAACGCTCGACCCGAGCAGTCCGAAATATGGATGGCACGATGAAGGTCTCGTGATCGAGTCGAAAGTAACCGACGACTTTAACGCCATCGATCCGAATTACATTGAAGACGCCCGGCATCACGCCTGGCTCGCATTTGGCAGCTTCTGGACGGGCATCAAGATGCGTGCACTCGACGCATCCACTGGCAAGCTATCGGCGACCGACACAAACACCTACTCGCTTGCAAGCCGCGTGCGGCCTTCCAACGCGGCGCCCAATCCTCCCGGCCTACCCGGAAACTGGCAAGCAATTGAGGCCCCGTTCGTCGTTCATCATGGAGGGTACTACTACCTCTTTGCTTCATTCGATCTCTGCTGCAGGGGCATAAAAAGCACTTACCGCACCGTCGTTGGCCGCGCAAAGTCCGTCACCGGTCCGTATGTCGATCGCGACGGTGTTCCCATGTTGCAAGGCGGTGGAACAAATCTGTTAGCTGCAAACAAATTGTGGCTCGGTCCTGGTGGCGAATCGATTCTTCTGCGCAATCATGCGCCCGACCTGATCGTGTACCACGCATACGATCATGAGACCGGTAAGTCTTCGCTGCAGCTCTCGACACTCGCGTGGGAGAATGGATGGCCTTCTGCCGAGGTGATCAATTGAAGTCCTCGGGCAAGCTTTGATATCGTTGGTTCCGCGGATTTGATCTCAATCGGATCCGCTTCGCAATTAGCCTCCGAATTCTCCGAGAGACGTAAACGCGCGAACCCGGAAGTGAAAAGGAGCAGCATCGATGAAATCCCAAGTGTCCCGCCGTAAATTTCTCGCCACCGCCGCAGCCACCGTTGTACCGGCCGCAGTGGCCCAGGCGAGGCCTCGAATCGCCGGCGTGCTCAACTCGCTCGCAGGCGCCTCGGCCCCCGAAACCGCCGACGGCTCTTGGAAAAGCGCAGGTGTCATCGATCTCTCCCGCTCTCCTTTTGCAAAACTTAAGACGGTGCCCGTCAGTTCCGTTGAAATTCAGGAGGGGTTCTGGTCGAAGCGTCGCGCTACCAATATCGAGTCGAGCATTCCTTCCATGCGCGACGAGTTGATCGCGCACGGCCGCATGAACAACTTCCTCCGCCTTGAGGGCAAGTCTTCCGCACCGCAGATCGGACCTGTCTATTCCGATTCCGATATCTACAAGTGGGCTGAGGCTGTGGGCTTTGCGCTGCAGTCTGCCGACCACCCCGAACTGCGCGCGACCACTAACGCGATGATTCGAGATGTAGTGGCCGCGCAGGAACCAACCGGATACTTGGACACCTACTTTCAAGACGATCGTAAGTCGCTGCGCATGCTCTATGACACGCAGACGACTGGACACGAGCTCTATTGTCTCGGCCACATGCTGCAAGGTGCAATTGCCTTGTATCGAGCCACCGGTGACCGAACTCTGCTTGATGCCGGCATCCGCTTCGTCGATGGCTTCCTGCTGCCGAATTACGGCCCCGGAGCAAACCAGAAGGGCATTGTCGCCGGCCATCCCGAAATCGAAATGTCGCTCATCGAGCTCTACCGCACCACCGGTAACCGCGCGTACGTCGATCTCGCGGGTTACATTCTGCACGGCGACGAGCGCATTCCTCTGCGTCCGCAGCAAATCACATACATGTTCTGCGGCATCCCTTTCACTTCGCGTACGCATCTTGAAGGCCACGCCGTTCGCGCCATGTATGCCTGCTGCGGCGCCACAGACTATTACCTTGAAACAGGCGATCCCGTTTACTGGAAAACGCTGAGCACACTATGGGAAGATCTGACACACGATCAACTTTATGTGACGGGCGGCGTGGGCGCGCGCGAAACAGGCGAGGCCTTTGGTGATCCGTACGAGTTGCCCAACGCTCGCGCGTACGGCGAGAGCTGTGCGGCGATCGGCATGATGATGTGGAACTGGCGCATGCTTGCCGCCACAGGCGAAGCGCGCTTCACCGATGTTATCGAGCGCGCTTTATACAACGGCATCAACTCAGGTATGTCACTCGACGGCAAGACCTATTGCTATCGAAATCCGTTGGCCTTCGATCCCTCGGGCAACTCTAGTGACCGTCACGCACCGGAAGGCGATATCCGCAACCCGTGGTACGACACCACGTGCTGCCCTCCCAACCTCGAGCGCACGTTTGCCTCGCTGCCGGGCTATTTTTACAGCACGAGCGACGATGGTGTCTACGTGCATCTTTATGACAACTCGTCTTTCAACTGGAGATTGAACGGCGGCCGCTCCATCCGAATGGTGCAAACAACGCGCTATCCATGGGAAGGTGACGTCAAAATTGCCGTCAGTCCGGAGCAGCCAAGTGAATTCACGCTGAACGTCCGGGTTCCGGGTTGGTCACAGCAGAGTATCGTTCGCGTCAACGGCTCTCCAATTGCTGATGTACACCCCGGCAGCTATCTGCCCATCCGCCGCCGCTGGTCCGCAGGAGATACGGTCGAGCTTTCATTCGACATGACCACGCGCCTTCTCAAAGCCAATCCGGCGGTAAATGAAGATCGCGGCCGCGTAGCCTTCCAACGCGGCCCGGTTGTCTTCTGCATGGAACAACTCGATCAGGCCGCTGCTGAGCGCTCTCCCGGTCTTGTTGGCTTCTTGGCTAAGCTCGACGCCTCTACCGCCGCACACTATGAGCCGGACCTTCTGGGCGGCGTACTCGTCCTCGAGCACCCGGGAGCCATTTCTGAGGGCTCAACAGACACCGGCCTTTATTACTCCTCTGCTGAGAGCAAGCAACCCGCGCAATCGCCCACGACTCTCAGACTCATTCCTTATTACGCATGGGCGAACCGCGCGCCGTCGGCCATGCAGGTCTGGATTCCGTACAGCTCCGTTTAGGCGAATCCGTTGAGTGAACCGGCCGCGGGTGAGATCACTGTGCAATACCTTTCGCCTTTGCACTTAGGCGACTAAGTGTGTGCTATCAACTTCTCTCTACGAGTCAGTTGAAGCTACAAGATCAAGGCCAAAAACTGCCAGTGGACCTACAGACCGCACACTGAACCCGGAAGCAGCTCCAGCTTTGATCGCATACGCCGATTCGGTTCACATCGTATGGGGATGTCTTTCCTCGCATATTCGCGCCGCCGTCGGATGAAAAGGCTGCGCGGTAACCGGCATCCCGGGCAATTTCCGCGTCTCCTGGGTGAAACTTGCCTTGCCGCCGACGGGATAGGCAAGCACATCAGCGTCGATTCGGAGTCGATCCTTCAGAATCGCTCTAGACTTGACCAGATCTTCGCGTTGTTGGCTCGGCTCTAACTGACTCAGCACTTGGTGGGAGTGTGTATGAGACCCAATTGCCATCCCACCTCCGAGCATTTCCCGGGCTTCCTCCCAATTCAGGAAGCGCCGGAGAGTCTCGGGCGGGGCATCTCCCTGCGCCTCTTCTTGTAGCTCTCGAATAAGGCGGGCGGGTTCGGAGTTTTCGGGCCTCTTATATAACTCCAGGATGCTGCGCAAGCTTTCATTCAAGCCGTTCTTATCCGTATCAATCGCCAGATTGCTTGGGTAACGGAGAGAGAATTGATGCCTGCGAGCAGTCTTTAGCAGGTAGGCAATATGGTCCCACCACGGGACCTGGCATGACCCGACCATACTGGTTACCAGGAAGAAGACGCCCTGCACGCCATGCGAGCGCAAGATTGGACAAGCGACATCATAGTTATCCAAGTATCCATCGTCGAAAGTGATTAACACCCGGCAACGGCGGACCTTCTCTTTGATGGTCCCTTCAACAAAAGCAAGAGCCTCTTCGAGAGTCACCAGCGAAACGTGTCGCTTAAGGTAGGAAATCTGATCGTCAAGTTGATCGGCCGTCGCTTCGAAAAGCCCAGGGTCGAAGAGATCGTCATCAGGGTTGCCGATACGATGATAGTTCAAGACCAAGAACGAATCTTTCGCCGGAAGCTGCGAGAGGATGAAAGAGGTGCCGCTCCAAAACAATCCGCGTGCCAGTAACTCGCGTTTTCCACCGAAACTCTGATGGCCTGCCATCGCCATTCAATCATAGCAAGAGCCGCAATCCGGCCAATTTGCAGCAACCAAGGCGCGGAGGATCGCGATCGCTGATTCCTTCGGATGCAACCACATCAGTTCCATAAACAAATGGCCCGATTCGCTCGTGATCCGAATTGACGGTTTGCACAAGCGTCGCTGAGGCAGCGTCTCCAAGAATCGTCCGCACACTCTTGTCCCGGGGATGGATATCGACCATTACCGACCAAAACTCGCCCCTTCAAAAATTCTCGCGAGGACGCTTCAGGACAAGAAAGAATAATCCCCCGAATCCAGGAACAGGCTATCGTTGTCGGAAAGCTGGAACTGAAAATTCGGCGGCGGCGTGAGCTTCCCCTTCTTGTTCGGCAGGTAGACAGGGGTATTCCCCAGAATGCGGAAGCCGGACCGGGTGGCTCCCTCCTTGCTGGGGCCCTCCGTACCACCGGCCACGATTTCATATGCGCCGTCGAGCCGCATGGCAGCCTGCTGGGCGAGGGAGAAAGCGGCCTGCCAAGTATCGCGATCAGGCTCGCGGAGCCAAACTCCGGCTACACGTGCCTGTCCGCGCAGAACGCCAATCGCGAAATGCCCTTTTGGCCCGCGTTTATCTCGGATGCCATAAAGGCGTATCCGCATGACCGGGCAGCGAAGAAGATATTCAAAAAAGGCGGGCGGACGCGGACTGAAACAAGCATCAGCCATGTTCTGCGAATAAAACACTTCGGAGACCTCGCCAGGACCGATTTCTTCCGATTTCCAGCCCTCAGGCAAGCAGCTGTCCTGTGCCTTCGGCAAAGCCCATAGGAAGTTTCTCACAAGACGAGGCGCGAGCTTCCAGTTCCGGTACTGATGATTCAGAATTTGTTGGAGGGGACGAAGCGGGCGGGCGCCATTCCACTGCCGGGCGTATTCCACATATCCGTAAGAGCGCAATAGCTTACGCGCAATCTCCGATCCGCCGATCGAATAAATAAAATCAAACATGCTATCAAGCTTCCGCAGAAGAGTAATGCCTGAACCCGGGCACTCTCTTGCTGAAGCCCAGTCGATCATATGAATGCCCCGCACTTTCCCCGCGCTGAAGGTCACCGGCATGATGCCGGAATGGGCAACGATAATGCCATCGCGCTCCAACACATAAGAGCGCGGCCCCTCCCAGTCGCCGCGGCGGTCCCAGTACTTCCATGCCATCAGGGGGGGATCCATAAACGGAGCATCGGGGCTGACGTTGAAGGCTCGCTGTAATAACTGGCGTATCATGCTCAGGTCGTCAATAGAGGTCGGACGTAGCAAGAAGTTCATGAGAGAGATTTCTTTCTCCAAGCAATTCTACGAGGAGTTTTCTCTACGACTCTCTTTCCAAGGCAAGCCGCCTCTCCCGGGGCGACTCCAGGAATTCGACACTCTATGGTGGCGGATGGAGTGGAGTGTCGAACAAACCGCTTTCCGAACTGAATTCCTGCTATCAGGGAAAAATACAGGGATTTTTGCGAATTTTGCGTCTAGAATCTGCCGACGACGTTTTCTATGAAGCTGAACCCGCGCAAGCTCCCACCATTCAGATCGATTCTCGAGCCGCATCGAACGGGGAATGATCATCCACGTAACAGGGAATAACATTTCCCTGGTACGCCAGTCCAGATTTCACAATCACTGTCTACTCACACAACGGCCAATTTATGAAAGTCAAGAAGCAAGTAACTCGGACTGAGAAGTGTTTCTTTTCAACTCGAATCTGTAGTCCTTTCGAATATATCTCAATTTACTTGCGAAGTCGTGCCAGCCGTGAGGAGCGATTTAGAGCGGCCGCTCGCTATATCTGCCTAGCAGCTGGCCCGCGAAGAACGGCCGCACTCATGCGCGGTATAGTTACGGTTCCATCGCTGAGTTTCTCTTTGCTTTTTTGCTTCCATCGCCCCGATTCGTCAATAGCGGCGCCCGCGAATGTAACGCCAGCCGTGCTTTCAGCAGCAGGCGCGAGCAGGCGCAGGACGGACGCGCGCTTCATTCCCAAGTCTGCGACCGAGACATGCGCATCGTTCGCGGTGTCTGTGTT
>CAZKJB010000162.1:0-8796 GCA_964552975.1 uncultured Occallatibacter sp. | reverse complement strand
ACCTGGCCTCCGCATGCCAGGTTCCACGCTGCCGATATGTCGGTAATCGTTTGGGGAGCCTCGGCGATCACCATCTGGCTCCTATGGAGGCGCTCCACTGAACCCGCGGTGGCGATCAAAGTGGCATTGCTGATCTCGCTTGCGCTTTGGTCACCATTCCTCTACGTGACGCTTCTTGTCCCAGGCACGAGCCTCTATGTGAGCGGTGCGCCGCCGGCGGTGCAACACACGATCGCCGGGATGATAATCGAACCTCAGGTAGTTCTCGCCATCCTCTTCCTGCTGCTTGCCGCTTGGGGATATCGGCTCGCCGTCCGCCCGGTCCCCCGATGACCCGGAGGCCTGGGCCGATTCGTTTCCTGATACAAAGCTTGTCGATTTTGCATTTACAAGCTGCGGGCCTACACGTCGCGGCGTCCTTCGATCGCGCGCGCCATCGTCACCTCGTCGGCATATTCGATGTCGCTGCCGGCAGGAACGCCAGTTGCAATGCGTGTGATCTTCACTAGTGGGCCGCGCAATGCAGTCGCCAGCCAATCGGCTGTAGCCTCGCCTTCAAGCGTGGGACTGGTAGCTAGAATGACCTCGTCCACTTCACCCCGCTCCACGCGGCCAATCAACGTTCCAGCGCGCAACTGGTCAGGTCCAATGCCGTGCAAGGGCGAAAGTGTGCCATGAAGCACGTGGTAGACGCCCTGATAAGCACGCGTGCGCTCTACAGATTCGATGTTCGTGGGCTCTTCAACAACGCACACAAGGCGCTGGTTGCGCGCGGGGCTTGCGCAATACGCGCAGGGATCGATGTCAGTGACGTTATTGCAAATCGAGCAGAGCCGCAGGCTCGCTTTCAGCCCGCGCACAGCCTCAGCAAGCGCGGTCGCGTCCTCGTCGCTCGAGCGCAGGAGATGAAAGGCGTATCGCTGTGCGCTCTTGGTGCCCACACCCGGCAGCTTCTTCAACTCCTCGATGAGCCGGGCCATCGGCTCGGCATAGCGTGACAATTCTCGTGCCTCCCTGCGTTCCCGCCTGGCCGCGTACTCTTTTTTAGGTAAGTCCGGGGATATTCAACCCGCCAAGCATCCCCTGCAAGCTCGACTTGATGGCCTCATCCGCCTTGCGGCCGGCCTCGTTCACCGCAGCGACAACGAGATCTTCGAGCATCTCCACGTCCGGCTGCCCGCCGCTCAGGCCGACGACCGCCGCCGGATCAATGTGCACCTTCAGCAGTTCTTTCTTGCCATTCATGGTCGCCGTCACCGCGCCGCCTCCGCTCGTCGCTTCTACTACCGTCTCTCCCAGCTTGCGCTGAACCTCTTCCTGCATCTGGCCAGCCTTGGAGAGCATCTCCGTGATTTTGAGCGGGTTCACCATTCCGAATTCTCCTTCTTAAACGGTCATCATTTCTGGCGAAGATCGAGCACGCTCCGCACTTCAGCGTTGAAGATCTCCTTGGCGCGTTGTATCAACGGATCTGAAAGGGCAGCCTCCTGCACGCTGCCGGCAGGGGCAACAGGAAGCACACTCGTCGCGGAAGCTGTTCCCGCGCCTGCGGTAATTTGAAACCGCGTCGGCGCGCCGAGCCGCTGCAACTCCTGTCGGATAATTTTCTCGGCCGCCGCATTCACCGTCAGGCTGAGCATCTTTTTGCCCATCGAGGGGGCAGTGATTCGGACGCTGGAGCCTTCCAGGCTCCACTCGGCCGCACCCAGCAGTTGCCCTGCGGAAACATGATCGGCTGCTGCCAGCGCGGCCGCAATCGCCTGGCGCACAGACTCGGCACTGACCGCTTCCATTGACGCCTCGGCAGTTTCAGGCGCTTTCGCGAGTGCGCCTTCAGTAAGTATTGCCGACGAAGCGAATCCGGCAGCCTGACTGGCTACAGCGGGGAAGGGCGACGCTTCCCGCTGCGATGAACCATTCACGGTCGCAGACACATGGGCAGTGATGGGGCCATCATTCACGACAGCATTTCCAATTGCGCCGATTTGCCTGATAGCCGGCTCGGGATTCCAGCCCGGCGCCTCCCGCGCAGAAGAGGCAGCCGGCGTTGCGGTGCTCACGGGCCGTGAAGAGCTCGCAGCACGCGGCGGACTACTCGCGCCTCGGGAGTTGCCGCCAGCGGCGCCGCTCAGCAGCTCCTCAATGGGCAGCAGACGCTGGGCATGAATCAACTTGAGCAACCCAAGCTCCAGGTGGAATCGCTGTTCCTGGCGGTAGTTCAAATCGTCAAAGGTGCGCAGCACGGTCTGCAGATTGCGGGTGAGCTCCTCCTCGGTAAACAGCAGCGCTGTGCGTGCAGCGCGAGCCCGCTCATCCGCAGAGACTTGCAGCAATTCAGTCTGTTCGCCGCCCAGCTTCGCCATGAGCGCATTGCGCAGATAGCGGACTATTTGGCGCGCGAGCGAAGACGGACTGTGTCCGGCATTCACGAGCACGTTCGCCTGCTCCATCAATTCGGCGCTCTCACCTTGGGCCACGGCCTCCATCAGCCGCTCGAAGACCGTGTTGGGAACCGACCCCATGAGCTCGCGAATTTGCGCGGCAGAAAGAGCTGGGCGGCCTGCCTCCAGGGGCGCCGAGGCAATAGCCTGGTCCATAATGGAGAGCGCATCGCGCATCGATCCGTCGCCGGCCTCGGCCAGCAATGCCAGCGCGCCTTCTTCGGCCGCGATCTGTTCCTGCTGAGCGATCGTCTTTAACTGGGCGAGAATGTCGTCGAATTTGACCGCGTGAAAACTGAAGTGCTGACACCGCGAGCGGATGGTTTGTGGAATGTTTTCGGGCTCGGTTGTCGCCATCATGAAGATGACGTGCGCCGGAGGTTCCTCGAGCGTCTTCAGCAGCGCATTGAAAGCGGCTTCGGTGATCTGGTGTGCTTCATCGAGGATGTAAACCTTGTACCGGTCGCGTGCGGGCGAGTAGCGTGCAGCGTCGCGCAACTCCCGGATTTCATCGATGCCGCGGTTCGTGGCCGCGTCAATCTCGATCACGTCGACCGCGTTCCCTTGCCGAATTTCCACGCAGGCATCGCAAACGCCGCACGGTTCCGGCGTAGGCCGTTGCGCCGAGCCAACTTCGGTGCGGCAGTTCAGCGCCATCGCCAGGATACGCGCAATCGTCGTTTTGCCGATACCGCGATGGCCGGAAAAGATGTACCCATGTGCGATCCGGTTCTGGCTGAGTGCGTTCAGCAGTGTGCGCGTCACATGGTCCTGGCCGGCCACGTCGGCAAAGCGCTGCGGACGGTATTTCCTGGCCAAAACCTGATAACCCATGTGAGAAACGCTCCCATTTCGGCCTGCGTGAAATGACGGAAGGCCTGGAGGAGATTCTATCGTTCCGGGGCAGGGAGGCGCGGCGTGGAAATTCGCAGAGCATTGGTCCAACTCGTTCATTCCTTCAGCGGTTGCTCCCATCGGTAACTGCTGACCGCTTCGCGAGTCAAATAAGATAGGTACCGTCCGCGCTCCCTCTGGTGCGTGCGGATAGAGACTTGCTCGCAAATGTGCAATCCTTTTATCAGGCGCGGGCGCTTGCGTCGTTTATGGATGAACGCGAGCCACACTGCGAGGCTGCATTGAGGAACATTGGAATAAAACCGGTTTTCGGAGTGGCGCTGGTACTGGCCTGTCTGCTCGGAGCCGCACCAAGGATTCGCGCACAGGCTCAGAACGGCAGCAATGCTCCCGGTTCCAGCCAAAGCAAGCCGGATGCCGATTCGCAAAGCCGTGATTCGTCCCAGCCGCCCGCGCGCGTACAAAATCAGTCCACTTCGAATCCGTTCCCTGAAGATACGAGCAAGGTCCCGGTGATGCCTTCGCGCGATGTGCCAGATCTGCCGTCGAGAGCGGGCGACTCCGGCAAGGACAGGATGAATCTGCCTGACGATGACATCGATCCCGTGCGCAGCCCTGAAGACGAGGGCGCGGCTGACGAGAACAAGGAGCAGAACTCGAGTTCAAGCGCGGCGGGAATGGGCGATCTGCTGCCTAGTCCCGACGATGAAGCGCAACCCGGAAAGCGCGGAAAAAAAGGCGCGCAAGTTGCGCCCGAGCATCATGAGACAGCGGGGGAGGACGAAGACGTAGGCAAATATTATCTCGACAACAAGAACTGGAAAGCCGCGCTTTCTCGCTTCCAGTCCGCAATGGTTCTTGATCCCGATAATCCGGATGTTTATTGGGGACTGGCAGAAAGCGAACGCCACCTGGGCGATTTTGCCGGCGCGCGCGCGAATTATCAAAAAGTTGTGGACTACGATCCTGAAAGCCGCCGAGGCAAAGACGCCCGCAAGGCGCTGAGCGATCCAGAGATCGCAAATGCGAAGCCAATGGCGAACGCTCGTCCCTCAGCACCGGCGCAATAGATTAAAGTGATCGTTGAGACAATCGACTCAACCTTATCGCGGCAGAAGACTTAGTGCCAATATGCCAGGACGATTGGCACTCCCCAAAATGCAGTCACGACACCACCCAGGCAGATAAACGTTCCAAGCGGCAGCTTTAACTTCGCCCAGGCTTTTGGATTGGCACGAATTGACGGCGCCCTGAGCATTAACAGCGCATATACCGCGCAGGTGACTACGCCGATTGCAAAGGCAAGCAGCGAACGCTTGATGCCGAACCACCCACCCAGCATCGCCATGAGCTTTACATCGCCCATGCCAATGCCTTCCTGGTCGCGGATCACGATGAAGATAAAGCGAGCGGCCAGGACTACGGCCGCAGCGACTACTGCGCCGAGAAACCAGCTGACGGTCGCCATAGCGACCATGTGCTCCCAAACAACAAAGCCTCCGCCTAAGTGCAAAAAGCTCTCGAGGGAAGCGCATGTAACGCCCAAGAGCAATCCCAGCGCGATGCCGGGCAGAACGAGCCGATCAGGCAGCCATAGATTTTCGGCATCGAGGACCGCCAATGCTACCAGCAGCCACAAGAAAATGATTGAAGCGACGGTATTTGCCAGGTCAATCGCATAGGCAAGATCAGAAAAATCGGGCTGCGGATGCGAACTGAGAAACCGCCAGACGGTCGCGGCCCAGAGAATCGCGACAGCTAACTCCGCCAACGGATACCGCCAACCGATCGATGCATGGCAGGTACGGCAATGCCCACGCAGCGCCAGCCAACTGACTAGGGGTAGGTTTTCCCACCAGGCCAACCGCCGATCACAACTCCGGCAATGCGACGGTGGCTTTAAGATGCTTTCGTTCTCGGGCCAACGGCTTGCACATACATTGAGGAAGCTGCCAAATGCCAATCCCAATACCGCGGCAAGCACGGTTCCAAAAAGGGGAATCATTGCAGAGTGAGTATATCCTTTCTGCCAAAACGCCCGGCGACCGTCCCGTCATTTGAATCAACACTCTATCCAGATCGGGATCGCTGTTCCCAAAAGAGTAGACTGGGATTGCATGGAACTTCCTGCTGCGAGCTCCAGTGCAAAGAAATCCGCGCCGCAAACTACCACTGATCCGGCGCGGGCGGCTGCGCTGTTTGAGCAGTCCACGGCGATCATGGCTCGATTGCGCGCGCCCGGCGGGTGTCCCTGGGATCGCGAGCAATCCTTCGATTCCATCCGGGAGTATACGCTCGAAGAAGTCTACGAAGTCTTTGACGCGGTCGAACGCCGCGACTATCCCCACCTGGCAGAAGAACTTGGTGATCTGCTCCTGCAGGTTCTTTTCTATGCCGAGATGGCGGCCAACGAAGGTCACTTCACCATCGCCGATGTTCTCGACCATCTAAATCGCAAACTGGTGCGCCGTCATCCGCATGTATTTGGAGACGAGGCTTCGCGGGCGGCAGGAAATCGCGCAGATGTTGACGCCGCTGTAGAGGGCTCGGCCGCGGCGGTGCTGCGCAACTGGGAAGAGATTAAGGCCGCAGAAAAATCGACCTCCGATTCTGTCGGGAATAATGCCACAGCAGACACTGCAGGGAATCTGCCGGTCTCGCGACTCGATAGCGTGATGCGCGCGATGCCTGCGCTGGCAGAGGCCGCAAAGCTCGGCGCGAAGGCGCAAAAATCAGGGTTCGATTGGCCCAGCTGGCGCGATGTGCTTACGAAACTCGCCGAGGAGACGGCGGAACTCGAGGCTGAAGCCGGTAACGGCGATCCAGCTCGAATGCAAGCGGTCGAGGCGGAGCTAGGCGACTTGCTATTCACCGTGGTCCACCTTGGCCGGCATCTGGGGGTTGACCCTGAGATGGCCTTGCGCAAATGCAATCTGCGTTTCCGCCGGCGCTTCTTCGAGATGGAACTGATCGCGCCGCGCCCGCTTGAAGATCTTCGTCCTGCCGAGCTCGAAGCGCTTTGGGCGCAGGCGAAAAGAAAGCTCGCGGCTGAGGAGAAGTCAGGCGCCGAAGTTCCATTAAATTCCGCCAACAGGGCGCAACCATGATTGAGATTCGCCCTTGCGCAGGATTCGAGGAGCTGGAGGCTTGTGTCGATCTCCAGGTTGAAACCTGGGGCTACGATGAGAACGACATCATCCCGCGCAAAACATTTCTTCTCGCACAAAAAATCGGTGGCCAGGTCCTCGGCGCCTTCGAGAGCGACCTAATGCCAGACCAAACATTCGACGCGAAAAATTCACTAGTCGGTTTCGCCATGTCTTTGCCTGGAGTCAAAACGTGCGACGGCGAACCGCGCGCGTACCTTCATTCCCACATGCTAGCTGTTCGAGAATCGCACCGCAATCGGGGCCTTGGCGCGCAACTCAAATGGGAACAACGAGGTGAGGCGCTTTCCCGGGGGATCCGCCATATGGAATGGACCTTCGATCCGCTGCAGATCAAGAATGCTTTCCTCAATATCCACAGGCTCGGCGCCGTTGCCCGTGAGTACCGTGTGAATTTCTATGGTGTATCCTCATCTCGTCTGCAGGGTGGACTCCCGACCGACCGACTTTTGGCCGAATGGGAGTTGGATTCCCCGAGAGTAGAGGCAATCCTTGCTCGTCGCCCGGCGACCGTAAACAAGATTGAAGAATGCATTTTGATTCCGGCCTCCATCGACCAGTGGAAGGCCGATGAAGCAAGCCGCGAACGGGCCCTCGCCGTTCAGGTAGAGAATCGACAGAAGTTTCAGCAGGCATTTTCCCAGGGATTAGCAGTAATCGGCTTCTCCCGCGATACAGAAGGAAATGGAGTCTTCGAACTCGGGCCTCTTCCTTAGGCCTGGTCCGGAGCGAGAAAACTATGAGAATCGATTCAATTCATCTGCGTGAACTGCACATGCCGCTGGTACGTCCGTTTGAAACCAGCTTCGGAGTCACCCGCAACCGGAGAATTGTCCTCGCCGAGGTCCAGTCTGAGGGGCTGACCGGTTGGGGTGAATGCACCGCCGGCGAACGCCCGTTTTTCTCCGGTGAATCGACTGACACGGCCTGGCAAGTCATGGTCAACGAGTTGGCGCCGATGTTGGCTGCCGAATCCCCGGAGCACGGGGGCGACTGCACGCGCGTTTTCCGTTCCGTGCGCGGGAATCCCATGGCGAAGGCTGCGCTTGAGAACGCCATCTGGGACCTTGAAGCGCAGCGCGAAGGCATCTCCCTTTCTCGATTGATCGGTGGCGTCCGCGATTCGATTTCTTGCGGCGTATCGCTCGGCATCCAGCACACAATTCCGGAACTGCTCGCGATCATTGAGCGCGAACTTGCAGCTGGATATCAGCGCATCAAGCTCAAGTGCAAACCCGGATGGGATGTGGAAGTATTCGAGCAGGTGCGCAACCGCTGGCCAGGCATCATGCTGAGTTGCGATGCTAACTCTGCCTATCGCCTTCGCGACGAAGATCACATCGCGTCCTTCGACGCTTTCGACCTGCTCATGATCGAGCAGCCTTTGTGGCACGACGATTTCTACTTCCACTCCGTGCTGCAAAAACGCCTCGAAACCCCAATCTGCCTCGATGAATCCATCCGCAACAGGCGAGATGCACTGGCGGCGATCGAGATGGAGTCGTGCAAAATCATCAACATCAAGCTGGGCCGCGTCGGCGGATTCTCTGAGGCGATCGCTGTACACAATGCGGCGCTGGAACGCGGTGTTCCGGTCTGGTGCGGCGGCATGCTTGAGGCCGGTATTGGACGCGCGCACAACATCGCGCTCTCCTCGCTTGAGGGCTTCACGCTGCCTGGTGACGTGTCTGCTTCCGGCCGTTATTGGATTGACGACATCATCGAGCCGGAAGTCACCGTGTCAACTGTCGGCGAGATTGCAATCCCAGATTCGCCGGGTCGCGGCTATGAAGTGCGAACCGATCTGATCGAGCGGCTCACGGTTCGTAAAGAGACCATTCGCGCGCTGGCGCTGGTGGCATAAAGTTCAGCAGGCGATTCGACAATGTCGTTGCCGGGACGGCAAGATGGCAATTTCCGATGAGCGGAGACCACTTGCATGCCGATAGGGAAGTCTCCGTTCAGGTTCACTCGAAAACTGAATTTGCGCTTTGTTTTATTGGTCATTCTCTGCCTTGGCTTATTGCCAGTAATCATTTTGGCTCAAACAGACGAGATCCAAGTCTACGACGGAGAGATCGCGAAGCCCGGAATATTCAATTTGATGCTCCACAACAATTTCACGCCTAGCGGACGGACGGCTCCCGACTATCCCGGGGCAATTATCGCCAATCACTCTTATCAGCTGACCGCCGAATGGGCCTATGGCGTGAAACCGTGGATGGAGCAGGGACTTTATCTTCCAGTCACATCGCTCTATTCCACGAACCACGGGACGACATTCAACGGCTTCAAGATTCGTGAGTTGTTCGTTCGGCCCAACGCACACGATC
>CAZKJB010000161.1:0-8885 GCA_964552975.1 uncultured Occallatibacter sp. | reverse complement strand
TCTTGCCGCGGGTGCAGGCGCGGGCGGCGGCGAGAGTGGCGCGAATCTCGGTGGGGTGGTGGCCGTAGTCGTCGACCGCCGTGACGCCGCGGGCCTGGCCGCGCTGCTGGAAGCGGCGATCGACTCCGCGAAAACGGTTGAGGCCTTCGGCAATTTTGCCGGAGCCGATCCCGAGTTGGTGGGCGACGGCGACAGCGGCCGTGGCGTTGAGGACGTTGTGACGGCCGGGCACGTGCAGATCGAATGGGCCGAGCGGACCAGCGGCGGTGTGCACCTGGAAACGCGAGAACCCAGTTCCCTGCACCGCGATTTGCGATAAGTCGCGGCCTGAGGCGAGCAGCTCGAGACGGAAGTCGGCGTCTGGCGATTCGCCATAACTGAAGATGCGGCGACGGGCGCGCGGCAGGATGGCCTTGAGAAGCGCGTTATCGATGCAGGCAGTGACGGCGCCGTAGAACGGAACGCGATCCATGAAGTCGAGGAAAGCGCGCTCGACGTCAGCCATGTCGTGATAGCAGTCCATATGCTCGCGATCGAGATTGGTAACAACGGCGAGGATCGGTGAGAGCTTGAGGAAGGAGCGGTCGCTCTCGTCGGCTTCGGCCACGAGATACTGCGTGGTGCCGAGGCGGGCGTTGGAGCCAAGTGCGTCAACACGGCCGCCAACGACGACGGTGGGATCGAGTCCGCCGGCGGAGAGGACGGCGGCAACCATGGACGTGGTGGTGGTTTTGCCATGCATGCCGGCGATCGCGATGCCGTACTTGAGTCGCATGAGCTCGGCGAGCATCTCGGCGCGCTGAATGACGGGAATTTTGCGGGCGTGCGCCTCGATGACTTCAGGATTGCTCGTGTTGACGGCAGAACTAGTGACGACGACGGTGGCTCCGACGAGGTTGGCCGCATTGTGCCCCTCGTAGACCGTCGCACCGAGTTGCGCCAGCCGATCGGTGACGGCACTCCGGCGGAGATCGGAGCCGGAGACTTTGACGCCGAGGTTGAGCAGGATCTCGGCGATGCCGCTCATGCCGATGCCGCCGATTCCGATGAAGTGTGCGTGCTGGGAGGTTGCGAACATTTCAAATGGCAGCATTTCGAGTGAAGGATCAGGGTAACAGAGAGGCTCCTGGCTCTCAGGTTTCAGCCCTCAGCTGTTTGCTATTTGCTCGGTTTCATTCGGGCAGGTTGTAATCGAGGTCGTAGAAGTGTTGACCGCCTTCGATGCGGATGGTGAATGAGCCGGCAATATCTTTGAGGCCGCCGGTTCCGGAGCCCGGGACGACGCTGATCTGCATCTTGTGGCCGCTCGCGTCCATGGTGGCAAAGTGCTGCAGCGCGAAGCTTCCCTGCTTGCCGGCGAGCGTACCGGTGACGACCTCAATTGCAACGTATCCTGCCGCTCCCTGCTTTGGATTGCCGCCCGAAAGCATTTCCCCAATCGTGATCGCCTCAAGCTCGCCGTGGATTTGCTTGTTGATGGAGAAGCGACCGAGGCCTTCGACCGGAGCGGGCGAGAGCGGATGAACGTCGACGGTAAAGGTGCCTTGGGCGTGGGGCAATGGAGTCTCCTTTGGATACGCGGCTGCGAGCGCTACACCGCAAGGTGCGTGAGCGTTTCACAGATTCAAGCGACTCCCAGAATAACGCGGCTGCGCGAGTTGCAATCAGCTTCAATGCGAGATTTCGCACGCCGCATGAAAGCGTAAGTTGAACGTAGAATTTCCTGAAAAGTTGCGCATTTTTATTTGCGAGGCCGGGCGCAACAATTGCCGGCATGGCTGGTTTACATAGGGCATAACCGGCGAGCCCGGAGGCGGCAAGATCCAAGCTTCCAACATTCAAGCTTCGAGGGGACAGCAAGCCGGGGGCGGTGAACGGAAGGTCGCCGCCAGGAACGGAGGTTTTATGGGCAGCATAACGAAGTGGATGTTGGGAGCGGCGATGGTGGCTGGAACCCTGGGATTGAGCGCAGCGCCGGCTCAGGCAGCCCGGGTGGGAATCTACGTTGGCGCGCGCGCTTACGTACCACCTTGCCCAGGACCGGGATATGCCTGGGTTGACGGCTACTACGCGAATGGCTATTGGGTGCCGGGGTATTGGAACCTCGTCGGCGTCCGCTTTGGTGGCCCGGCGTTTCGCGGCGGCGTGGTGATTGACCGAGGACGCGTATTTGCCCGGCACGGCTTCTACGACCGGCGATTTGACCGCGACGGTCACTTCCGCAGGTAGCTAATCCTTCTGCTGCCAGCACGATGCGGCCTCTCCAAACTGGAGGGGCCGCTTTTTGTGTCTTTAAAGGTCCTGGCGCGTCTCATAAGTGTGGCGTAATGAGGCTTGATAGGGGCGCGAAAACAAGGAGTTACGGTAAGTTCTTGCTCTTTGGTTGTCGAAGTGGGATTCTTTCACGAGACCGCAACAAAAGGGCGAAAGTGCTGTTTAACAAGTTGTAAGCCGGCCGCACGAAGAATAGAAAAGGGCCGGAGGGTGCTGAGACCGAAGGAAACTTCGAATTCCAGTCCGGGCAAGGCGAGGACGGGACAGCACAAGGAGGATGTCATGCGGAAATTCCGCTTCGTTGTTCTGGCAATGCTTATTGTTCTTCCGTTCGCTGCGCTGACTACGGCGAACGCCCAGGTCGCGGTTGGGGTGGGTGTCGGTCCCGCTGTGGTCGCGGCTCCCGGATATTACGGTCCCCCGGATTGCGAATGGGGCTATTACGCTTATTACCCGTACGCCTGCGCTCCTTACGGCTATTACAGCCCTAGCTGGTTTTACGGTGGAGTCTTTCTTGGCGTCGGCCCGTGGTACGGATGGGGCTATCGTCACGGCTGGGGCGGATACGGTTTCCGCGGCGGTTATGGATATCGTGGCGGATACGGTTACGGCGCACGCGGCTATGCGGGCGGCGGTGTCGCCCGTGGATATGCCGGTGGCGGGGCTCGCGGCTATGCCGGGGGCGGCGTAGCTCGAGGATATGCCGGCGGCGGTGCAGCTCGCGGCGGTGGCGGCTTTAGTGGCGGCGCACGCGGCGGGTTCAGCGGCGGTGGCGGCCACGGCGGTGGCGGACACCGGTAAGTCTGGAAGATTCGATTGACGAAAGCCCGTCTGCTTCGGCAGGCGGGCTTTTTTGTTGGGCGGGAACTTCAGGTTTGCTGAGCAGGAACTTCAGGCACCTGGCGAGGGGCGCTTGCGGCCAGGGCGGCAAGCTGGTCGGCAATGCGTTCCGCGGCTCCAGGATGAGCCTGGGTGCGGGCGGCGGCGGCCATGGCCGCGAGACGCGCCTGATCACCGAGAAGCCCCACGAGCGTATCGAGCAGCTTGCCGGGAACTTCGAGATCCTTCTCCTGCAACATGACAGCGGCTCCGGCTGACTGCATCGCCTCGGCATTGCGGCGCTGGTGCTCATCGGTCGCGGCGGCAAAGGGGACAAGCAGAGCCGGCTTGCCCGCCGCGGCCTCTTCGGCAACGGTTGTTGCGCCACTGCGCGACAGAATCAGATGCGCCCGCGCGAACTGCGCCGCCATGTCATTCAGGAACGGACGCACTTCCCAACGCTCGGGATCAGCTTCGCTTGCTTTGTACGCGGCTTCTGTCGTTTCGAAGTTGCGAATGCCGCTCTGGTGCAGAATCGTCAGGCCGGGAACAGCAGCCAGCAACGGTGCAACGACGCGAGGCATGTGCTCGTTCAAAATGCGCGCGCCTTGCGAGCCGCCAAAGATGAACAGGTGCGGCGGACCGCTCGGCTGCGCGAGCGAGAAAAACTCCGGCCGCACGGGAACGCCTGTGACCTCGGCATTGCGGAACCATTTTGCGGAGGCTGGAAAGTTGAGGGCCGCGGCCTGTACTCGCTTGCCGACGAGCCGGTTAGCAAGCCCGGGCATCGCGTTTGGCTCGTAGGTCATCGTGGGAATCTTCATCCACAGCGCTGCCGCCATTGCCGGACCTGAAGCATAACCGCCAACGCTGAAAACGGCGCCCGGCCGAAATTCGCGAATCAATCTCTTGGATTCGAAGATGCTGGCCGGCAAGCCAGTGAGGGTCTTCAGGCGCGTCGTCAGTGACACGCTGTTGAGCGGGCCTACGTTGATGAGTTTGAGATTGAACCCGGCCTCGGGAACCAGCCGAGACTCGAGTCCGCGCGCGGTACCGACGAGAAGGATTTCGGCACCGTGGCGCTTGACGAGTTCGCGTGCGACGGCCAAGGCGGGAATGATGTGGCCGCCGGTGCCGCCGCCTGCGATAAGAATGCGAAGTTGAGCCACGGTGTTCCCTTGGCCCCCTGTTTCCCGCTCTTTCACTCTGCCTGCCTGCTGATGTTCAGCAGAATGCCGATGGATGCGAGAGTGCAGAAAAGCGAAGTGCCACCGTGCGAGATGAGCGGCAGCGGGATGCCTTTGTTGGGAACAAGCGATAGCACGACGCTGATGTTGAAGAAGGCCTGCATCAGAATGGTGGTGGTGATGCCAAAGGCGACAAGCCGCGCGAAGGGATCGGTGGTGCGGAAGGCCGTGCGCAAGCCGCGCGCGCC
This sequence comes from uncultured Occallatibacter sp., assembly GCA_964552975.1. Taxonomy (GTDB): domain Bacteria; phylum Acidobacteriota; class Terriglobia; order Terriglobales; family Acidobacteriaceae; genus Telmatobacter. The sequence goes on along the minus strand of CAZKJB010000161.1, from coordinate 4,357 downwards.
GAAGATGGCGAACAGGATCACGATGAACATGGCGCCGATGAAGCCAAGCTCTTCAGCAATGTTGGCAAAGATGAAGTCGGTAGAGGCCTCGGGAAGGTAAAAGAGTTTTTGCATTCCCTCCATGTAGCCACGGCCGGAGAATCCACCGGTTCCCACGGCGATGAGGGACTGGTAAATGTGATAGCCGGCACCCTGCGGATCGGACTCGGGGTTGAGGAAGATCAACATCCGCGCGCGACGCCAAGGGACCATGAAGAGCAACGCTCCGAGCGCAGGCAGCGCGGCGCAGAAGCCAGCAAGCAGAATCTTCCATTCCATTCCCGCGAGAACGAGCATCATGGCAGTAAGCGCTGCAAGAACCATTGCCGTGCCGAGGTCAGGCTCAGCGACCACAAGGATTACAAAGAGTAATGGGATCACAGCCGAGGGGAGAAGCGTCCCCCTCCAATCGCGCATGGAGTCGAGGCGGGAGTGAAGGAACCACGCCAGGAAGAGAACAAGGACAGGTTTGGCGATCTCAGACGGCTGGAATGTGAAGAAGTCGCCAAAGCGAATCCAGCGATGCGTGTGGTGCGAGCCGGGCATGAGAAAGACTAGTACGAGCAGCAGGGTGGTGACGCAGATGGCCGGATAGATGAAGCGCGGCGAGTTGTAATGGCTGGCGTCAACATGCATGAGGACGAAGAGAGCCACCACGCCGAGCAAGGCCCATACGGCTTGCGTTGCAATAAAGGTATAAGCCGAGTGATAGCGCTCCTGGTCAACGACCGCGGAGGCGGAAAAGACCATGACTAGCCCGGTGACAACCAGCACCAGCGTAGTGAAGAACAGATATTTATCGACGCCTACTCGTTTTGCCATAGAGCCTATACGCTTTGCTTAACCTTCCAATCGCGGCGTTCGTCCACGAGATGTTTAAAGGCGCGCCCGCGCTGCTCATAGTTTTCGAACTGGTCGAAGCTGGAGCAGGCCGGCGCCAGCAGCACCACGTCGCCGGGATGAGCGGCAGAGGCGGCAGCGCCCACCGCATTCGCCAGAGTTTCGCATGAGTGAATGGAAACCACTCCGCGGAGTTGCGATTCGATTTTGCCGGCGGCCGATCCGATGGTGTAGATGGCGCGCACACGCTCGCGCAGCAGCTCGGACAGCGTGGTGTAGTCAGATCCTTTGTCTTTGCCGCCGAGGATCAGGTGAATGCCTCCGGGAAAAGCGGCCACGGCTTTGGCGGTGGCATCGACGTTGGTGGCCTTGGAGTCGTTGTAGAAATCGACGCCGTTGACGGTGGCGACGAATTCCAAGCGGTGCTCAACAGCCCGAAAATTCTCGATGGCGCGGGCAATGGCATCGATCTTGATCTCGGCCATCCGGGCGGCGCAGACGGCAGCCAAAACATTCTCAACGTTGTGCTCGCCTTTGAGTGGAATCTTACTGAGCGGCAGAATACGTTCTGCCTCGCCATCGTGCAACCGGCGATAGACGACCCAGCCTTCCTCAACAAAAGAACCCGGAGAAACCGGATGCTCGAGAGAAAACCAAAAGACCTGCGCCTGCGCGCGTGCGGCAGCCTGGGCAGTGCGGAAATTGTCGGCGTTGAGCACCAAACAGTCGCGCCCGCTCTGCGCGGCGAAGATGCGCTCTTTGGCCAACGCATAGTTTTCGAAGGTGCCATGCCGGTCGAGATGGTCGGGCGTAATGTTTAGGATCACCGCGATGTTGGGATGGAAGAGCTGCGTGCTCTCTAGCTGAAAACTGGAAACTTCAAGAACGGACCATGTGTCGTCAGTGCTCTGATCAATGTGAGCCACGACGGGCTCGCCGATATTGCCGGCGACCAGCGTGGGAAAGCCCGCCGCGGTGAAGATTTCGCCCGCAAGCGCCGTAGTGGTGGTTTTGCCGTTGGAGCCGGTGATGGCGAGGATCTTGCCTTTGAGGAAGCGCGCGGCCAGCTCGAGCTCGCCAATGATGGGGCGGCCAAGGCTCCGAGCCTGCGCCAGCTCGGGGGTGTCGAGAGGGACGCCGGGACTGACCACAATCAGATCCTGGCGGCGGAAGGTGAATAGGCCGTGGCCGCCGGCCTCGACCATAATGCCTTCGTCGAGCAGGGCCGGGATTTCTTTGGCCAGCGATTCGGCGGAGCGAACATCGGACACCGTGACCTGGGCGCCCTTGCGGCGCAAAAAAAGCGCCGCCGCAAGCCCGGACTTTCCGAGGCCGACGACGAGAACTTTTTTGCCCTTCAACTCCATGTTTGGGTTCCTGATGGCGTTTTGGTTCCGAATGGCTGCCGCATCGCGCCGCGCTCAATCTTATTGTGCACCGCGGGAGGCGTGGCGCACGGTGGGTTTACCGCAGTTTAAGAGTCGTGAGTGCAAACAATGCAAACACAAGGGAGCCGATCCAGAAGCGGGCGATGACTTTCGATTCGCTCCAGCCCAATTGTTCGAAGTGGTGGTGCAGCGGCGCCATCTTGAAGATACGCTTCTTGCGGAGCTTGTAGCTGCCCACCTGCAGGATGACGGAGACGGCCTCAAGGATGAAGATGCCGCCGATGAAGGGCAGCAGCAGTTCCTGACGAATAATAATGGCCACAGTGCCAATGGCGCCGCCCAGCGCCAGCGAACCCACGTCGCCCATAAAAATCTCAGCCGGGTGTGCGTTGTACCAGAGAAAACCGATGGACGCGCCGACCATGGACCCGCAAAAAACCGTCAGCTCGCCGATCATGGGCATGCGCTGCAGCTCAAGGTAGTCAGCAAATACTACATGGCCTGTGATGTAGGTGAGTACGGCGAGTGCGCCGGCGGCAATGATTGTGCAGCCGATGGCAAGGCCATCGAGGCCGTCGGTGAGGTTGACCGCGTTGGTTGAGCCGACCAGCACCAGAACCACCCAGAGAACGAATGGGACAAATGCAAAAAGGGCCATGTGCGGAAGCGTGCTGGGCCAACTATGCCAGAGCAGATCGGGACGCAGGCTTTTGATGAAGGGGACGGAGAGGCGCGTAGAAAACATCTTGAACTGGTCGAGGACGATCAGCGAGACGGCCACGAGGGTCGCGGCCAGTCCCTGCCAAAGCAGCTTGGCTTTCGCCGTGAGCCCGAGGCTGCGCCGCTGAACCACCTTGATGTAGTCGTCGGTGAATCCTATGGCGCCGAAGGCCAGGGTAGAAGCGACGGTGACCCACACGAAGGGGTTGCCGGGATCGGACCAGAGAACGGTGGGCAGCAGAATCGCGATGCAAATGAGCACGCCGCCCATCGTTGGAGTGCCGGTCTTCTTGAGGTGCGACTGCGGGCCGTCCTCGCGGACAAATTGGCCAATCTGAAACTCCCGCAACTTTTGGATCACATAAGGCCCGATGAAGAGAGCGATAAGCAGCGCCGTGAGTGACGCGAACGCCGTGCGAAACGTGAGGTAGCGGAAGATCCGGAACGGGTGGAAGAACGGGAACAGCTTTTCGTAGAGCAACCAGTAAAGCAAGGAACCTCCCTAGAGGTCGTTATGAATATTGGCGCCGGCGGCGAGAAAAGGTCATGACGATCTCACGCCAGAATGAGGCGGGATTCAGGATGATTCTACAGGGCGGCGGGGATCGAGAGGCGGCAGGCATCGGTTACGCATTGAAAGAGTAAATATGAGTGCGGCTGTTGAAAGTGGCTGGCGCGGAGCAAGGCCGGTGCTGCCGCGTCGAATGGCGAGCGGATTCGCGACGAACAACCGCTGCGCGGTGTGCATCGGATGGCTTTGAGATTGCTGAAGGGCGGCCTGAATGCAGGTAGTGGCTACTCGCGGGTTTAGATTCGCGTTGAGTGAGTTTTGTTCCTGCGCAAATAAAGACGCCGAGCGCTACCAAGCCGCTCGGCGTTCTTGCGTATGGATGGTTGTTACCGCGACTTGGCGACTTCCTCGACCGTGACCGGATCGAGGAACGGCATCTGCGCGCGCAGCTGCTTGCCGACGATTTCGACCGGGTGTTTGGCTTCGGCTTCGCGGAAGGCCATGAACTCCTTGCGGCCGGAGTTCTGGTCGGCGAGAAAGCGCTTCGCAAACGTGCCGTCCTGGATTTCCTTGAGGATCTGTTTCATCGCCTTGCGGCTTTCTTCGTTGATGACGCGCGGCCCGCTGACGTAGTCGCCCCACTCGGCTGTATCGGAGATGGAGTAGCGCATGTAGGCGAGGCCGCCGCGATAGATGAGGTCGACGATGAGCTTGAGCTCGTGGAGGCACTCGAAGTAGGCACTCTCAGGCTGATAGCCCGCCTCAACAAGAGTTTCGTATCCCGCCTTGATGAGGGCGCTGACACCGCCGCACAACACGGACTGCTCGCCGAAGAGGTCGGTTTCGGTCTCTTCCTTGA